>CAZWXH010000191.1:0-1507 GCA_964637725.1 uncultured Coprobacillus sp. | reverse complement strand
TAAAAGTTGCTAAAGTTGAAGATGATTTAGTGGCACATAAGGAAGATTATGCGAAGTTGGTGGAAAAGAGTTTTACTGGTTGGGTTTTGGGTGGTTACTCTGCAACAGGGGGGACAACTACCGACAACAGCTTTTTAAGAAATAACGAATATATTTATTGTGACATAGGAGATTCTTTTAAATTTTCTTTTGATGGCTATACAATGTTCATTTACCGATATGACATAAATAAAACATATATAGAGCAGTTTGGTTGGAAAAACAGCTACACAGTCACAACTGAAGGGTTTTACAGAATATCAATTTATAAAACAAGTGGGACAGTAGAAGGTTTAGATTTAGAACCTATAGGTATCAACCTTATAGCAAAAAAATATAGTCAAGGTTCTATAAAGAATGCCCATATACTTGATAGCCAAATATCCTATTCTCAATTGCGAAAAGACGCAAGAGAAATAATGACACCATCAAATGTATTAATGTCAGAAGTAAAACCAAAAATGATTGCACATATGGGGGGTAGTCTACTTGCACCAGAAAATTCAATACCTGCATATGTGTTAGCAGGTAAAAATGGGTTTTGGGGTGCTGAAGTTGATGTGCGAGAAACTGTAGATGGGTACTTAGTTTGTATGCACGATGAGACCGTTGATAGAACTACCAATGGAACTGGTCTTGTATCAGATTTAACTTTGGCACAAATTAAATCCTTTGATATTGATGTAGGTACAAACATCAATTTATATCCAAATTTAAAAGTCCCAACATTTTCCGAGTATATTTCTACTTGCAAAAAATATGGTATGAAATTGATTATAGAGTTTAAATCTGATTATAATAATATGCCCAAAGTCATTGAAGAAATAAAAAAATATAGAATGTTGCATAATGCGATTTTGTTGCTTGGTTGGAAAAGTTATCCCGAGATAGTAAGAAAATATGATATGGAAATCCCATTGCAATATATAACATCAAAAACAACCGAGGCAGAAATAAAGACTGATATAGATTATATCTCTACAATTTATAATCATTGTGGGATAGATATAGATTATAATTATCTAACTGAGGATATTGTAAGGTATGCCTTTGAAAAAAATGTACCAGTTGCAACTTATACCCTGAATGATGATTTGGTTGCAACAGAACTTATTAACACTGGAATAGATATGATTACGACAGACAAAGTATTAAACATAACGTAAATATAGTTACCACGCATAAGATTAATTATGCGAACTAAGGATATGACAAGTAGTTTAAACAGTCCAAAATGGACAGAAGAAGTGGAGGAATAAAATGAATATATCAACTTTAATCTTAATTATAGCCGTAATTGTAACAGGATTTACGGCTTTTCTTGCATATGTTGGCAAGAAAGAAGTTACGATCAAAGATAACGAACTGCTAACAGAAAAGGCTAATTTTTATTTGGATCTTTTGTTGGTAACCGTGGACGAAATTGTAAAAGCGACAAATCAGACGGTCGTGGACAAACTAAAGGAAG
>CAZWXH010000190.1:0-1534 GCA_964637725.1 uncultured Coprobacillus sp. | reverse complement strand
AAGGATTTACCTTAATTGAGACTTTATTTGTTTTGTTTATTATTATCATTCTTTCTACATTATCATTAAGTATCCATCAACCTGAAAAAAGTAGTGAAGCTTTTTTAAACGAACTCCAATCATTTTTAAATGAGGCGAGATTAAAAGCAATAACGACTAAACAAAATGTATCAGTTTATTTTGAAACTGATAAGATTATTTATGCGACCTTAGATAATGAATGGGAGTATGTTTTACCAAGTGATAGCGAATTTGAACAATATGATTTATCATATAATGAAAATGGACATATTCATAATGCAAAAAGTATTTCTTTTGAATATCAACAAAAAAACTATCAATTGGTTTATCAAGTTGGGAGTGGAAGTTTTTATGTTCAATAACAAAGGTATGACTTTAATTGAAAGTCTATTTGCATTAGAAATATTTTTGAGTGTATTGGTTATATACACATCTTTGTTTATCACAATATTTAATCAAGAAAGTAAACTTAATGAAAAATTCAAACAAATTCAAACCGATGAAATATGTATTCAAGTCAAAAACGAACTATCAGAAATAGTCGAAATGGTTTTACATTAGTAGAAGTTTTACTTTCATTAAGTATTACATTTATGATTGTTTTAAGTTTGACGAGCCTATATCGCTTAATTGCTCACTCTCAACAGATTAAAGGTGATAACGCAGATATTTATATTGGAGCAAAGTTAGCAAGCCAGTATGTATTAGGTACAGATTTGCTTTCTATTGATAATGGCTATAGTTACATTGATTATCAAGATCAAGAAATGAAGCTTGAATTTTCTAGAGGAAGATTAGTGAAAACACCAGGATATGAAATCCTTATTCATGATATTGATGATTTAAATTTTTATACAAAGGAAGACTTGATCTATATGAAACTTATAAGAGATGATAAACAATATGATTTTTTATTAACTTATGTATTTGAAAAAAGGATACCAGAAAATGATGAAGTTGAACAATAAGGGATCGATCCTTCAAATTGTCCTCATTATCTTTATAATTATGACTTTTGCCTTAACATCATGTTTGTTTATGATGAAATCAAAGACAAACAATTATCAACAAATTAAAGTGATGATGAAACAAAAAAATCTAGAAATTTTATTAATGAGATATTATATTGATCAGATAGAAAACGATATCTTTATCAGTGATGATATTAGTGATGATAATTATAACATTTCTTATACGGTCGATGATTTAGGAAATCTATATGAAGTTGTGACTGATATTGAAATCGAAAATATTGAATACTCATTTATGATCGATATTGATGTAGAAACATTGTGTATTAAAAAATTTGAATATAGGGAGGGATTATAATGTTTTATATATGTATTATGATATTGATTATATGTTTTTCATTAACGGTTTATAGAAGTCGTTATATGGATAGCAACCATAAACTATATAATAAGTTAGGTATAATTATTTATCTATTATTAGCATTTGACTTTGCTTTAGCTATCTTTTCTTAAGCTTTCATTGGATCATCACTTTTTTGTTT
>CAZWXH010000189.1:0-1581 GCA_964637725.1 uncultured Coprobacillus sp. | reverse complement strand
TTATGAAAATTATATATTTTATATTAGGAATGATAAGCTTTATTTTTGGTGCTATTGGTGTTGTTCTTCCTATTTTACCCACAACACCATTTTTATTAGCAGCTGCTTTCTTCTTTGCGAAAAGTTCGCAAAAGATTAACAATTGGTTTTTATCTACCAAATTATATCAAAGTCATCTTGAATCGTTCATCCAAGAAAGATCAATGACTCTTAAAACCAAGGTGACAATTCTTTTGTTTGCGAGTATTATGCTTATGTTTCCACTTATTCTTGTCAATAATATCTTTGTCAGATTATTAATTATCTTTTTGTATGTATTTAAGTATTATTATTTTATATATAGAATTAAAACTATTCAACAAAAGGAGATATAAAAAAAGAAAGCACATTCGTATGAATGTGCTTCCCTTGTTTGGTCTTAGATAATTGTTACATTAGCTGCTTGAGGACCACGATCTCCTTCAACGATGTCGAATTCAACTGCTTGTCCTTCTTCTAAAGTTTTGAAACCATCAGTGTTGATTGCAGAAAAATGTACGAATACATCTTTTTCGTCACCTTCAACTGTGATGAAACCAAATCCTTTATCAGATTTAAACCATTTTACTTTACCTGTACTCATTCTATGAAGTACCTCCTTAGATATTTGCAAAAAACAAGGACTTCATTCTTAAATACTATTAATCATTAAAGAATTACTAATACTTTTAAAACTCGTGCTATGTTTCTTTGCTAAACGTATTATAGCACACTCATAACACGAACACAAGTTATTGTTGACATTGTATGTGAATTGGGTATCATTTAAGTAAATAAAGGATAAAGGTGAGAGAGAATGTTAGAGAAATATGCTGAATTAATTGTTAAGCAAGGAGTTAATGTACAAATTGGTCAAGAATTGGTCGTAGAGGCTTCTATAGAGTCATATAAGCTGGTTAGAGAAGTCACAAAACAGGCATACTTAGTCGGTGCTAAAGACGTTATTGTTCATTATTATGATGATGAAATAGCAAAAATGAGATATCAAAATTGTGAACTAGAACATTTTTATTTTGTTCCAAAATATATCGCAGAAAGAAAGAATGAGTACGCTTCACGTCATATTGCTTTCTTATCTATTGATTCAAGTGATCCAGAAGCAATGAAAGATATTGATCCTAAAAAGATATCAACTTGGCGCTCTTCTGTTAGAAAAGCATGTAAAGAATTCCATGATACATTAGATATGGGAATTAACCGTTGGTGCATTGTCGCTGCCCCAAGTCTTAAGTGGGCTAATCGTGTCTTTTCTGATGTTGATGATAAAGAAGCAGTTGAAATGTTATGGAATGCGATTTATAAAGTGACACGTTGTGATCAAGATGATCCTATCGCTGCATGGGATCAACATCATCAATCATTTGAAAAGAGAGTTAAATATTTAAATGACCATCGTATTGATACACTACACATCACTAATTCACTAGGAACAAATTTAACGATTGGTTTAACAGATGACTATCTCTTTGCTGGTGGAGCAAGCTATACAACTGATGGTATTCGTAACTTCGCTAATATTCCTACTGAAGAAATCTTTACAAC
>CAZWXH010000188.1:0-1628 GCA_964637725.1 uncultured Coprobacillus sp. | reverse complement strand
TAAGACTGTTCCGTCAATATCATAAATAATAGCTTTATATTTTTTCATAAGTTCTTGTATGATTAACTTGTACACATTAGTGCATGAAAATCATACTTCTCCTTTCATTATTTGCTTAATAACTTTATGATGAAATAGACACAAGTTACTTTTTATATTCCTTGTAGCTTGACTACTCAAGGGAGAGTAAAGCCATCGGTCTATTTTATCTTTAATTGGTTGGATAAGTCTTTGAACTTTTATGTCTAGCAAGTGTATGAGAATAGGCTACCGATGGAGCACAACTATGTGTCAGAAAGGTGGTCTTTTCTTATGAGACAAATTTACATTGGCATAGACATTGCCAAAAACTTACATTATGCCTCTATTGTTGATTCTTTTGGAGAAGTTCTTGAAAAACCTTTTCCTTTTGAAAACAATAAAGAAGGATTTAAGATTCTTCTATCTAAGACTTCATCTTTTAACAGAGATGATTGTATCTTCGGTATGGAATCTACTGCTCATTACTCTAACAACTTGAGCAATTTCTTATTAATCAATAACTACCATGTCGTTATTATTAATCCTTTACAAACTTTTGCATTACGTAAAACACAAATGAGAGACGCCAAGAATGATAAGATTGATTCTTTCATTATCTGTCAGGCTTTAACTATGCATCTTGGGACTCATGTTTCCTTAGATGATACTTTTGTAGAACTCAAAGATATTTGTAAATCTTATCAAAATATCATGACTATGCGTTCTAGAACTAAAATACAACTCATCACTTATCTTGATCAATCATTTCCTGAATTAGCTAAAGAATTCAAGAAAAGTGTTCATGGTAAGGCTGTATATGCCCTACTCAAAGAGTTCCCTTTACCTGCTCAAATAAATAAAGTTCGAATGGATAAGCTCACTCGTATTCTCAGCGATAACTCTCGTGGTAAATATAAGAGAGATAAGGCTTTAAGACTTAAAGAACTTTGTCAAAATACTGTAGGTATTCAACGTGATTCTTTAGGGCTACAAATACAGTTAGCTATTTCACAAATCGAACTTTACTCAAAACAGTTAGAAGAAATCAAATCTAAAGTCACAGACATTGTGTTATCTCTTGATTCGCCAATCATGACCATACCAGGTATGGGAATAATACAAGCTGCAATGATTCTTTCTTCTATTAAGAATATTAACCTATTTTCATCTCCAAGTAAAGTTCTAGCGTATGCAGGATTAGATCCTCGTGTACGACAATCTGGCAACTTCGCAGCTGTCACTACACGTATGTCTAAACGTGGATCAAGTATGCTGAGATACGCTCTCATTATGTCCGCACATAACATTGTGAAAAACAATAAAACATTCAAAGATTACTATGATAAAAAACGAAGTGAAGGAAAGCTTCATTATAATGCATTAGGGCATGTAGCAAATAAATTAGTTAGAGTTATTTATAAGCTATTATCTTCTGATATCCAATTTGATTTAAACTAGTGTTTTTAAAAAATTGAATAATTTCACCTTTTTTAGTGCGCCCTTTTTTAATAGATTAAAATAATCATTTATTCCCTTGACTTTTCATAGTTGGTCTCCCTTATTCATAATGATACATATATTATATCACATTCTTAATAAGAGGAAAC
>CAZWXH010000187.1:0-1651 GCA_964637725.1 uncultured Coprobacillus sp. | reverse complement strand
CTTTTATTCTATAAGTATCTTATATAATCACTATAACACTTTTAACAATATATGTCAATAATAGTAATTATTACTAATTATAAAAAGTTCTTGACTGCTTTTCATGTTTCTTTGATATAACTTGATTGCTAACAGTAAGGATATCAATTTTATATCTCAACGCATTCTTATTATAGTTTCTATCACAGTAGGGCTCTTTTAATACATTCTTTTTGAATGAAATATCTTGGTTACAAGTAACTAACAATATTCAAACATTTTACCTGTAGCACAGTACACAACGATCTATTATCACCTTGGTGCATTTCATTGAACATAAGAAAATGTCTTTGTGCTTCCTCTATATCATGAAAATCTTTTATTAAGAGTTTATTAATATTATTCATTATTATATCTCTTTCTTATTATTTTATATATCAGGTTGTTTGTAAAAGTAAATAAAACGATGAATTGCATTTAAAAAGGTTATAGTAATTAATCACTATAACCTTTCTCTCTATTTAATTGATTTATGATACTCTTGTAAAGACTTAACTTCATGTCCACCATGAATCTTCATTTCCATAATACCTTCTAAAGATGCAGTCGCTGCAGCGATATTAGTCATATATGGAATTCTCATCTTAATAGCTGATTTACGAATATAGCTATCATCATCAGTACTTTGTTTACCATTAGGTGTATTGATAATCATTGCTAGATCTCCGTTTGTTAGGGCATCCGTAATATTTGGTCTACCTTCACGAACTTTTTTGATCTTTTCTACTGGAATTTTATTTTCCTTTAATAATTCGTATGTGTTTCCAGTTGCTACAATAACAAAACCTGCATCATAGTAACCTCTAGCTAAATCTACTACTTTAGGTTTATCTAAATCATTAACACTAATTAAGATCTTTCCTTCTGTAGGTAAGATGACGTTTGCACCTTCTTCAGCTTTATATAATGCTCCACCATATGAACTACCAAGTCCTAATACTTCACCAGTCGATCTCATTTCAGGTCCTAAGATTGGATCAACTTCAGGGAACATATTAAATGGGAAGACTGCTTGTTTAACACCAACATGTGGGATTTTCTTTTCAGTTAACCCTGGAACTGGTGAATCTCTCCCAGTTAATTCATTTGTAACTATATCAGTAGCAATTTGTACCATGTTAATATTACATACTTTTGAAACAAGTGGTACAGTTCTAGATGCTCTAGGGTTTGCTTCTAACACATAAACCTTATCATCAGCAATTGCATATTGCATGTTCATTAAACCACAAACATTCATTTCTTTTGCAATTTTCTTTGTATATTCTTTAATTGTTTCTAAATGTCTCATTGGAATATGTTTTGAAGGTAAGATACATGCTGAATCTCCTGAATGGACACCGGCAAGTTCAATATGTTCCATAACTGCAGGAACAAAAACATTTGTTCCATCGCTAATCGCATCTGCTTCACATTCCATAGCATTATTTAAGAATCTATCAATTAAGATTGGTCTATCAGGAGTAACCCCAACAGCTGCTTCCATATAAGTTTTTAAACTTTCATCATCATAGACAACTTCCATTCCACGACCACCTAATACATAAGATGGTCTTACCATTAATGGATAACCAATTCTTGAAGCTATTGCTAGTGCTTCTTCACCATCAAC
>CAZWXH010000186.1:0-1753 GCA_964637725.1 uncultured Coprobacillus sp. | reverse complement strand
CTCCTTTATCTCTTATGTCTAATCTCCATTGTAAAATAAAACTATATAGAAGTGCTTTCATTATTTTCTCCTTTTACCATATTAATAAAACTCTGTTCAAAAGAGTCACGTTTCACTTGAATATCTACAATTGATATATTTTGGGTTTTTGAAACATCAATAATTTCTTCTAATGAAGAAGTTATATCATGTGTTTCAAAAATATATTCTCTACCTTTAAATAAATATGCTTGTGTTTGACTCAAATTAATTTCCTGAGAGAAAATAACATGGATATCATATTTATCTTGAATGACTTTTGTAAGTTCCTGAGAAGTTCCTATAAAAACAATATTTCCTTCTTTTAAAATTGCAATACGATCACATAATTCTTCAACTTCGGTCATATCATGACTTGATATAAAGATAGTTTTCCCTAATTCCTTTAATCTTCGCATTTCATTATGAAGTGTAATTCTTCCTTCAACATCTAAACCAGCTGTAGGTTCATCTAGAAATAAGATATCAGGGTTCCCAATCATTGCTAAACATAAGTGTAAGCGTCGCTTTTGACCAGTTGAAAGTTGTTCATACTCCATGTTATAAAACTCTAAAATTCCTAATCTTTCCATAACTTCTTTATCAAGTTTTTCACGATTCCACATTTCAAATAATCTTATGGCTTCCTTTGCCTTAATATGGGCAGACAAGGTAGATGATTGTAATTGTATTCCTACTCTCCCGTTCACAGAAATATAACCATCATATTTTCTTAATCCCTCTATACACTCTAATGCTGTTGTCTTGCCAGCGCCATTAATCCCTAATAAAGAAAATATCTCACCTTTATAGACTTCAAAATGAAGATGATTAAGAACCTTATTATCCCCATAACTTTTACTCAAATTTTCTACATTGATTGCTGTATTCATATATCCTCTTCCATTTCTTTAAAATAATTTTCTAATACTTTTTCCATAAAACTATCTAGTTCCTCTTGTTTTAATGCCATATCATTGTTCCATTTAGATTTATCAGAGTTGAATTCTTTTAGTTTTGGTAATAATGACATATCTCCACCAGTAAAATCATTAACCATCTTCCACCATCTTTTTGCATAATCCACGCTTCTTTCACTTGTAGGAGATTCATTTGTTCTTTTCATCATGATTCCTTCATCAAGAAGTTGATGATATGTTTCTAAAATTTGTTTTCCTAGCTCTGGTCTTGAAACAAAACGTTGAATTAAGTGTTTGTTTAAAGAATCATCAAAAGCACTAAACACCCAATATTCATCATTTCCAACTCTTAACATGGATATAATATTGGCGAATTTTTCGAAATTTATTGTGTTCATTTTTAAAACTTCTTTTTTCAAAGAAGTAATAGAGTCTAGACTTTCTTGTAGAAGACTAATTTTTTCTTCTATTGCTTTTTGTTGATTTCCAAGAATATGAACAACCTCTTCAGGTTTATCTAAAGTATATATTTTATTCTTAATATCTTCTAATGAAAAACCAAGATATTTTAAAGATAAAATTTGGTATAGCTTTACAACATCCTTTGAAGAATAAAGTCGTCTTCCGCCCTTGCTGGTTGTTGTTGGTTTTAAAATATCTTGTTGGTCATAATACTGTAAAGTTCTAACCGTAATATTCATTTTTTTAGCTAATTGTCCTACTGTTAATAATTCAACATCGTTCATACCCACTTCTCCTTATATATCTATTATAATATATGACGTTGCGTCACAAGCAAGTGTTTTATAAAAAAG
>CAZWXH010000185.1:0-1827 GCA_964637725.1 uncultured Coprobacillus sp. | reverse complement strand
AGACTTCTGAGATTCTGAATTGTAAAGCTCCAAATGAAAAGTACGGGACGATGACCACTGTTAAGACTACATAGATGGTTGCAACAAAACTATTCTTGACAATGTCCATTAATTTCATGTTTTACCCCCTTATCATGCCGAGTCATTATATCATTTTATAACCTTTAAATCACATCTTTTTAACGGTATAATGTTGTTAAAAGGAGCACTGAAATGATTCTATTTAATTGGGGTAGTACCAGCTCGATTATATTGCTTATTTTGTTTGTTGTTGTCGTCATTTTTGTCGTTGGTCAAAAAATTCAAAATCTAATACAATATCTATCGAATAATCGAAAACAAATCGTCACCCAAGGTGCAACGATTACAAACAAACAATCAAAAGGTCGTTTAGTTCAAAATCGCCAAACGGGTCAACAAGAGTTTAGTGAACACTACTTGGATTTCAAATGTGATGATAACCAAATTCGTCGTTTTAAAGTGAAAAAAGATATCTTATTTAACCAAGAAGTGGGCGATTCTGGCCAACTCAAATACCAAGGAACTCGCTTTCTTGAGTTTCATGAGAATGAATCTCTATAGGTGTTTCCAATAAGCAGGTTAATTGATGATTTCCTTAACCACCTTCTTTAATTCAGGAATAACTTCTTGTTTAAACCAAGGGTTGAGTTTTAACCATCGAAAATTAAGAGGCGATGGATGAACTAGTGGAAAATAATGTGGAAGATACTCTTTATAGGACTTGACTGTTTCAGTTAAGTTCTTTTTTCTATGTGTTTTCAAGTAGTGCTCTTGGGCATACGACCCTGCCAATATTATTAATTCTAATTGTGGCATATGTTTGATCAATTGTGGATGCCACTTTTGGGCAAACTCTTTTCTAGGGGGACAATCCCCACTCTTCCCTTTTCCAGGATAGTAAAAATCCATTGGTAAAAAAGAAAAGATTTCAGGGTCTCTAAATACCTCTTCAGTGACGCCTAACCAACTAATTAAACGATCACCACTCGCATCCTTAAATGGGATCATTTTCATTTGAGCTTTAATTCCAGGTGCTTGACCAACAATTAGAATTTTCGCATGCTTATGCGCCACAAACAGGGGTTTATAGCCCAATTGTTCATATTGTTTATTCATCGTATCTAAAGAGATTTGTTGGCGGATTTGTTCAATCAAAGTCATTCACATCCTTTTATTTATTATGACATTATTAAAACATACCGTGTATTCTAATGATATTAGCTAACTATAATAATGATTAAAATTAATTAACGCTTTTGACAACTCAATCTTTATTTTAGGGACTTATAAGAGAATAAACTGATCGCATTTCTTAGAGGTTAAACATAAAAGCCCCTATTATAGGAGCTTAAATTGATTAAAATATAATCGGTTTATTCTTTTTCAAATAGTAATGCTCAATAACATACCCAATAAAACAAATAATGAGCGTACAAATCAACCAAATTATCCAGAGGTTGTTGGTTGCACCTCCCCCTTGATCAAGTCCATTACTTTGAAATATAAAACCTAGACCATAACCCAAGCTATAACTCATAGCACTGGATATGGCTGCTATATGATAGAAAAATGCGAACGAAATTAACATTATCGTTGTACAGATTGCTAGCATCACAAGAGGCCAATCGTTCATGCCATGGCTATCAAATAAAATGTGACCAACTAAATAATAAGATAATAGAAGAAGAATTGATGAAAAAACGAAAAGAATCATTCTTTTTTTCTTCATAAGTCGCTCTTAACTTAGCCCTTCAATCTTTCCATCATTATCAATGGTCATGTTGTTGGCTGCAGGGATTTTAGGAA
>CAZWXH010000184.1:0-1832 GCA_964637725.1 uncultured Coprobacillus sp. | reverse complement strand
TTTCTAAGAACACGGATTCCTTTTAAGTTAGGAAAATGAGGAAGTAGAGCATAAATATGGTTTTGGTTGTCATGTAAAGTACCAGGTATTTTTATATTGAGATATTGTTTATAAAAGTCTTCAACAAGTAATTGGTTTTGTTTGGATATTGTAGGAGTTATTGTTTTGATCTTGTTTGTTTCTGTTTGTCCATTTTTTTGGATAAGAGCGATAAAGTGCCCTTCACCATGATAATGGTGGGGATATAGTCGAATCGTCTCAGATAAGCCAATTCCAGGCATTATACCGTCACTTTTCTCTAGAGGGATTAATGTACAATCATAATTATCTAAAATGTATTGAACCTGTTGTTCATTTTCATTTAGATTATATGTACAAGTCGAATAGATTAACTGACCATTAGGTTTTAATAATGACATTGCAGTATCTATAAGTCCTTTTTGAATATGAGCACATTCTTTAATTTTATCTTGTGACCATGTATCAACAGCTTGATCAAGTTTTCTAAACATCCCTTCACCACTACAAGGGGCATCTAGGATAATCTTATCAAAGAATTCAGGGAGTATAGAAACAAATGATTGAGGATCACAATTTGTTACAATTGTATTTCTTAAACCAAATCTTTCTACGTTCTCAGAAAGTATTTTAGCACGAAGGGGCACGATATCATTTGTGATCATTAAACCTTTATCACTTAATTTAGATGCTATTGCACAAGTTTTCCCACCAGGAGCACCACACATATCTAAGATATAGTCGTTTTCATTAACATCTAAGAAATGTGAAACAAGCATAGCGCTAGGCTCTTGTATGTAATACATACCACATGAAAAGAACGGAGACTTTCCTAAAGGATAATTTTGATAGTCAAAGTAATAAGCATCTTTGATTAATACATGTGGTTTGATATAGTCTTGATTCAAATAAGTCATCGCATTATTTTTTAATGGATTAAGATAAAATGCTTTTACTGAAGGTTTTTCTAAAGCTTCTTTAAAATCATTAAATTCATCTTTTAAAAGATCTTTCATTTGTTTTTCAAATAGTTCATTCATTTTTATCACCTTTTTTATTATACAAATGAAAAACTAATGTGTAAATATATTTTATATGTTAAAATGAAGTGGGTGATGAAAATGAAACGATGTGCATGGGCATATAGTGATATATTAAAAGAATATCATGATCATGTTTGGGGCAAACCAGAACATGATGAGACACAATTATTTAAGATGTTAATATTGGAAGGAATGCAAGCTGGATTAAGTTGGGAAATTGTATTAAAGAAAGAACAAGCATACAAAGAAGCATTGGATCATTATGATTATCATAAAATAGCATTGTATGATGAAGAAAAATATAATCAATTAATGCTTAATGAAGGATTAATTAGAAATAGATTGAAAATGAAATCAATCATCCAAAATGCTCAAGCATTTATAAAAGTTCAAAAGGAATTTGGGAACTTTAATAATTATATTTGGGGATTTGTTGACAACAAACAAGTTGTTCATCAATATAAAACAAGTCAAGACCAACCGGCATTTGATGAATTATCAACAACGATCTCAAAGGATTTAAAAAAAAGAGGATTCAACTTTGTTGGTCCAACAATTATGTATAGTTATTTACAAGCGATTGGAATATATAATGATCATGAAATAGATTGTGACTTTTACTTGTAAAACTTATTGATTTTTTATATAAATCATACTATAATAAAAAAGCACTGAAAAGTGTTATGCCCGAGTGGCGAAATTGGTATACGCACAGCACTCAAAATGCTGCGACTCGCGTCATGTCGGTTCGACTCCGACCTCGGGCACCAT
>CAZWXH010000183.1:0-1864 GCA_964637725.1 uncultured Coprobacillus sp. | reverse complement strand
TTCTTGACTTTTTTCTTTATATATGGTATAATTAATTATAGTAATATTAGAAAAAAGAAATGGCGGTAGTTGTATGACAGATAATTTCAATTTAAGATTGGATAAAGATGCCTTAAAAAATGGTATGACGATTGATTCTGTCTATGAGTTTTTAACAGGGATGGGTGTGCAAGGTCAGTTTTTGGATGAAGAAAAACTTTTGTTTGAGACAGTTTGTCATAATCATCCAGGCGAAGGTAAACATAAGCTTTATTATTATCATAATACAAAGTTATTTAACTGTTACACAGATTGTGGAGCGAACTTTGATATATTTGAATTAATTAATAAGATGCACGTAATTAAAACTGGTGAAGAACTTGAGTTAGAAGATTCAATTAAAACTTTTGTTCATTCAAGTAGTTTTTTATTTGCTGGCAAACAAGAGTTCGATGAAGAAATTGATGATAACAAAGAATATGTACCACCAACATTTTTATATTTTGATAAGAATGTTTTGAATGAGTTACCTAATGCAATCGTAGATAACTGGGTTGAAGAACAAATCTCTGAAGCAACTCAAAGAAAGTATGGTGTTAAGTTAAATCCTAGTTTAATGTCTGCTGCTTTTCCTCACTTCGATGAATTTTGGAACTTATTAGGAATTAGACAGAGGATATTATCAGCCGAAGATCAGTTGATGTATGGGAAATATCGACCTTTAACTCGAAAGGGAGAAATGTTTTCTTCTCCATTATCATTTTATTTATTTGGTTTAAATCATAATGGTTTAGAAATACGTAAAAAGAAAAAAGCGATTATATATGAGGGAGAAAAATCTGTGATGAAAATGGATGATATTCTTGGACCACAGAATAATATCTCAGTAGCTTCTTTTGGAATGAAATTTTCTCGACATCAGTTTGAGCAGTTGAAGTCTATGGGTGTGGAAGAAATTATTTTTGCATTTGATAGACAGTTTAAACAAACAGAAGACTCTGATTTTTATAAACTGATAGATTTATATAGAAAGATTAACGATAGATTTAGTAATCAAGGGGTTAAATTTAGTTTCATCTTAGATGATGAAATGATTAGTGGATACAAAGACTCTCCAATAGATGATGGTTTTGATGTTTTTAATACTTTGTATCATAAGAAAAGAACGATTGAAGAAATCGAAGAAGAATTTCAAGAAGATGTAGTGCCACCAGGAGAGTGGGCGCAACCTGAACTTGAAGAGGAGGACGACATATTTGTTACGTTATGATTTAATAGGAAATAATAGTGATGATATTTATAATATCTTTAAGAATCGAGGAGTCAATCCAGACTCCGTTATGAAGTTAAATGAGTCAGCTTTGCATGATCCATTTTTAATGAAGAACATGAAGGAAGCTGTTGAGTTAATTCATCACTATATTGAGAATGATGATAGATTAATCGCAATACAACAAGACCCAGATGCCGATGGTTTAACTTCGACTGCTTTAATGTTTATGTATTTAACGGATTGCTATCCTGAATTACATAAACGTTTAAGAGTTTTTATTCAACCAGGTAAGGCCCACGGCATTCAAGTTAACGTATTAAAGGAACTTATTGCTAAAGGGGACGAATTTTGTCTAGTAATCGCTCCTGACTGTTCTTCAAATGAAGAAGATGTCCATAAAGAGATTAAAGACCTCGGTATTGAAGTAGTTGTACTAGATCACCATGATGCTGATAAATATTCTGAACATGCAACAATGGTAAATATTTCTTTGGATGATTATCCAAACAAAAACTTATCTGGAGTTGGTGTTTGCCAAAAATTTGCGAAAGCATATGACGAAGCGTATGGCTTTGAATTTGCTGACAAGTATTATGACTTAGTTGCAGTAGG
>CAZWXH010000182.1:0-1880 GCA_964637725.1 uncultured Coprobacillus sp. | reverse complement strand
GATCATTTTCATCAAAAACAGTAAAGTCATAAGGAAATGAGAAATCTTGCTCATAGTGGTATATGAGCAAGATTTCTCATTTCCTTATGACTTTACTGTTTTTGATGAAAATGATCAAAAACAGTAAAGTCATAAGGAAATGAGAAATCTTGCTCATAGTGGTATATGTTTCCTTGATAGGTGAACTACCCACCACTTAACAAGTTTGAAGTGGGGGCTTCTTGGGTAAGGAAAACTAATGTTCTCTAATTGGCCAAGCTTAAGACGTCTGTTCCATACGCCTGTTTACTATATTTGATAAGACCTTGTATGCCAATATTAATGGCTGCGTTATGGTCTCTATCCATTTGATTTCCACATATGCATGTATATGTTCGTTGACTTAATGTTATATCATGAACATTACCACATACACTACATGTCTTGCTCGATGGATAATATTTGTTAATCTTGATGAGGGTTTTACCTTCATCTTTTAATTTATACTCAAGAAACTTTGTAAACATATGATACGCGGTATCAGAAATTGATTTTCTGAAATGCTTGGTTTTCGCCATTTCAGTTAAATCAAGTGTTTCAATACTTATAACATCATAATTGTTAACTAAGTTTCTAGATGCTTTGTGTAAGAAATCTTTTCTTTGGTTTTTAATATGTTGGTGCAGTTTAGATAGTTTTTGTTTTTGTTCTAAATAGTTCTTAGATCCTTTATGTCTTCTTGATAAGATGCGAGACTCTTTTTTTAACTTATCTAGAGATTGTTTATAATAATCAGGGTAATTAGCCGAATAGCCTAGGCTATCTGTATAGAGTCCATGAAGTGTATAATCAAGTCCAATCGATCGTTTAAAGTTTGAATCAGTCATTTCTTTTTCTTTTGACTCAACTCTAAGAGATACATAGTATTTCCCTGCTTCACATTTAACAGTCGCGGCTTTAATGAATGAATCTTGAGGTAGTGTTCTATGTAGATTGATTTTGACATAACCTAGTTTAGGTAGTTTTATATAAGAACCTTCAATTCTAATATTATTATTTGTTTGATGTGTTGTATATGACTGTATAGGGTTATGTCTTGATTTATATCTGGGTGCCTCATGTGTCTTATTAAAGAAATTGTTATATGCTGTTTTTAGATATAGCCAAGTGGTTGTTAGTGCTTGTGCGTCTACTTCATACATATATGGAAATTGTTCTTTAATATATTTAGGGTTCATATACTTATGACTTTGAAGTAGTTCTTTATACTCACCAAATAATTCAAAGATAGATTCACGTTCAAAAAGTAGTGTATTCCACATTTTACGAACACACCCAAATGTTTGATTGATTAAATCTATTTGTTTATGATTAGGTTTTAGTCTATACTTATAGCCTTTAATCATCAATCTCACATCCTTTTTTGTTATTTATAACAAAATTATATGCAAATATTGATTTAAAATCCATAAAATATTTTTCATTCATCTCCCACTTAGACAATCGTCTTGAAGAAGGAGTTTTCTGAAATGTTTAGATAAAATTTAATCCATATTCAATCAATAATTGTCTCTTTCTATCTAAATTCATGATATTCCCTTTTTAAATTATTTTAGTAATGCTCTAATATTTCTTAATTCATGATTTGGGTCTTTATACCAGTTAATTGAGAACACCCTATATAATTTCCAATTTCTAGCTTTTAAGTATTTTTCGATATGGAATAAATCTTTTCTCGCATCCACTTGATTAAAATCGCTGACATCACATAAGATACCTAATTGATAGACGTTATGTTCTTCATCATATATAGCAAGATTAATATTATAACCACCAATACCAACATCTGTTTTAACAATATAGTTATTTCTTTCTAATCTTTGTTTAATATCAGATACCAA
>CAZWXH010000181.1:0-2012 GCA_964637725.1 uncultured Coprobacillus sp. | reverse complement strand
ATTACAACTCTAAAGGTTTTATTATTTTAATCTAGACATTGGAAGCATCGCAGCACCGATTGCTCCACAATCTTCAATTTCAGTTTCAAGTAAAGGTATGTATCCTCTCATTCCAACATGAATCTTGGCATTAAATTGTTCAACCAATTTATCATAGAAATACTTTTTAGACTTCATAACGCCTCCACCAACAACAAAACAATGTGGATCAACAGTATGAGCAATATTTGCAAACATAGTTGCAAGTTCAGAAATACATTCATCAGCAATTGCTTGTGCTTTTAAATCACCTTCAGCAGCTAATCTAAATACATCTCCAGCATGAACAACTTTATCTTCACCTAAGATTTCTTTACCTTTGCGAGTAATAGCCGTCCCACTTGCTTCACCTTCAACAGCACCAGGATTTAAACCACCATGTTTATATCCATTATTTTTAACAACCATGTTTCCAATTTCACCAGCATGTCCTCTACCACCAGAAACGAGTTGACCATTCACAATAAATGCTCCACCAATCCCTGTAGAAATTGTAACATAATAACAAGTTGGTTTTCCCTTACCAGCACCAAGAAGTGCTTCAGCTAATCCAGCAACATTAGCATCATTATCAATAAATACAGGTAAATTAAAACGACTTGATAATTTTTCACAAATTGGATAATTTTCAAAACCTGGTAAATTTGTTGCCATAATCATCATTCCACGAGCTGTATCAACAGGACCTGGCACTCCAATACCAATTCCTTGAACTTGGTCTAATCCACCACAAACAGAACAATCAAGACTTTCAATTTGTCTAATAATTTTTGAACAAACAAAATCAGGACCATTTTCTCTTTCTGTCGCATCTTTCACTTCACTATATGACTTTCCTTTTTCATCAACAAGTAAAGTTCTTACATTTGTACCACCTAAATCAATACCAATATAATATTTCATATGATTATCCTCCCTTATACAATATACTTATTATACAATAAAACATTTTGTATTCCTAGTTCATTTCTTTAAAAATATTGCTTTTTATATAAGAAAACTGTTTAGATGTAGGACATTCAATAACTTTTCCTTGTAAATATTTCAAACTTCCGAAAGATTTGACGAATTTTATCATATAAGCATGAAGAAGTTGATGCTCTAATCCATACATCTTCTTTATTTTTTTATTTAATTCAAAATTCCCATATTTACTATCACCAATAACAGGGTGTCCTTCACTTGCCAAATGAATACGTATTTGATGAGTACGTCCAGTTACCAATTGTACTCTTAATAAAGAAAAATGTTGATTTGATCTTTTGTTTTCAACAATCGTATGCATCATCAAGGCCCCCGCAGTATTCTTAGAAACTCTTTTGACTAAAGATTGATCACCATCTTTTTTCATATAACCAATTAATTCTGAAGAAGGCATATATCCTTCACAAATAGTTAAATAAGATTTTTCTATACAATGTCTTTGTTTAATCATTTCATTTAAATCTTGCAATGCTCTCATTGTTTTTCCAAAAATAACAATACCACTCGTATTCCTATCCAAACGATGAACTGGACCAGGCGTAAATCCCAAAGATTGTTCTGGAATATATTCACCATTTTGATTTAAATATGTTAAAACTTGATTAGATAACGTATTAAATTCTTCATTAATATCTTCATGAACCAATAAACCAGCTGGTTTATCAACCACTAATATATGTTCATCTTCATATAAGATATCAAAAGTTATTTTTAAATCAAAAATACTTTGAGCTTTTGTATATTCCTCAAACTTATCATCATATAAAAAGAGTTCAACCTCATCCCCTAGATGTAACATATAATTTTCTTTCACTCTGACACCATTCACCTTAATATCTTTTTTTCTTAACATCTTATATATCAACTGAGAAGGCGCTTGAGATAAGAGCTTTTTTAAATATTTATCAATTCTTTGATTTGCATGATTTTCATCAATCACTAATTTTTTCATTTTATCACCACCTCCATTATACAAAAACAAAACCTAA
>CAZWXH010000180.1:0-2059 GCA_964637725.1 uncultured Coprobacillus sp. | reverse complement strand
AAACGCACATATTTAATAAAATTTGAGACATTTTCAAAATTGCTTGACAACATTTCTTTTTTTTATGATAAAAAGCATTCATATTGAATGCTTAATTATTTTTCTCTCTAAAATGTTATAGTTAAATCTTATGAACTTATATAGTCAATTCTATATTCCTAATAGAATACCTGCGATATTAAAATAGATAAGCAAAGATAATGCATCAACAATTGTTGTAATAAAAGGACTTGCCATAACAGCTGGATCAAAGCCGATCTTATCAGCAAATATCGGTAATGAACAGCCAACAAACTTTGCTAGTACTACAGTAATAAATAATGTGAAACATACGACCATTGCTACCCCTACTGTTGTTTGATCGATAATTAACACTTTTGCAAAATTCGCAATTGCTAAAGTTGCACCAACAAGTACAGAAACTCTAATCTCTTTCCACATAACCTTAAATAGTTCAGAGAACTTTATCTCATCTAAAGATATAGCACGGATAACAGAAACAGATGATTGTGAACCACAATTTCCACCTGTATCCATTAGCATAGGGATGAATGATGTTAAAATAACATAAGATGATAAAGCAGCTTCAAATCCTTGAATTATTTTTCCTGTAATTGAAGCGGAAATCATTAAAATCATTAACCATGGAATACGTTTTTTATAGGTTTCAAAAACACTTGTTTTCATATAAGGTTGATCACTTGGTGTCATGGCTGCCATAACTTCCATGTCCTCAGTTGTTTCTTCTTCAATAATATCCATAACATCATCAACCGTGATAATTCCTACTAATCGGTTTTCATTGTCAACAACTGGCATTGCTGAAAAATCATATTTTTGAAATTGTCTTGCAACTTCCTCTTGGTCATCTAATGTATGAACAGTAATCATATTTTCATTCATAATGTCATTGATCAAATCATCTGCATTAGATAAAATAATTTCTCTTAAAGAAACAATTCCTAATAAATGTTTCTTAGCATCAGTAACATAACAAATATTAATAGTTTCTTTATTAACGCCAACAAGACGAATACGTTCAATAGCATCTTGAACACTCATGTATGCCTTTAAGCTTACATATTCAATCGTCATAACACTACCAGCAGAATCATCTGGATATTTTAATAAACTATTAATATCTCTTCTTGTTTCTTTATCGGTAGCAGCTAAAATTCTTTTTACGACATTAGCTGGCATTTCCTCTAACATATCAACTGCATCATCTGAATATAAATCAGTCATAATTTGACCAATCTCACGATTTGTGATTGATTCAATAATCATTTGTTCATATTCAACTGGAATATAAGAGAAAACATCAGCTGCTTTATCTTTAGGTAATAACCTAAACAAACGCACGACATCCTCTTTATTCTCAACAGTTTCAATAATTTCAGCAGTATCTGCTTCATTCAAATCAGCTAAAAGTTCTCTAATTTGATGATAATTTTTAATCTCTAACAACTCTTTTATTTTAATTTCTAATTCTTCAATCTTTTCTTCCATAATTGTTCCCCTTTCATATGATTGCACACAAAACAGGACTCGGGAACATCATTATCTTTATAATTCATTGCAATCACATCCTTTCTACAATTACATCATTATTATAGCTTAAAACATAAAAAAAAGATATTGTTTTCACAATATCTTATCTTCTTAATCCTAAACTATCAACTAATTTTGTATATCTTGCAAGATCTTTATTTCTTAAATATTTTAATAAATCTCTTCTCTTACCAACTTTCTTTAAAAGACCTCTATTTGAATGATGATCTTTTTTATGAACTTTAAAGTGTCCATTTAATTTGTTGATGTCTGCAGTTAATACAGCAACTTGTACTTCTGGAGAACCTGTATCTCCTTCTTTAGTTGCATACTTAGTCATGATTGCTTGTTTTTCTTCTTTAGTTAACATTGTAACTCCTCCTTATTCTTTACTTAGCTAATTCCAAGGTATAGGTCGAGGAACCTTATATCCTAGATATTGCCGCAAGAATTATTATATAAGAAATCTAAATAAAGTCAAGAAATAATTAAATATTATCTTCTAACA
>CAZWXH010000179.1:0-2196 GCA_964637725.1 uncultured Coprobacillus sp. | reverse complement strand
ATAATCTGCCAATAATTATTGTAACCAGCATTATCTAAACACTTTAACATTTCTTCAAAGTCACTTGTAAATCTTTCAGGAAGATTATTTACATTTTCCATAATTGCATATTTAGGATTAGATTTTTTAATAATATCAAGAGCGTTCCAAAATAATGTTCCTCTAATATCATTAATTCCTTTTTTCTTGCCAGCAACACTCCATGATTGACAAGGCGGTGAATATATTACCAAATCAGATTGACTAATTGTATTTAAATCTACTTTTGTAATATCCCATAAATTCTTTTCCATTGGTTCATTATGTAATAGAGAATATGCTTTCGCTTTAGTTTCATCAAACTCACAAAAATTAAGTAATTCATAATCAATATTTAACTCTTGCAATCCTCTTTCTTGTGCGCCTATACCTGAAAATAGCGAAATAACTTTCAACTTTTCTATATTTATCTCTCCTTATTTTTAATTAGTTTTAATCAATTCTGAAATCTATTCAAATACTTGCACGTCAATTTCAAATCTTTGTGGTACTAACATACCAAGCGATATATCATTCTTAAATTCATTCCACATATTATGTTCAGTTAGTGGTTTTTCAACAGCTATTAAATCACATTTCCAACCTCTAAAAGATTGATTATATAATTGTTTGACACAATTAATCTCAAAATGCTCATATTTATAATATATTTTATCTTTGTTTCTGTATATTGCAATTGGTTCATCACAAGTAAAATTATATAAGTATTTATCTAATACTTCTTGATTTTCATAAAATATAATTGCTTGAAATTTTCTTTGCATTTTATTGTTCCTTTCTTTGAATAAAATATAAATTTTATTCACAGTTTATTAATTTAGTATAATATTTTATTGGATAATAATTTCTTAACTTTTCTCCACAGTCAGTACATTTTCCCTTGCACCTTGTACATAAGTGAAAGATTCTTTTGATTCTTTATACTTATCAATTCTCATAGCAAGATATTTATTGTAGATAAATCTACAACTTCCAAATGTTTTAGCTATTATTTCTTTTTGTTGCTTGTTTGGATATATGCGATATTTATAAGCTGATTCTATTGCTCTCACCTCATTTCTTCTTTTGATTTTTGATATATTTTCTTATTTGTTCTTCTGTATTTTCTGAAACGGTAGCTATGAAGTAACTAGGATTCCATAAGTGTCCTCCCCATAACTTCTTACTTAATATTTCTCTGTTTTCTTCCATCAAAATACGAGAAGTTTTACCTTTCATCTTTTGGATTAAGTCTGGAATATAATGTTGTGGTTTACAGTTAATAAGAATATGTATGTGGTCTTTATCAGTATTGCATTCAATTATTTGAAAATCATTTTCTCTTGCAATTTGATATAGAAGTTCTACTAATCTATTCTCTATCTTTAATGTAAGAATCTTATGTCTGTATTTTACGCACCACACAATATGATACTGAATGGAATATACATATCCACGTCCATGAGTTACTTCCAAGCTATCACCTCATAGATATATTCTCTTTTTAATATTTAAATATGTCGGCAATTCATCCCATCACTAAAGTGACGGGTGTTCTTGCCTAATTTATAAAAATAGCCAATATTAATATTTCTCCAATAACTCTTTAACCTTATTAATTTTAAGACTATAACTATCTACTTCATCGTCTTCACAATAACAATTCCAACGTGTCCATTCATTATAATCACGTTCCAAATCTTCAAGAAATTCTTTGACTAAATCTTCAAGATTAATGTCAAAATGATATAACTTATAATTATCTCTTTCTTCAATAATATAAGTATCATATTTACTACAAACTAACTTATAATCCCAACCTTCAGCATCAAAACCTATAACTACACTACAATGATTTTCTAGTGCAAGTCTGAAAGCATCTAAGCAATCATTAGGAATGTCGGTTAGATAACTTGCAGGGGCATTAAATTCGTTTGCGTTATCTTTAATCGTTATATCTGTCCAACCATATTCAGGTTTTGAAAACATATTTATTTCCTTTCTTATTTTAATTAATTTACTATAAAATATAAATTTGATTTGCTTTTAATATCTACATCACCATCCTTTAAAATATCCATAATATCATCTGCAATCTCTTCAATATCTTCATCAGTAATATTTTGAACCTCACATCACTAAAGTGATGTGATTCCTACTTCATAGAGCATTGCTGTC
>CAZWXH010000178.1:0-2197 GCA_964637725.1 uncultured Coprobacillus sp. | reverse complement strand
AGAACTTATGAAAAAATATAAAGCTATTATTTATGATATTGACGGAACAGTCTTAAATACCTTAAATATGAATATGTATCCATTGATCAAAATCATTAAAGAAGAAACAGGAGAGGATTATACTTTTGAAAAAGTATTAAAGTTTGCGCCATATCCAGGTATGAAGGTTATGGAAGAACTAGGAGTAAAAGATAAAGAAAAGACATATGCAAGATGGGTTCAATATGTGAATGAATACAAAGAGGGAGCAACTCTATATGATGGCTTTCAAGAAGTATTTGATGCTTTTGATAATAGAATTATACAAGCTGTTGTTTCAGCTAAAACAACAAAACAATATCAAATTGATTTTGTTAAAAAAGGATTAGATAAATATATGAAATGTGCAATCTTAGCTGATGATACAACAAAACATAAACCAGATCCTGAACCATTATTAGAATGTTTAAGAAGATTAAATATAGAAGCGAAAGATGCTATATATATTGGGGATGCATTTTCAGATTATAAAGCTTCATTAAATGCTCATATGGATTTTGGTTATGCAACATGGGGAAGTGTCTCTCATGAAGGAATTGAAAATCCCACTTTCATATTTAATGAACCAAAAGATTTATTAAAATTATTATAACAAGAGGTACTCTCTTGTTTTTTTAACCACTTATAGAATATAGGTAGAAATATTTAAAAAGTATAAGTATACTAAAAGTAAGTGGAGACGGTAGGAATGAATATTGAGTTAAAGATTGATCCTCAATGTAAAGAAATTAAAGTGATTATTATTTCAAATGAAAACAACAAAGAAGTAGATGATGTAATAAATAGAATAAAAAAAGAATCAAAAGTGATTTCTGGAATAAAGAATGGAAATTTATTCTTAACTAACAGATATTCATTTTTTTATGGAGTATTCAATATCTTATTTATAAAATGCAAGTGAAAGACTTTAATATGATAATTAGACACAAGTAATTCATATTATTGTAATACTATAATAATAGATTATAATTATAGTAAAGGAAGAGAATATAATTATGGATAAAACAATATTAAAAGAAATGACAAACAATGAGTTTATTTCATTAATGCAAAAAAACATGAAACCTATACAAAGACTTATGTCTTGTTATAGATGTGCAATTATGGAAATAGAAACAAAGTTTAAAGTATTAGATGAACAATATTCATTAGAATATGATCGTAATCCAATAGAATCTATTAAAAGCAGACTAAAAACTATGGAAGGAATAGTAGATAAATTAAATAGAAAGAATTTACCTATATCAATAGATTCCTTAGAAGAAAATATCTATGATATAGCAGGAGTAAGAGTTATATGTTCATTTATAGAAGATATATACTTACTAGCAGATTGTTTATTACAACAAGATGATATTCAATTAATAGAAAAGAAAGATTATATTAAGAACCCAAAAGAAGGAGGATATAGAAGTCTTCATCTAATTGTAGAAGTTCCTATATTCTTAGAAAATGAAAAGAAAGCAATGAAAGTAGAAGTACAACTTCGTACCATAGCAATGGATTTTTGGGCTAGTTTAGAACACAAATTAAGATATAAAAAAGATCTCCCAAATCAACAATTAACTGAATTATCAAAAGAACTTAGAGAATGTGCAGATATAAGTGCTGATCTAGATTCAAGAATGGAAGACCTTAAAAATAGAATAGCGAAAATAACAGTTAAGGAAAATATATAAATGGAAAGACCAGAGTTTAAGGATATAAAGACATATGAGGAGTTTATCAAATACTATTGGTATAGAGAAGAACTCGAACAAATATGTAAAGATTTAAAAATTGATCACAAAGGACAAAAACAATATTTAAATCATGTTATAGAAGAATACTACAAAGGAAATAAGATAAAACCACAGAAAAGTATAAGTGTAAAAAAGAAAGATATTGAATTAACACTAGATACAAAGTTGTTAGAAAGTGGTTTTGCGATGAGAAATGAATATAGAGATTTTTTTGGAAAACAAGTAGGTGTAAGTAACTTTAAATTTACTGCTAATATGGCAGCAGCAATAAAGAAAGTAAGACAAGAAAAAAACAAAGAGTTTACTGTTAAAGACCTTATTGATGTTTACTATGGGAATAGTGATTATGCAACTTTTGATAGTTCATCATGCCAATGGAATCAATTTGTGAAGGACTTTCATCAAGATAAAGAAAG
>CAZWXH010000177.1:0-2199 GCA_964637725.1 uncultured Coprobacillus sp. | reverse complement strand
AGTTTTGTTGAATTGATTTGTAATTTCTTCTATCTCTCTTGAAATCATATTCGATTTCACCATTACGATAACACATAAGCACATCATCCACATAATCAAATACAATCTTTCTAGACATATTAACTCGAATAATTTCAATTCCAGTAATATTCCCTTCATCATCTTCCTTTACTTCAACTGTTACATTTGTCCTTGACACACCAAACCCTCTATTGTTTTTGAAGTCAACCGAGAAGTGAGGTGCAGTAAATGGTTTATTGATATCGAATTTTCCGTAAAACATATCGTTTCCACAATCTTGACATTCAAAAACAGAAGGAATATCTCGTCTTTGGACATACACTCCTTCTGTTCGGCTACCACAGGAGCAAACATGTTCAACTCTAAAAGTTCCTTCTGCTGTAGGAGTTGTCCTTTTAATTCCATATTTGACTCTATCAATAGATATTTTATTTCTCATATAATTACCACCTTTATGTTTGTTTGTGTTTATATTATACCATATACATTTTAAAAGTCAAGAGGTTCTAAGAAAAAATTAGAACCCCAACCAACATTGCTAGTGCAAGCAAGGTATTTAATCCCTGAAAGATTAATCCCATCTTAGCCTTAACACCATTATATTTAATAAATCCCACTTGCTGTAATAACATTGACAATAATCCAATAGTCAACAAAACCCAAAACATCAAGCTTTGACCTTCAACATTTTTCGTTGTGTATGTTAGCATCAACTGGGGTACGTATGATACGACCATCGCAATCAATCCCACAAAAGGTAAGTAGGTCAAAAGTAATTTTTCCATGAAAGTTTTTTTATAAGTCATCATATTATTTATCTTCTCCGTTTTTAACTTGTTTAATTAGGTTTTCAATATCATCTTCTAAAATTTCATCTACAATTTTCTGCAAATCATTGACCAAATCTTTGGTGTTATTGTATACCATACCATTTTTCTTGATTGCACCTACTGTATAGAGATTTAAATATGAGAATTGTGATTCTGCAACTTCTTCTAAAGCATCAATCTTTTGTTGGTTGCCAAACGTTCCTTGTCGAGAATCACTATATAGTCCCAAGATATACTTTGGTGTGTTCGAGGTTTCTGCAATATGTGCAAATCTACCAATTTCAGTAGCTAAGCCAGCATCTAGTGCTACTCCGTCTAATAATGCAATCAATACATCTGATTCATCTAACCAATGATTATCTCCATCATAAATCATAGTTGAATTTGCATATCCACTCTTGTCATTAATACTCTCATTTTCTTGAGGGAGATAAACTTCTACCTTGTCTCCTAAAATGTGTCTAATTACTAAGGCAAGCTCTTTATTATACTTTTGTTCTGCATGGCTAAATAGTGGTGCTCCAAAATAAATTTTCACTTTTTTACTCATTAATATTCTCCTTTGATAACTTTATTATATTCTCTTTTTTTATCTCGAAAATTTTAATCATGTTAGTCTCTACCAAACATGGATGATAATAGCGAAAATACCAACCATACAAACGCAACCACTGTAGTCAAATAGGGATTAATAAAAAATAAAATTACTAATAATCCGCATCCACATCCCATAATCAATTCACCTCTTTATTCTTCCTAGGCTTTGGCAAAGAGCCTCCAATATAATCAGTTCCTTTTTCATTTAGATTTCTTTTGATAACTTTAACATGATAGTTGTAGCTTTCTAACAATTGTTTTTGGTCTTGCATAGTATTAAAATTATCAGTAATCATAAATAATTCTACTTTGCTCTCATTAGGATATCTTGAAGTGTCAGCAAAAATTGCATATACAACATTGTGTTTGTTCATAATATCATCTCCTATTTGTTTATTTATTTTAACTTAGCCATATAATCCTTGATAGCCAAACTTCTACCTTTGCGAATCTCTTTCACATTTTCATCTGGAAGATACTTGCCTTCTTTGTTCTGGATTACCTGTCGAATTTTATGCACTGTAATCATATTTAACCCAATCTTAGATATATCATCTACTGTTTTAGCCCCTAGCATTTTACACATTTCAGCATATAATACTGTGTCACTGTTCCTAGCTTCTTTGTTTACAGATAAAACATATTCTGCAAGCTGTTTAACAGTGTCAAATTCTTTTTTAATACTCATGTTGACTTCCTCCTCCGTAATCTTCTTATATATATTATACCATATTAAAAAGATGTTGTCAAT
>CAZWXH010000176.1:0-2219 GCA_964637725.1 uncultured Coprobacillus sp. | reverse complement strand
CGTACGGTGGTGTGAGAGGGTAAAATAACAATGGTTATTTTACCCTACTCGATTAGCGATTATATTTTTGTGTATATTTTCTATTATTAAATCAATAATAGATATGGTGATAAAATGGATGAGAATAGAAAGGTTACATTAATTGGAACTGGAATGGTTGGAATGAGTATGGCTTTTTCCATCATGAATACTGGTGGTATAGATGAATTAGTCTTGATTGATATAGATAAAGAAAAAGCCAAAGGCGAAGCAATGGACCTTAATCATGGTCTTCCTTATAGTTATAATAAAATGAAAGTAAAAGAAGGAAACTATAAGGATTGCAAGAATAGTGATATTGTTGTTATTTGTGCCGGTGCAAATCAAAAAGAAGGACAAACCAGATTAGATCTAATCAAAATTAATACAAAAATTATAAAAGATATAGCAACACAGATTAAAACTAGTGGATTTAATGGGATTATAATAGTTGCGAGTAATCCTGTAGATATATTGAGTTATGTTGTATATAAAGTAATGGGTATTGATAAAAGTAGAGTAATAGGTTCTGGAACTTTATTAGATACAGCAAGAATGAGATATTTATTAAGTGAGTATCTCAGTGTATCTACTGATGATATAGAGGCGTATATCTTAGGAGAACATGGGGATTCATCTTTTATATCGTGGACGAATACATACGTAGGATGTAAGAGGTTATTAGAGTATGTAGATGAAAAGAAGTTAGATATGAATGATCTTCATGAGATATATGAAGAAGTTAAAAATGCTGCTTATGAAATCATTGAAAGAAAAAAAGCAACATATTATGGAATAGGGTTAGCTTTAAATAAATTAATATTTTCTATTTTTAATGATACAAATAAAATACTTTGTGTTAGTGCTTATTTAGATAATGAATATGGACATAAAGATATTTATATAGGGGTTCCTTGTATTATAAACAGACAAGGAATAAAAGAAATAATTAAACTTCCCTTAAATGAAGTAGATCAAGAGAAGTTTAATAACAGCTATTCAATACTTAAAAAGATGAAAATTGAAATAAAAAAAGACTTGGAGTAATTTCCAAGTCTTTTAGTATAGTCTTCTATAGTTATAAACGTACTTACTCCAATATCCAGCTAATGGAGAAACTTTAACACATTGATCAGCGTACTGACCTCTTGTTCCAGATCCTTTTCCAGATGCATGAACAAAACTTCCACCACCAATATAGATACCGATATGAGCAACACCGCTACCATAACTAAATGTTATAACGTCACCAGCTTGTAATTGATCTCTAGATAGACCTTTTCCACTTCCAGAATATCCAGCAGCTGTTCTTCTACCAATACTGATTCCAACTTGTATATGAGACCAAGCAACGAAACCAGAACAGTCAAAGTATTTAGCATTAGGATTATCTAATCCTTGTCCATCTCCGTAACCTCCACCTGGAGCTCCCCACCAATAGCGAGAACCAAGTTTTGTAAGAGCTTTTTGAGCAACAGCATTCCCTGCAGCAGATGATCCAGCCACATAAGAACCACCACCACCTGTAGGGGCATTAGAAATCAATTGATCTAAGGCAGCATCAATTTTCTTTTGTGCTGCATTGACTTCATTAACTTCTGTTTGTGTATTCTTAATATCTGATTGTTGAGAAGCTTTCATACTTATTAATTTATCTTGATAAGACTTTTGTTGTTGTTCTTGAGCAACTAAAGAAGCTTTAGCATCAAGTAAAGTTGTTTTTTGACTATCTAAACTTGATTTTTGAGAAGCTAATTCATCTACTAATTCTTTTTCATAGGCAGTAATATCATTAATTGCCATTAAGCGAGAAAAGAAATCTGAAAAGCTGCTTGCACCAAAAATAAATTCAACATATGTATTAGAATTATATGATGTTTGCATTACATACAAACGATCTTTCATTTCTTGTTCTTTTTTTTCTATATTATTTTTAATTCGATCAATAGAACCAATTAAATAATTAATCTCTTTTTGTTTTGATGAAATTTGAGAAGATAAAGCACTAATCTTAGAAGAAACACTATCAATTGTTGCTGTAGTATTATTTAATTCCTTCTTAGCATTACTTAGTTCTTTTTTAAGATCTTTGTTTTTCTTAACTAAATAATTATTAAATTCACTACACACTCTTTGATTTCCACTTGTAATTGAAGATGAACATAATTTAATATACTTATCTTCTTCAGCTGCAAAATCAA
>CAZWXH010000175.1:0-2231 GCA_964637725.1 uncultured Coprobacillus sp. | reverse complement strand
AAGTTGCCGATTCCCTTGGACATCATCATGATGTCCCTTTTTTTATGCCTTTTTTTTGTATAATAAAAAACTCTCAAAATATATTGAGAGTTATAAATATTTTATTTAATCTTTTTAGCAGCTGCTTCATCAACAATCAAGATACAATCATCATGATCTTGTAAAGCACTAGCAGGTAAATCAATAGTTTTTGGTCCTTTAACCATACCATATACTGCATCAATTTTACCTTCACCACAAGCGATCATTAAGATTTTCTTAGCTTTCATAATACTTGCGATTCCCATACTTACTGCTTGTGTAGGAACATCTTCAATTTTACCATCAAAGAATAAACGAGCATTATCTTCAATAGTAGATTGAAGAAGATCAACTTTGTGTGTAATTGAATCAAATGGAGTTCCTGGTTCATTGAAACCAATATGTCCATTAGAACCAATTCCTAATAATTGAATATCAATTGGATTATTAGCTAATAACTTGTTATAAGCATCACATTCTTCATCGATATCTCCTAAACCTTTTGGTACATGAACATTGTTCATATCTACATCTAATTCAAAAAATAAATTTTGACGCATAAAGTAGTGATAACTTTGTGGATGAGTTTGTTCTAATCCAAAATATTCATCTAAGTTAAATGTTTTGATATTTTTATAAGAAGTTCCATTTTTCTTATGATCTTCTCTCATTAATTCATACATTCTAATTGGTGTAGAACCAGTCGCTAAACCTAAGTTTGCGCTTGGATTGTTTTTAACAACATCCAACATAATTTCACAAGCTTTTTGACTTGCTTCTTCATAATCTTTAGTAATAATTACTTGCATTTTACGTTCCTCCTATGTTTTTATCATTATATAACAATTACAAATAAATTTAAAGGTCAATTTTTAAATATGCAAATAATTTCAATTAATGAAATTATATTAGATAACCCTTTATTTTCACAAGAAAATAGGGTAAAATAGGCCTATATGGAGGTAGGTCAAAATGACAATGATTAAAGGAATAGCGGCATCTAATGGAATTGCGATTGCAAAAGCATATAAATTAGACATGCCAGACTTAACTGTAACAAAACAAAACACAACTGATGTAGAAGGGGAAATCGCAAAATACAACAAAGCTGTTGAAGAAGTTAAGAAGGATCTTGAAGTAATTAAAGAAGCAGCTACTAAGAATCTTAGTGCAGACGAAGCTGCCATCTTTGATGCTCATGCTTTAGTTTTAAGTGATCCTGAATTACAAACACAAGTTGAAGATAAAATCAGAAATGAAAATGTTGATGCAACATATGCATTAGATGAAGTTGCTAACTTATTTATTATGATGTTTGAAGGAATGGATGATGAATACTTTAAAGAAAGAGCTGCTGACATTCGTGATGTATCAAGAAGATTAGTTGCTAACTTATTAGGAAAAGAATTACCTAATCCTGCATTAATTAATGAAGAAGTTGTGATTATTGCTCACGACTTAACACCATCTGATACTGCTCAATTAAATAAAAATTTAGTTAGAGGATTTGCGACTGATATTGGAGGAAGAACTTCTCACTCTGCTATTTTAGCGAGATCTATGGAAATACCTGCAGTTGTTGCAACTAATACAATCACTAACGATGTGAAAGCAGGAGATATTGTTATTTTAAACGGAATTGATGGGGAAGTTATTATTAATCCTGATCAAGCAACAGTTAAAGAATATGAAACAAAACGCGATGAATATGTTGCTTATAAAAATGAATTAAAGAAAATGGTTAATGAAAAATCTGTTTCAACTGATGGACACCATGTTGAATTAGTTGCTAATATTGGATCTCCTAAAGATCTTGATGCAGTTAAAGAAAATGGTGCTGAAGGAGTAGGTTTATATAGAACTGAATTCTTATATATGGAATCTGCTGAATTACCAACTGAAGAAGAACAATTCGAAGCTTATAAAGCTGTTTTAGAAGGGTTACAAGGTAAACCAGTTGTTGTTAGAACTTTAGATATTGGTGGCGATAAAGAAATTGCTGCTATTGATATGCCAAAAGAAATGAATCCTTTCTTAGGGGTTCGTGCAATTCGTTTATGTTTTGAAAGAGAAGATATTTTTAGAACTCAATTAAGAGCATTACTTAGAGCATCAGTTTATGGTGATTTAAGAATTATGTTCCCTATGATTGCTGCATTAAATGAATTTAGAAAAGCAAAAGCAATCTTATTAGAAGAAAAAGAAAAATT
>CAZWXH010000174.1:0-2251 GCA_964637725.1 uncultured Coprobacillus sp. | reverse complement strand
TATTAAGACTGATGCAAGTACAGGAGGTTACTCAAATGGAAATAATTAGTTGTATTAAAAACTTCCCAAAACATTGTAAAACAGCTTTTCAAAATATTTGGAGAAATGGAGTTATGTCAGTTTCATCTATATTTGCGGTTACAATTACTTTAATTCTTATTGCAGTTATTGGGATTGTTGCTGTTAACATTCAAGATATGACTTATAGTATTGAAGATAACTTAACAATTTATGTAAAAATGGAACGCGGGTTATCTAATGAAGAGGCGAAAGCAATTCAACCAAATATAGAAAAGATTGAAGGAATTAAAAAAATTGATTTTTCATCTAAAGAACAAGAATTAGATAAATTAATGGAAACACAAAATGAAGATGGTAAGAAGTTATTTGAATCATACCGTAGTGCACCTCCGTTAGGGGCAGCATATTATATTGAAGTTAATGATACAAAACAATTAGCTAATATTTCTGAAAAGATTGGGCTGATTGAAAACGTTAAAGAAGTGAACTATGGTGGTTCTTCAACATCATCACTTGTTTCAACATTAGAAACAGTGCGAAATGGTGGAGCAATCTTTGTAGCAGGTTTAACAATTGTCGCATTATTTATGATTGCAAATACAATCAAGATTACTATTACTTCTCGTCAAACTGAAATTAGTATCATGAGAATGGTAGGCGCAAGTAACTGGTATATAAGATTACCTTATATGTTAGAAGGAGTATTTATTGGTATTATTGGTTCAATTATTCCAATCTTAATTATTTACTTTGGTTATACAGCAATCTTTAGTGGAGCTGGTGGAGTTCTTCCGGCAATGTTATCACTAAGAGAACCTTTCCCATTCATTTGGCAATGTTCAGGGTTATTGGTTGCTTTAGGTAGTGGTGTTGGTTTAATTGGAAGTTTTGTATCAGTAAGAAAATTCTTAAAGTTCTAAAAGGTCATATATTAATTGACCTTTTTTTGGAGGATATATGAAAAAGTTAGTGTTAATTGGAGGAACAATGGGTGTTGGGAAGACAACCGTTAGTCAGCTTTTAAAAGAAGAACTTGATAATAGTTTCTTTTTGGATGGTGATTGGTGTTGGGATATGAATCCTTTTGTTGTAAATGAACAAACAAAAGCAATGGTTATGAGTAATATTATTCATATCTTAAATAATGCTATTCACTGTTCGATATACGATAACATTATTTTTTGTTGGGTTATGCATGAACAATCGATTATTGATAATATATTATCTCAATTAGATCTAGTTGATTGTCATGTTTATCCATATTCATTAATTTGTAGTGAGGAGAAGCTAAAGAGACATTTGTTAAAAGATATTCAAAATAAAATAAGAAAAGAAGAGATTATTCTAAAGAGTGTTGAGAGGTTATCTTTGTATAATCAATTAGATACAGATAAGATAGATGTTTCTAATCTAAATGAAAAAGAAGTCGTTAATGAGATAAAGGGACGTATACTAAATAAACCATAATCGTTTGACTTCATTAGCTATTTTCCTTATAATAGGGAATATAAAAATGGTGGGGGATAGTTATGTTTACAAAAAAAGAGATTTTTAGTATCCCAAATATAATATGTTATTTTAGAATATTATTAGTTCCCGTATTTTTATATGCTTATTTTACTGCCGAAACTAATACTGGACATATTGTTTCTGCATTTATCTTAATGATATCAAGTATCAGTGATTTTCTTGATGGTTATATTGCAAGAAAATATGATATGGTAACTGAATTAGGAAAACTTATAGATCCAGTGGCTGATAAACTTACTCAGTTTGTAGTTGCTTGTACATTGATGTATACATATCCAGCTTTTGCATTTCTTGTGATTATTATCGTCTTAAAAGATGGTATGTTGTTAATTGTAGGCTATTTTATATATCGTAAGACAAGGCTGCACTTAGAGGGTGCTGAGATGCCAGGTAAGGTCGCTACTGCGGTGTTCTTCTTGATTTCAGTATTATTGGTTGCTTTCCATATACCAGGAACATTCATCGCAACTGTAATGATATATACAACACTTGTTTTAATGATTATCGCAATGATTTATTATGCGAAGGGGTTATATCATTTGTATCAAGATAATAAATAACCAAGGAATAGTCTAGGCTATTCCTTTTAAATTAAAATAATGATGAAGTATGCAAGAATGATGCAACAATGATGTATCTTAATAGTATAGACAAACTATTAAATGTCAATAAATAATGAAAATATATTTTATTTATTGGT
>CAZWXH010000173.1:0-2273 GCA_964637725.1 uncultured Coprobacillus sp. | reverse complement strand
GGATATGATTACTATGGTGATTCAAGAGCAGTTGATACTTATATTAAATTGTTACGTAAGAAATTAGGGCAATATCAATCTTATATACAGACAGTTATCAAAGTGGGGTATATGTTTAAGGTAGGTGATGACTTGTGAAAAAGAGAATAAGTGCAAAGATATTTGTTATATTAATGGTTGCGTTTATATCTATTTTGGCAATATCAATGAAGATAAACATTGATACACAAATACGTCTTTATACTGAACTTGTTCAAAAAAATTATAACTATGAGTTAAAATTTGACGAGATAAGAAAAGAATTACCTTTTACTTATATTAATAGTCAAAGTGAATTTGATGAAAAAATATCAGATGAGGTGACTTCAAAATCTTTTAAAGATAAGTTAAAGTCACTAGCAAACGGTACGATGAATTTCATGTTTTTTGCAACTGCTGATCATTGGATAGACCGTCTGAAAATTCATTCTTATTCTTTTGGTAGTGATTTAGAAGATAATTATATTTCATTCAGTGGAACTGAAGAATCAGAAGAAGTTTACTATTCCCTTGATCGGCTAAATAATTCAGAAAAATCTTCACTATTAGAAGTGCTCAGGCTTAATATAAATAATGGAGATATTGCAGTTGAGTATTGTGTACAAAATAATCAGTTATCTTATATCAAGTATGCAGATTTTGAATATGGTAAGAAAACGGGAGAGACTAAATCAGCGTTGCCTTGGGGATATTCTATTTTAGGAAATCATATTTATTACGATGTTCTTCAATCACAGTTCAATGATTTTAATATTGAAGAGATGAAAGAGGTTGTGAGAAACCACGTATCTTCTTTCAATGGAGATGATGGCTTTGTCAGGTTTCCTCTCACCTATAAAGATAAACTATATTCGATTATGACGATGTCATACTACAAAGCATTTTCAGTGCCAGATGATGCCAATACTTTTAATACAATTGTTATTGTGAATGTTGTTAATGACTTAGAAGGATATGTTATTCAAACTTATCTCCAAGAAAATATTGGTTTGTATTTAGGTGCATTTATTATTGCTATCTTGACATCATGGATATTATCTTACATGATTGCTAAACCTATTCGTAAGATTGAAAAAGCTGCTTTACGTATATCGAATCAAGAATTTGATATAGAAATCAATATCAAATCTAATGATGAAATTGGCTCGCTTGCCCAAAGTATAGATTCAATGCGTATTCAATTAAAGGAAACAATAGAAAGTTTGTTGAAAGAAATTGAGAAAGTAAAAGAACTAGAATCATTGAGAAAAGATTTTGTTAATCAATTTACTCATGAAATAAAGACCCCTTTAGGTATTATTAATGGATATAGTGAACTTATAGAGGAAACAGAAAATCAAAAAGAAATAGATAAATATCTTGATATCATTAATAGAGAGACAAATAGGATTAATGAATTGATTCAATCAATGCTTAAACTATCTCGGTTAGAAGCGGGAAAAGTTGAAGTAAATAAAGAAGATTTTGATTTAGAAGAGGTTGTTGTTCATATCATTGATGAATATGAAGTTTTACTGATGAAAAAGAGTATAAAGGTTGAAGTGCAGAATATTAATTCATCTCTATATGCTGATAAGAAATTAATTAAATCAGTTATACGAAACTTCTTGTCAAATGCAATCAAGCATACAAGGGATGGTCATCGTATAACAATAACAATAAATCAAGGTGTATCTATATATAATGAAGGAGATTTAATACCAGAGGAAAAATTAGAATATATATGGTATATGTTTGTGACACATGAAAAAAAAGGAAGTGGCTTAGGACTTTCGATATGCCGATCTATTTTTGAACTTCATAACTTTGAATATGGAGTGAAGAACGGAATAGAAGGAGTATGCTTTTACTTTATTGATCCAGCTAAATAAGGCTGGATTTTTATATATAGAAAATCACTTAGACTATAAACAAGTTATATGCTATTTTATGAATAAAGCAAATAGAATAAAAATAAGAAGATAGTGATAAGCATGGCTAATAAAAAAAGATTATTAGTAAATATTAACAAAAAAGATGAAAGGGAAGGATTCTTTAAAAGGATACATATAATTTTATAAGAAATAAAAAAGGGGAAAAGTATCAATAGAAGTCGCTAAATCAATTATAAAATACCGCAATGTGGACAAAAAATCCTTTTGTCCCATTTTTCTATTCTCATTAACTTTTCATTCTTTTCTTAAAAAGTTCTCATCATTATAAAAACAAACTAATCATTCACTATGTTTTAGCTA
>CAZWXH010000172.1:0-2319 GCA_964637725.1 uncultured Coprobacillus sp. | reverse complement strand
GTGGATGGAGTAAGAATTTTTAATCCATAATACATCATAACTGGAACAGTCCCTGCTAGTATCCATGACCCAACTAGCATTCCCACTGCTAATAATATTAAGATGGATGGCAACATGGATCTTAAGCTATCCATTAAGTCTCTTTCTATATCATTCCACTGTATTCCCCAGAACATGGATAGACCCATAGCCACTGCTCCAGCAGTAGCAAGCACTACAGTTGAATTTGCTTTAATCACAATGATTCCCATAAAAACTACAAATACTGATGCTAATAATAATATAATTGATCTTCTTGCATTTAACGTATTGTTCATTTAGTTCACCTCGTAATTGCTCGATCTGTTTTAAGTAATAACTCACTTCTTCAAACTGATGTTTTTCAAGTGCAGCATCTAATTTACGACTTAGTTGCTGAATATTCGCTTCAATGCTTAGCCTTTCTAAGTGAACATCCGTTGATTGAATTAATTCTTCGTTTTCTGGTAAAAAAGGATTTTCCTCAAAGATATCTAAATAATAGAGTTGTTGGAAGTAATCCGGAATATTTAATTCAAGATAGAATTTCTGTTGATTAAATTTAGAATTTAATCGAATATCATGAAAGGCTTGTTCACACATCGTATAGCTCAACTGATCCTTATAATATACAAAAGGCACTTGCGTATTTTGTTGATAAGATATATAAATGCCTCTAGGAGCATATTTGACGTTTTCAGTGAAGATGATTGAATCCATAGTATTTGGTTGTGTTTTTAAATAATTTAGTAAGTAAGTAACAGTCGGATTAACATGATGATATTTTTGAAGTAAATATTCAATAAATTGTCTTTTACGTTGATTGTTATTAATCATGTTTGTTCCCACTTTCTATTTGTTATGTGTTGTGATTAATTAATCTTTATCCCACAGTATCTCTTTTAATTCATTGTTGAGATTTACTAACTCCTGAGTTTGATAAGCAGAATTGTTAAAGTCCTCAGTTATAAGATACGCTTTTTCGTATCGTTCTTGATTCATATAAAATTTCACTGCATCAATTACTAAACTAGAATCACCAACACCTAATTCTAATGCTTTATTATAAAATACCTCTGCACGATCTAACATATTTAATGCCTCGTAAGTTTTAGCGAATAAATGTGTGAGCGACATTTCGTCTTCAAACGCATAAGCTAAAGTTTTTAAGTAATGTAATGCATTTTCAGGTTTGTTAATCGATAATTGATAATTAACAAGATAACTCATGATTCGATATTGATCTTCAACATTATCGACATAATCATAAAAATCAATTAATTTTTCAAGTAAGTCATCTGTAAAATAATTATGACGGTTTGCAATTTCAGCAATGTCCATAATCGCTTCGTGGAAAGGTGGTAGCATAATCGCTAATTGTTCGATTGTTTTTTTTAGCTCATTATTTTGGCTAACAGTTTCATACAACTCCATTAATAATAGTCGGGCATCAACTAGGTCTCGATCTGCTTGAATGGCTTTAATAGAGGCCTCAATTGCTTTATCAATAATTTGCGCTTTAAAATAAGCGATTGCCAATATATAATACTCGTTAGCTTCTTCAATTGGTAAATCTTCAGTTAGCATCAGAGACTCAATCTTCTGTATATCAATAACTTCTTTAATACTTTCAAGTTCTACAAGTTTCATTCGAACCGCTCTAGCATCAATTTTATCAGGAAAATATTCATAAGCTGCTTGATAATAAGTTTTAGCTTGTTCATAAAATTGACGATCATAGAACAACTCAGCCAGTACTACGTACGGTTCTGCTTTTAAATTAAAGTTTGCAATCAATTTTTCTAATAAGCTTTTTGCTTGATTAAAATCTCCTAGTTCAATTAGAATCTTAGCTTCTAGCAAAGAATTTTTATAACGTAAATTATCGTCTACTTTCTTTATCCATTGGTAAGCTTCTTCGTACTGTGCGTACAAATAATAAGCATCCGCAATTAAATAAATGATTTTTGCTGACACCTTAATTTCATAAAGAGCTTTTAGAATATCGATTTGTACGTCTCGATACCCTCTATTAGCATAATATGCTGCAACATTAATCATCTCATTAAAAATCACTTGATCGTTTTCTGATTCTATATAATATTCTTCTAATAGTATCGAAAGCTGTTCCAAATCCTCAGCTCTAGATAAATCTTTCATAATTTCATCGAATAAAGACATGTTCTGCCCCCTCTTGTTTACTACACCTATACCATTATAACATGAACTGCCCATCATAAAAAGTTCCAAGAAATATTCATATTTTGATTCAAAATAGACTGATTACACCGCCGTTTAATT
>CAZWXH010000171.1:0-2483 GCA_964637725.1 uncultured Coprobacillus sp. | reverse complement strand
CAAAGGTAACTTTGTTTCTTTTTCTTTTTTTTACTTAGGTTCTATGATATAATATATACTGTTTTAGTATGCATGAAAGGAGATTTATTCATGGCAAGTAAAAAGCAAGAAATTAGAAAACAATTAAAGAAAAAAGAAGCCAAAGAAATTGAAGAATTAGGATTAAATACGGATGTTGAGGTGGTTGATTTAAATGATGATAATGGTGAGGAAATCATTATTGAAACATTTGATGATGTTATCAAAACTTCATCTCAAAAAATCGAATTTAATACAACACCCCAAAAAGAAAAGAAGGGTTTGTTTGGTTCTATTAAACATATGTTTTCACAAGATAATAGTATTTTAAAGAAATTAGATAAACAAGCGCAAGAGATTATTGATATTGAACCAAAATATCAAGCAATGAGTGATGAAGAATTAATTCATCAAACAGAAGTCTTTAAAGAAAGAATCGCAAATGGTACGACTTTAGATGATATCTTAGTTGAAGCTTTTGCGACTGTTCGTGAAGCGGCTTTTAGAAAACTTGGTTTGAAAGCTTTTAAGGTACAGTTAATGGGGGCTATTTCATTACATAATGGTGATATAGCTGAGATGAAGACAGGTGAAGGGAAAACCTTAACATCTGTATTTCCAGTTTATTTAAATGCCTTAGAAGGTAAAGGAGTTCATGTTGTTACTGTTAATGATTACTTAGCAGGACGTGATAAAGAAGATAATGGTAAGGTATTTGAATTCTTAGGATTAAGCGTTGGTTTGAATAAACGTGAATTATCTAAAGAAGAAAAACGTGCTCAACATAGTAGTGATATTACTTATACAACTAACTCTGAATTAGGGTTTGATTATCTAAGAGATAACATGGTAACTCAATTAGAGGATAAAGTTTTAAGACCATTAAATTATGCTTTGGTAGATGAGGTTGACTCTATTTTAGTTGATGAATCAAGAACACCATTGATTATTTCTGGTGGGAAAAAGAATACTGCTGCTTTATATGTTCAAGCGGATAGATTTGTTAAATCATTAAAGGTTGAAGCTGATTATGAAGTTGATATTGAAAGTAAGACAGTGACATTAACACCTGAAGGAATTACGAAAGCTGAAAGTGGATTTAAGATTAAAAACTTATATGATCCTGAACATACTGCTTTAGTTCATCATATTAATCAAGCTTTAAAAGCAAACTATACAATGCAACGTGATGTTGAATATATGATTGCGACTGAAGATGGAAGCCATGATATTAGAAATGCAAGTATCATGATTATTGATCAGTTTACTGGACGTGTAATGCCAGGTCGTGCTTATAGTGATGGATTACATCAAGCAATAGAAGCTAAAGAAGGTGTTCCTATTAAAGAGGAAACAATTACTCTTGCAACAATTACTTATCAAAACTTCTTTAGATTATTTAATAAACTTGCAGGGATGACAGGAACTGCCAAAACAGAAGAGGAAGAGTTTAGAACTATTTATAATATGCGTGTTGTAGAAATTCCTACAAACAAACCAATTATAAGAGATGATAAACCTGACTTGGTTTTTGCAAAACAAGCGATTAAATTTAAAGCAATTTGTGAAGAAGTTGAAAGAAGACATGCTTATGGGCAACCGATTCTATTAGGGACTGTTTCAGTTGAAACATCTGAAGTATTAAGTAAGATGTTAACAAGAAGAGGGATTAAACATAATGTCTTAAATGCGAAAAACCATGCTAAAGAAGCATTGATTATTGAAAATGCTGGGGTTATGGGGGCTGTTACAATTGCCACAAATATGGCTGGTCGTGGAACTGACATTAAATTAGGTGAAGGTGTTTCTCAAGTTGGTGGATTAATGGTTATTGGTAGTGAAAGACATGAGTCTAGACGTATTGATAATCAGTTAAGAGGACGTTCTGGTCGTCAAGGAGATCCTGGATGTTCATTATTCTTTGTTTCTTTTGAAGATGAGTTAATGCAAAGATTTGCGAACGAAAGACTACAATCATTTACTGGTTATTTAGAAGAAGAAGCTATTGAAAGTAAAATGATCACAAAAACAATTGAAAGTGCTCAAAAACGTGTCGAAGGTCAAAACTTTGATATTCGTAAACAATTATTACAATATGATGATATTATGAGACAACAACGTGAAATTATGTATAAAGAACGTGATGATATTATGTCTCAAGAGGATTTGGGTGATATTGTAAAAGGAATGTTTAATCAAGCTGTTGAGCATAGTGTGAGACAGTTTACAAAACCTGGAACAAAAGATGAAGTTGTTGATGTTGATGGTGCATTAGATTATATTTCTAAAAATTATATGTTATTAGCAACTTTAAGAACTAAGAATAAGGATATTGTTGAAAATGATGCTCAAAAACTTACGAATAGTTTATCTGAGGTTATTTATATGCAATATCAAAATAGATTTAATAAGGAACTTCCAGCGGAAGTGAAACTTGATTATGAAAGAAGAGTTTTATTAGGTGT
>CAZWXH010000170.1:0-2498 GCA_964637725.1 uncultured Coprobacillus sp. | reverse complement strand
TTTCTCTAATAGTTCAATATATCTTTCACTAGATATATCAATTGTTTGAATTAATGTTTCTCTTTTTTTAGTTAATTCTTGAATAACTTCAAAATCAGTAATACCGTTCATTTCATTATCAATGACTTTTAATTCATCTTCTAATTGTGGAATATTTTCTTCTAAAGAAGCTAATTCTTGTTTTTCTTTAAAACTTAGTTTAACTTGAATTGTTTTTTCTCTTGTTTTAGGGGCTTCTTTTGGTTTAATCTTTGTAGAAGATAAATCAATATAATCACTATAACCACCAATATGTTGAGAAATCATTTGATCTTTAAAGACAAATAAATGATCACATATTCTATCTAGAAAGAAACGATCATGTGATACAGTTAGGATAATTCCATTGAAGTTATCTAAGTAATCTTCTAAGATTTGTAAAGTATCAATGTCTAAATCGTTGGTAGGTTCATCTAGTAATAAAACATTGGGTGCTTCCATCAATATTTTTAATAAATATAATCGTCTTTTTTCACCACCAGATAATCTTTCAATAGGAGTATATTGCATAGTGGAATCGAATAAGAATTTTTCACACATTTGTTTGGCAGTAAGCGTACCATCACTTGTTTCAAGGATATTAGCAGTTTCTTTAATATAATCAATCATTCTTTGGTTAGGATCCATGTCACCATGACCTTGTTTGAAATAACCTATCTTTATGGTTTCACCAATTTCAATTTCTCCCTCAGTAGGGGTAAGGATACCACTAATCATATTTAATAGAGTTGACTTACCACAACCATTTTGTCCAAGTATTCCAATTCGATCATTTCTTTTAAAATGATAAGAGAAAGGATGGAATAAGAGTTGATTATTAAAACTCATTGAAACATGAATGAGTTCTATTGTTTTCTTTCCTAATCTAGATGAAGTATCAATAAGTTCAACATTTTGTAGTTTTTGTCTATCATTTTGATTATTAAGTTCTTCAAATCTTTGTAGACGATCTTTACTTTTTGTTGAACGGGCTTGAACACCGGCTCTTACCCATTCTAATTCTTTCTTTAAAAAGAGTTTTCTTTTTCTTTCTTTATTTAATTCTATTTCTTCTCTTTGAGCTTTTAGCTCAAGGAATAATGAATAGTTGGCATCATAACTATATATCTTTGTTCGATCAAGTTCATATATTTTATTTGTGATTCTTTCCATAAAATAACGATCATGGGTAACCATAAATATGGCCTTGTTAAACCTCATAAGATATTTTTCTAAATATTCAATCATTTCATTATCTAAATGATTGGTTGGTTCATCTAATAGTAGAAGATCACATGGTTTTAAAAGTGTAATAGCTAATGCAACACGCTTTTGTTGACCACCAGATAACTCTTTAATGGTTTGTTGATAATTGGTAATTCCAAATTTATTAAGAATAGCTTTAACTTCATAGTCTAAAACTGAATGATCTATATATTCATAGACTTGCTTTAATACTGTATTATCATCTTTGAATTGAGGATTTTGAGGAAGATAACTTATTCTTAAATCTTTCTTTTTTAATATTTCTCCTTGATAATCTTCAATATTAGCGATCATTTTTAATAAAGTAGATTTACCCGTTCCGTTCATTCCAATAAGTGCAATTTTATCTTGTTTATTAATAGTAAAAGAAACATCATCAACTATACATTTAAGATTATTATATTTTGTAAGGTGTGAAGCAGTTATTAGCATAGTAGTCTCCTTTTGTCTTTCTTATTTTAACATGAGATTTGTTTTTGTAAATAAAAGAATATGATATAATAGAGAAAGTGAAAGGAGATAAGAGATATGTTAAAAGGGATTTTAAAGTTACCTATTTATATTATTAAATATTTATTTCGTTTTCTATTATATTTATTAAATCATATCTTTGGTTTCCTTTTTGGCTTTATTCCTGATTTTGATGAGCGAATGAGTGGTGAAGACTTTGAAAAATATGTGAAAGAACTATTAATCAGAAATCATTATAAAAAAGTAGAATTAACGAAACGTAGTGGCGATTATGGGATAGATATATTAGCAACATATAAGCATCAAAGATATGCTTTACAATGTAAAAAGTATGCCAAGCCAGTAGGGGTTGCAGCGATTCAACAAGCCTATACAGGATGTGTTTATTATGGTTATGATATTCCTGTTGTTGTGACAAATAATCGTTTTACTTCTCAAGCAATTGCTTTAGCAAAGAGTAATGGCGTTTTGTTGTGGGATAGAGATGAATTAATGAGGTTAAAGCGAAAAGCTAATTCGAGGGCTTTATTTCATAGAAAATATCGTGAAGTTGAAGAAACTGATTTTAGGTATGAGTCAATTATTGATTTATTGTTAGAACAAGGTTATGCTTCTAATCAGTTGTTAATGGATAATTTTGATTATTCAAAAGATAAAGCTTTTTATATCTTAGAAGATTTAGAGTATTATAATTTGATTTCAAAAGAAGATCATCTAGGTATTAGAGATTTATATTTTGAAAA
>CAZWXH010000169.1:0-2543 GCA_964637725.1 uncultured Coprobacillus sp. | reverse complement strand
AATATTCTTTTAACGAGGAATGATAAGGCATGTTAGAGATGAAAATTTAGCTGACTCCAGCTTCAAGCTGCCTTCTAGATAATAGTTCAACACTTTTTCTAGTTTTGATTTATTACTTCCTGATAATTTAAGTGCCGCTGCGAGACTTGCATCTTCTGTGGGTCTGCAAGAGCAAAACATAGCCACCAATAAAAGTGCAAAGATTACCGATGTTAAATTAATTTTATTAATGGAAGAAAAATATACGAACTTATTATGTTATAAATCAATATTGATATTGAGGCATTTATACTCATCCTATCTTGTAATGCTTATTTATAATTTTTAAATACTCTCTTGTTACTTCAGGACTTGCATCATCAGTAATAAATAATCGTTTGACTGACAAATCTTTGTCAAGTATGAAAAAATATGGCTTAGTATCTATATTGTATAGAGGAAAGTCTTCTACATCTTGAAAGCTTATTACCTGCTTTCCATAGTAATCATCTTTAAACCTTTGCTCAATATCAGCAATACATAATATATTTGAATTTGACTCAAAGTCTGGATAGAATTCTTTAATAATTTCAAAAGCGCTTTTTACACAAGGAAGACACATATTTTGATTTAACCCTATTATTAATTTGGGCTTATCAACAATAGAGGTAATAGGTACATTAGTCTTATTGTTAGAACCTATGTACATACTAGATTCACCTATATAAAATTGGTCATATTCAAGACTTAACATAGTTATATCTTTAAACCTTTGAAATATAAACTCTATGTTTTCCAAGAGATGTATTTCATTTTTTGCTTTCTCTAAATCTGAATTACTATTTTGTATATTAATTAATAATTTAATATTAAATAGTGCTAAGCAAATTACAACACAAATTAAAACTATTTGTAAGGATCTTGACTTCATTTGAACCAGTATTTAATTAGTATAGGATTTTCCTCCATTTCAGAATTAATTAGTTTGTCAAAAACTTTCTTCTGATTTTCATCTAACATTTCTTTTTTAATCCTCTTCTCTAAATCTACCCATTGAATAGGCATTAATACATATTCATCTGTTACTATTATTTCCTCCATACGATAAGAGTTAAAAAGCACATTTTCAGTAAAAGCTGAAATTAGTTTTGCTTTATTAGAGGCTCTATCATATACAATATTGGATCTATCGTCTATATTCCCAAGTGAGATTGACATAAATATATACTTATTGTTATGCCTCACAGAATGTATAAGGTAAGGCGATTGATCAAATAGTTCTTCTACACAAGAAAAATAATTTCGCTCAGATTCTTTAGAGAACGTAATGTTTGAACCTTTTCTAGAGTTTGATCCAAAGTTGAATTGAAAGGCAATTTGAATACCTTTTTCATCTAATTTATAAACTCAAGATCTATGGGCCTAAAGAAGAACCAATCGTTTAGATACTGATAAGGAATATTTGAGAAACTACCAAGACGATGACTTCCTTCAAACTCTTCATGTAATAATTTTTCTTCATCAATATTATAGTATATAATTTTATTAGATTGAAAAAAAGAATGAAATACATGTGTGCTGCTATTTATATCTGAAATCGAGTGAACCGCACGAAAGTTTGGATAATCTATTTTTTTCTTTTCTATAAAATTACCTAGCGTATCGTAAATTAGAACATTGCCAGTAGGTTCAAGTATTTCAATGTTCCCTGTGAATGAATTAATTATAAGATCTTGAATAAATGTATATTCTCCATCGCCTTGTCCTCTTTTGTTAATTTTATACATAAATTCCCCCTCATTATTAAAAACAAATATTATGCTTTGTACCAAATCTAGCATATAGTATTTATTAAGATAAGATTGTACCTTATTAATACTTACGATAAGAACATCAGCTGATGTTTCCATGGGAATCAATTCAATTGATTTAAAATAATCAAAAAGTGATGCCTTTTCTACTTTATTCAAGTCAACAATAATTGAATCGTTAATCCGTGGTTTTTGTTTACACATAGTGAAACATAATATTATTAAAACATATATATATTTATTCATTATTCATTATTCATTATTTTGATACGTGGTTTAAATAAAGATGTACATACTAATTAGAGTTGTACATCTTTATTACTAAAAATTAAAGTGGGCAAATACTAAATGGATTACCATCTGCATAGCAGGGGCAATACATATTCCACGTGAAATCGTGACACTCTTTCCCATGACAGCTGGCAAAATCACATGTGATGCCAGGTGAACATCTACAATAGAATGCATTATTTCCGCAAATGGAACAATAGTGAGTATTCTCACCGTTTGCTAATGCCACAATATTTCTCAAAGATATATTTATCTTTGATTCGCTATTGAATGCAAAACTAACATTAATTGCTACTAATGTAATAATTTCAGCTACTCCAATGTAACTACTCAGCGAATCGCACAAGCACTCTACTAGCACTATAAAACTGCTAGCAGAGCTCCAAATGGTGATTGTTTATTTTTATACGCAGTATCTGTAATTGAGTGCAATGCCATATAGGCATCTGCTCCCTCATAAGA
>CAZWXH010000168.1:0-2594 GCA_964637725.1 uncultured Coprobacillus sp. | reverse complement strand
CCTACTATATCATTAATATCACAAATTCCCATTTCATCTAAAATTTGATTCATTTCTTCAATGATTTTAGGACATGCATAAGGATCAACTAAGTTCTGACATCCTACTGCAACAGCACTTGCTCCTGCAATCATCATTTCAATAGCATCTCTACCATTTGCGATACCACCCATTCCAATAACTGGGATAGAAACAGCCTGAGTTACTTGATAAACCATTCTTAAAGCAACTGGGAAAATAGCTGGACCACTATAACCACCCGTTTTATTAGCAATAATAGGTTTCCCCGTTTTTAAATCAAATCGCATACCAATTAATGTATTGATCATAGTAATTCCATCAGCACCAGCTGCTTCTACAGCTTTTGCCATTGAAACTATATCAGTGACATTTGGTGATAATTTGATATAAACAGGAACTTTAGATACTGCTTTAATAGCCTTTGTAAGTTCGGCCGCCATTTCAGGATTAGTCCCAAATTGAATCCCGCCAGCTTTGACATTGGGACATGAAATATTAATTTCTAAAGCCCCAACCATATCATGTGTAGAAATACGTGCAGCACACTCTACATAATCTTCAAAACAACTTCCTGCAACATTTGCAATAACTTTGTCTTGATAGAGAGGTCTTAACTTTTCTAACTCAATATTCATAACTGTATCAACACCTGGATTTTGTAAACCAATCGCATTCAATAAACCACTTGGACCTTCAGCAATTCTTGGTAAAGGATTGCCATAGCGTTCTTCTAGTGTTGTCCCCTTTAGCATCATAGAACCTAAACAATTGATATCATAGAACTTTTCAAATTCATATCCAAATCCAAAAGTACCACTTGCTGGTATCACAGGGTTTTTCATATCCAACCCTGGTAAATTCACTCTTAAATTAGCCATTAACGATCACCTCACTTGAATGTAATATTGGACCTTCTACACAAATTCTTTTGTAAGGCTGCGTTTTAACTTTACATGAGCATCCCATACAAGCTCCAAAACCACATCCCATACGAGCTTCAAATGACAAATAACCATTATTAGGATAAGCGATCACTAATGCATCTAACATCTTCTCTGGACCACATGTATAATATGTATCCATTGCAATATCGTGATTTTTTAGCACATCTACAACAGTTCCTTTATCCCCTACACTGCCATCCATTGTTGCTATAAACGTCGGACAGATTTCTTCAAACTCTTCTTTATAAAAGATATCATTTTTACTATTGAATCCAAGAATAGCTGTTACGTTAACGCCATTTGAAACAAGCTTCTTAGCTAAATTATACATTGGTGGAACACCTAATCCACCACCGATAACTACGGCATTCTTAGTGTCTAAATCTAAGAAACCATTTCCAAGTCCAGTTAAACAATCTAAAGAATCACCTATTTCTTTATTTGCTAAAATACGAGTTCCCTCACCTACAACTTTAAAAATCATTTTAATGTGATTATCATCATAATCACATATACTCATTGGTCTTCTTAAATACGGTTGTAAAGAATCATTAATTTTAATATTAATAAATTGACCTGGGGCTTTTATATATGAAGCACCACTTCCTTCTAAAGTCATTTCATATACATCTTTAACTAGTTCTTTTTTTGAAACAATCGTCATTATCCCGTGATTCTGTGCCATTATAATTCCTCCATTATCGTCATTTTCCCATTAACAATATTAGCTATAATCTTTCCATAACATTTAACCCCAATAAAAGGTGTGTTGATTGACTTAGAATAAATATCTTTTTCATCAATAACGAATTCTTGATTTAAATCAAAAATACATAGATTTGCTTGTGTTCCTTCTGTGATTTTTGAATCAAGACCTAATACATTTGCCGGATTTACAGTAAGTGCATCTAATATTGTATCCAAAGAAACCAAATCTTTTTTTACAATATAAGTGTATAGTAATGAAAAAGCATGTTGTATTCCTATAATACCAAAAGGAGCATCTTGTATAGGTTTGTCTTTTTCATCCCTTGCATGAGGGGCATGATCAGTTGCTATTACTTTTATTGTTTGATCATTAAGTCCATCAATTAATGCTTGATGATCTTCACGTGATCTTAAAGGTGGATTCATCTTATAATTAGGATGACAATCTTTAATATTTTCTTCAGTTAAAATAAGATGATGTGGTGTCACTTCTCCTGATACCCTTAAACCGCTTTTTATTCCTTGACGAATCAAGTCAACAGTTTCTTTAGTAGAAATATGGCAAACATGATAACGATTATGAATTTGATGAACTAATTCAATATCTCTAGCGACTTGTTTATATTCTGAGGCACTATTAATACCTTCTAAGCCATGTTCCATAGCATATTTTCCTTCATGAATACAACCACCATGAAGTTCACTTTCATCTTCACAATGAGCAACAATGATTGAATCAATATTGTTAGCAAGTTGCATTGCTAAATCCATGATTTCATTATTTTGAACGCCTTTACCATCATCAGAAAATCCTAATACTATATCTTCTTTGCTGATAGTTTCCATATCAACAAGTTCTTTTCCCTTTAAACCTTTAGTAATAGCACTATATGTATAAACATTAACATGTGCATCCTTTTT
>CAZWXH010000167.1:0-2596 GCA_964637725.1 uncultured Coprobacillus sp. | reverse complement strand
ATAAAAAAGATAGAATGCTATGACATTCTATCTCGATCTATATTGATATTAGGAAGAGTAAATCCTCTTCCTTTTACACTATGAATTTCACTTGCAATAATAAAGGCATCAGGATCTATCGTCATGATAATCTCATTGACTTTAGAATATTGTCTCGTATTGATGACAGACATCACTGCTTTTTGTTCTTCTTTAAAGTAACCAGTTGTGACATTAAGATATGTACAACCTCTATCTACCTCTTTAAAGATTGCTTCAGCAATCTCTTCATGACGATCTGTAATAACAAGAACTTCTAAGTTCTTACCACCCATAATAATAACTCTATCTAATACAAATGTTGTTATTAAAACAGTAATAATCCCATATAGAATACCTTCAAAACTTGCAAAACCGACTTGTCCAATCAAAATAAGAGTGTCTAGAACATTCATTGCTATTGCAACAGAAATACCTGTCTTCTTATTAATTATGATAGGTGGAACATCCATTCCCCCGGTACTATATCCAAGTCTTAAAACAATCCCAACACCTAGTCCAGTAAAGACTCCTGAATAAATAGATGCAAGCATAATATCATTTGTAATATTTTGGAATTGTGGAACTGCTTCAAATAAAGCTAAGAAGAAAGGAAAAATAAATGAACTTAATACCGTTCCCGCTGCAAACTTCTTCCCCAATACAAAGAAACCAATAACTAACATAACCATATTAATAAAGAATACAATTGTTGCAAAGTTCATTGGAATAAATTGTCCAAAAATCAATGAAAGACCACTTGCTCCTCCAATAATTAAATTAGCAGGAACTGCAAAGACAGCAACCCCAAATGCTAAAATAGCATTCCCTATTACAACAAGTACTGTATCTATTACAATTTTTTGCGCTTTATCCATTCTCTTCCTCCTTTACTTCTGATTTTAAATAAGCATAAACGAAACCATCTAAATCACCATCTAAAATATCTTTAGGTTGGCTAGATTCAAATGAACTTCTATTGTCTTTAACTAATGAATACGGGTGTAAAACATAAGAACGAATTTGACTTCCCCATTCTATAGCTTTTTGTTCACCTTTAATATCGCTTAACTTTGATGCTTGTTCATCAAGCATCACCTGATATAACTTTGACTTCAATGTCAATAATGCTTGTTCACGGTTTTGAATCTGTGATCTTTGTGATTGACATGTGACAACGATATTCGTAGGAATATGTGTAATACGAATAGCCGAATCAGTTTTATTGATATGTTGTCCCCCAGCTCCTGAAGCACGATACGTATCAATTCTTAAATCATTTTGATCTATATCAATTGCGATATCATTATCAAACTCAGGCATAACATCTATTGATGCAAATGATGTATGTCTTCTCTTTGAAGAATCAAATGGTGAAATACGGACAAGACGATGAACACCACGCTCTGATTTTAAATGCCCATAAGCATTATACCCAACAAAACGCATTGTTACCGATTTTAATCCAGCTTCTTCACCATCAAGATAATCTAAGACTTCAACTTTCCAACCCTTTTTATCACCATATCTTTGATACATACGCATTAACATAGCTGCCCAATCTTGCGATTCAGTACCACCTGCTCCTGGATGTATTTCTATAATAGCGTTATGATGATCATACTCTCCAGCAAATAGAAGAGTTTTTTCAAAGTCGGATAATTCTTTTTCAAAAGTTATATAGTCTTCATCTAAGACAATCTTAAAATCTTGATCTTCACTTTCTTTAACTAACTCATATGTCTCATCTAATCCTTCAATAGAAGATAAAAGATGATCATAAGTATCAGTTATACTTTTCATTTCATTTAATGAATTATAAATCTTTTTTGCGTTATCTTGATCATCCCAAAAATGTTCATCTAATGTTTGAACAGTCAAACCTTCAATTTCTCTTTTCAATGTTTCTATACCAATAGAAACATAAAGTTCTTCTATCAATAAACGGGCTTTTTCAAGCCCATTTTTGATTTCATATAATTCCATTATTGAAATTCTAACTCAATTTGTACTGCAGGAATTTGTTTTTCTTCCTCACTACCAGGAGCAATTCCCATATGCACAATGTTTCTAGAAATATCTTGAGAAATTGATTTTGTCATCTCTTCAAACATATAGAATCCTTCTTCTGTATATTCTTGTAACGGATCCTTTTGAGCGTATGCACGTAAATAAATACCATTTCTTAATTTTTGCATAGCATCAATATGATTAATCCATGTATGATCAATAACACCTAATAAAACTCTTCTTTCATAATCAAGTTTCACTTCAGCAGGTAAATCTTTATTAAATCTATTTTGATATTGCATATAGACAACTTCAGATAAACTATTGACTAACTTTTGAGGATCATTATCCACAACATCAGTACTCTTTGCATGTAAAGTCGCTAATAACATATAATTCTTAGAAATATAATTCAAAGCACCTGTTACATCAACAACATCATTTTTACCATCCTGTTTCGTAAAACTACGTACTGTTGATTCTACTGCTTGAACAAACATACCCTTTACAATGTCACCCAAATCCTCTTGAGACATAATATCATCACGTTCTTTATACATAATTTCAC
>CAZWXH010000166.1:0-2615 GCA_964637725.1 uncultured Coprobacillus sp. | reverse complement strand
AAAGATATCGTAGGAGAAGATGAATTTCACGCCATGACAACCTCAAGACCTGCGAAGATTATAGCGAATGAAGAATTCGTAGTAAAAGAACCGGTGGAAGTAAAGAGGAAAAAATGGTTTCAGTTTTGGAGATAGAAAAAAGCTACTCACTTCGAGTGGCTTTTTTTAGAATATTAATGGGACGATAATTGACTCATTAAAAATTAAATAAAATACGTTTATAGTTATAAAGAAATAATAGCTGTATTATTAAATAATATGTCAATTAAAAAATCAGATTTACGAATAAAGGTAAAAAACATTACTAATTTTATTTCTTTCGGATTGCCAGTTATGATTTCTTCTATTCTCTTCTTATTAAAAGATATTATTCCAAGAATTATATTGAGAAGCTACTATGACATGAATATTGTCGGAATATTCGCGAGTGCAATGTCATTGGCTAGCGCTATCAATGTACTCCAAGCTGGATTTAATACATATTTTAGTGCGTTTTTTTTCAGAATTATCAAGAAGATAATGGTAAGTTTAATATCATTCATCACACTTTAATGTTTGTTATGTCTAGTGCAATAATTGCCATGGGATCAATAAGTTTTATTTTAGTTAATATTTTAGGGAATCAATATAATACTGCGGGTAGTATATTCACAATTTTATCAATATCAAGCGTTGCAATTGTTGTATCTGAAACAACAGTACATGGTATAAATTTGTCTAATAATACAAGAATACATATCGGTATTGCAATTTTAAGTTCTATGTCAATTTTAATTATCGGTGCAATAATAATACCGAGGTTAGGTGTATTAGGCGCCGCAGTTGCATATGCATTTGGTGGAATCATTTTCTATATATCTAGAACATTTTATGGGCAAAAGTATTTTAAGACCATCAATGAAGGTTCTAGGACGCTCATTTCATTTGCAATAATCCTTGGATCTTCAATAATTAACTACTATTATTATGAAGAAAAAGCTCTTAATTTGTTAATTCAGTTTTTCTTATTAGTAGTACTAATATTTAATTATAAAAATAATTTAATCACACTTTATAATTTATATAAAAGCAAGATAAAAATGAAGGATCTAAAAAAGAATTTTGATAAATAACACCGCAACTTTAGGTGTAGTAGGTTTAGGATATGTTGATCTTCCATATAGCAATAGAAAAGGCAAAAGCAGAATTTAAAACTATTGGATTTGATGTTCAAGAATCAAAAGTTTTATAAGAAGATGTATTTTTGACTATTATATCTCTATTACTAACGCTATGGGGTACATATCTTGGAATTGCATAATATCTAATCCTAAAATATATATAGGTCGTAATTCCTTCATTAATGGAGACATACTACTAGCACTAGTTAATGCAAAAATAGTGATGGATAGAACTGTATGATATCTCACAATGGGTATATAAGAATAGAGAAACATAAATACATAGTTAATAATGTATATATGTATGATCAAGGATGACGAAATAAGATATAATTTTAGGTGATGGTGTTTGGATAAGATTTGGACTCAGCTAATGAGCGGAGTGACTATTAATGATAGTGTTGTAATGGAGACGAGGCAATTGTAACATGTGATTGTAACTCGTATTCTGTATCTATCGGAGCACCGGCAAAAATTAAGGAAAGAAAGTAAGAGGGTTATTAATGATGAAAGGATTATCAATGCGGTTATATATAATATCAAATTGGTTATTTTTGCGGAAAATTCCTATAGTCCCTGGTTTTATAATGAGATTAAACCGTGTAATTTGCTCATGTGATATGCCCTTTACAGCTGATATTCATCCAACTGTCACTATGGGTCATAATGGTTTAGGCTGTGTTATACATGAACGCGCAATTATAAAGGAAAATGTAATAATACTACAAAATGTAACAATTGGTGGTAGGGGTAAAAGTGGTGTTCCAATAATAGAAAAGGGAGTTTTTGTTGGGGCTGGAGCATGTGTTTTGGGGGGGTGTAATCGGTGAAAATGCAAAAATTGGTTCAAATGCCGTTGTAATAAGTGATGTACCAAACAATGCAACAGTTGTAGGAGTACCAGCTAGAATAGTTAATAGTATAAGAGAAAAAGAGTCAGAATAATAAACACTCTTAAAATTAAGAATAATAAATAGAATTGCAACGCTAGTTAATGATGAAGATATAAATAACGTAAATGAAATTATAAAGAATTGACTTCCTTTTCGTTGAAAGCGAGGTGACCACAACCAATGAACATATTAGTAACTGGAGGCCTAGGTTTTATTGGCAGCCATACAACAATAGAACTAATTAAAAACAACCATACCATTATCATAGCTGACAATCTTATTAATTCTAAGATTGAAGTGCTGGACAAGCTATCTACCATAATAGGCATCAAACCAACTTTCTATCAGATCGATGTAACTGATGAAGCAAAGGTAGAAGACATCTTTTCTTCTCATAAAATCGATGGTCTGATTCACTTCGCAGGACTTAAGGCAGTTGGGGAGTCAGTATCCAGACCTCTTGAGTATTATTATAATAATCTAGTGAGTACCATGATACTTAGCAAAATGTGTGTGAAGTATGGAGTGGGTAAGTTTGTATTCAGTTCATCTGCAACAGTCT
>CAZWXH010000165.1:0-2740 GCA_964637725.1 uncultured Coprobacillus sp. | reverse complement strand
GGTGTACCTTATATCGTAGTATTCTTAAACAAATGCGATATGGTTGATGACGAAGAATTAGTTGAATTAGTAGAAATGGAAGTTCGTGAATTATTAAGCGAATATGATTTCCCAGGTGATGATACTCCAATTATCCGTGGTTCAGCTTTAAAAGCATTAGAAGGAGACGAAAAATGGGTTTCTGCTATTGATGAATTAATGGAAGCAGTAGATTCATATATTCCTACTCCAACTCGTGACACTGACAAAGACTTCTTAATGCCAGTTGAAGACGTTTTCACAATCACTGGTCGTGGAACTGTTGCAACAGGACGTGTTGAAAGAGGACAATTAAAATTAAATGATGAATTAGAAATCATTGGTATCCAAGATACAGCTAAAACAGTAGCTACTGGAATTGAAATGTTCCGTAAGTTATTAGATTATGCTGAAGCTGGAGACAACGTTGGTGTTTTATTAAGAGGTGTCAACAGAGAAGAAATTCAACGTGGACAAGTTTTAGCTAAACCTGGTTCAGTTAAACCTCATAAAAAATTCAAATGTCAAGTTTATATCTTATCAAAAGAAGAAGGTGGACGTCATACTCCGTTCTTTGGTAACTATAGACCACAATTCTACTTCAGAACTACTGACATCACAGGAATCATTGAATTACCTAACGGTGTTGAAATGGTAATGCCTGGAGATAACGTTGAATTAACAGTTGAATTAATTGCTCCTATCGCTATCGAAAACGGAACTAAGTTCTCAATTCGTGAAGGTGGTAGAACAGTTGGTGCTGGTAACGTTTCAGAAGTTGTTGAATAATTAAAATCAAAAGATGTCCCTTAGGGGCATCTTTTTTTGATGGTTTTTTCAAAAACGATATGCTAGAATAGACAAAGTGGAGATGATAATATGGAAAAAATGTTTTTCTTTGATATAGATGGAACTTTAATAGAGTGTAGTAAAGGTATCTTTTCTATTCAACCAACGACAAGAAATGCGTTAAATCAATTAAAAGAAAATAACAATGATATCTTTCTAGCAACAGGAAGATGTAAATGTTTTATTGTTGATGGTGTTATGGATTATCCCTTTAGTGGCTATGTGACATGTAATGGAGCATATGTAGAATATAATAATGAGTGTGTCTATAAAAAGGTTATTCCTTTTGAAGCAATTATAAAAACGCATGAATTATGTGTAAAAAATAATTTATCTTATTATTTTGAGGGTAATGATAATATATATGTATTGAATAAAACTAATCCTAAACATTTGGAATTTAAAAATAATTGGGGGATGAAAGATGAAGTTGTTATAGATGACTTTGATCCAACAAAGATTGAAACCTATATTGGGATGATCGTCTTAAATTCTAAAGATGATATTGCTGAGGTTGTAAAGACTCTAGGTCCTTATTTTGATATTCAAAGACATCAATCAGGTTATTCTTTTGATCTTACATTAAAGGGTGAATCAAAAGCCAAAGGTATTATGGAACTTGTTAAGGCATTGAATCGTGATATGAAGGACACTGTTGCTTTTGGAGATGGTAGAAACGATATTGAAATGCTTGAAACAGTTAATTTAGGTATTGCTATGGGAAATGGTGCCATTGAGGCAAAAAGTGTTGCTGATTATATTACTGATGATGTTGATGATAATGGAATTGAGAATGCATTGAAGCATTTTTCGTTTATTTTTAAATAAATTGATTATTTCATGTTATTAGTTGAAATTTGATTGTTAATTTGTTAAAATGTGTTTACAGAGAAAATCTGAACGAGGTTACTAAAAGGAGAAATAAAAATGGATGAACAAGAACAAATCGTAATTAACTTAATTGTTAATAGTGGTAGTGCACGTAGCTCTGCTATTGAAGCAATTCAATATGCTAAAGCTGGAGACATGAACAAAGCTGAAGAATCTTTACAAAATGCTAAAGAAACAGTTAATGAAGCTCATCATGCTCAAACTGAATTAATTCAAGCTGAAATCAGAGGAGAAAAAGCACCATTGAATTTATTAATGGTTCATGCTCAAGATCACTTAATGACTGCATTAGTTGTTATTGATTTAGCACAAGAATTTGTTGATTTATACAAAAAAGTAGGTTAATTCAAAAAAATAAAAAGAGGTTTTTCCTTGATGGAATCATCTCTTTTTTTTGTCTTTAAATTTTCTTTGAAATTTCTTAAATTTTATTCAAAAAATTGTTGACATTAAACTTGCGTTCATGTAAGATATAGAAGTCGGCGAAAACAGGTTGTCGGCAAGAGAACATTGAGAACTAAACAGAAACACGTCAATAACAAGATTAGAGATAATCACAAAACAAATGACAAAAAGTCAGCAAAAAGAAGAGCTTGAAAAAGTTCTCTGCTGTCTTTGGAAATACAAAGACAATGGAGAGTTTGATCCTGGCTCAGGATGAACGCTGGCGGCGTGCCTAATACATGCAAGTCGAACGCATCACTTCGGTGATGAGTGGCGAACGGGTGAGTAATACATAGGCAACCTGCCTTTACGAGGGGGATAACTACTGGAAACGGTAGCTAAGACCGCATAGGCATATTGGTCGCATGACTAATATGTTAAATATCCTAAGGGATAGCGTAGAGATGGGCCTATGGCGCATTAGCTAGTTGGTGAGGTAGAGGCTCACCAAGGCGACGATGCGTAGCCGGCCTGAGAGGGTGGACGGCCACACTGGGACTGAGACACGGCCCAGACTCCTACGGGAGGCAGCAGTAGG
>CAZWXH010000164.1:0-2752 GCA_964637725.1 uncultured Coprobacillus sp. | reverse complement strand
TCATAGCATACAAAATCAATATATTAACAGGTAAGGATATACTGAAATATCCTTAGTAAGCGCCAATTAAAATGGTGTATATAAAAACGTTAACTGTAATGATATTATTATCATTTGGTTAACGTTTTAAAATATTGATTGTGTTTGATCGCTCCAGGGCATAAAGTCATCAAGTCGTTCGGGATTTTTAATAAAGTCTATGTTTGGCATTATTTCTAATAAGTACTCAATATAGTCATATGGATCAAGATGATTTGCTTTTGCTGTCTCTATTAAGCTAAAAGCGGCAGCACTTGCATTGGCTCCTTTAGTCGAAGCTGAGAACATCCAATTCTTTCGACCAACTGTAAATGGCCTAATGGTTCTTTCATCTAATGAATTGGTCATTGGGACATATCCATCATCAAGATATACACGTAGTCCTTTTTCGTATTTTAATGCATATGAAATAGCTTTTCCTAATTTTGAGCGTGTTAAAACTTTATTTTCATTATTTTGACACCATAAAAAGAAGTCATCTATGAATGGCTTTGATTTTTCTTGGCGAACCTTTACTTTTTCACCAGCAGAAAGTTCATTTATCTCCTTTTCTATTACAAACAGCTTCGCTATTTTATCAATAGCTTCTTTTGCAAGTGTATTTGTTCCGTCTTTTAAGTCACTAGGTAAAGCATCGTAAAAGCGTCTACGAACATGAGCCCAGCAATATGCATTTATGACTCCATCAATATTGCTATATCCATGGTAGCCATCCGTAATGGTGGTACCCTTAAATCCTTTTAAGAAATTCTGTGGATTTGTTGCACTTCTATCGGGTTTATATTCAAATATCTTGATTGGATGTTCACTTTCTTTAATACTTGAATATACCCACATGTATGATTTTGACGTTGCCTCTTTACCTGGTTCATTTAATACCTGAACTAACGTTTCGTCACAGTGAACGTATGCCTCCTGAATAAGAAGTTCATGCATTCTATTGACTAAAGGAATGAAATATTCTTTAGACGCAATGATGACCCAGTTAGCCATGGTTGTCCGGGATAATTTTAATCCTAATCTCTTCCATTGTGATTCTTGTCTATATAAAGGCATATGATTTACATATTTATCAATAATGATTTGTGTAACAGCACTTGATGAGGCATAGGAATGCGGAATGACGGGACTAGGAGTACCTGCTTTAATTATACTTACTTTATTATTTTTTCTACATGTTCTGCATTGATAGCTAACTCTGTAAATATCTTTGACATATAGCTTAGCAGGTTCATATACAACTTCAGAACGAACAAATTCTTCGCCCACTCTATGCATTTTTGAATGACATACATCACATATGCGTTCTTTTTCCTCAACATCATAAAGTTCTTTTATATGTTCAAGATCTTCTAATTTTAATTGTTTTTCTCCTTTGAAACGTTTCTTGTTTCTAGAATATGTGATTTCTTCAAGAAGCTCTTCTTTGCATTCATTTTCTGGTTCATCAAAAAGAGAAAGCTGTTGTGGATCTGTTGAAGATATTTTTTCGCTCTTAGATCCGAACAGTTTTCTCTTTAAATATTTATTTTCTTCTAATAGAAGGGCATTATCCTCTTTTAGGCTTTGTATACTTGTCTGTAAAGCTGTGATTGTTGCGTTTAATTCTTCAATCGTTTTAGTTAAATCAGTTATCATTGACACCATATTTTCAACAGTATTTGCAGTACAATTAGCCATGAAATTTCCCTCCTCGAGTATGTTTTAATTATACCATAAAACATTATATTTCACTACATTTTGAAAGTATTATATAGCTTTTCTTGCACTGCTTTTTTGTATCATTTTTGGTTGAACAATAGAAAGTCCTTCTAGTAACCATCGAAACTGTTGAGAAGTAATCTCCCTTGCTTCCTGTTCATCTCTTGGCCACTTGAATCTGCCATTTTCAAGTCTTTTATACAAAAGCACAAATCCATCACCTTCCCAATATAAGGCCTTCATCATTCTTGTGTTTCTGCCACAAAACAAGAATAGGGAATTAGAAAATGGATCCAGATTGAAATTTGTTTGAACAAGTGCCGCTAACCCATCAATTTGTTTTCGCATATCCGTATAGCCTACAGCTATATAGATATGTTCAGCTTTAGAAACATCTCCTAGCATAGTAATACCTTAATTATATTCATAACTGTATTTAAATCGCTTTGATGATTAAATTCAATTCGAACATTTCCTTTTGTGATGGTAAGGGGTTCGCTCTTAGATACATCAGCATTAACTGGTACAAATGAACGTTTTGATTCAATTTTTACAGGTGAGGACTGTTCATTAAGTAAATCGTTTCTAATTAATCTAAGATATTTGTAATAGGTAGATTTACCAACATGATTTAAATCACACCATTCACTCAATGTCATATCACTATTATTGAAATCAGTAATTAGTTGTTTCCATTTTAAAATATTTAACTCATGTTTTGTTTTTTTAACATTATCTTCCATCATGACACCTCCAATAATTATACTCGATATCATAGAGTTTTATAGAGTTTACTAGACTTCTATAGAAGTCTATAAATTTCTACAATATCTTTAGATAAATAGTGTCACAAATGATTAATAAATTAAATACACCTTTTTATTTTGCGCTTACGATAAATATGATGTTTTTTGGGGGATTTTATGAGTAAAGATGTAGTAAATTATTATGAAAATTATCGAGAAGAAGATAGAATTACGACAAATAATGCAAGGAAAATGGAGTTTCTAAC
>CAZWXH010000163.1:0-2957 GCA_964637725.1 uncultured Coprobacillus sp. | reverse complement strand
TAGATTTATTCTATCATAGAAGTATAAGAAAAACCAATACGATGTGTATTGGTTTTAAAATATTATTTTAGAATTCCAAAATGATGTCCTGGTTGAATTAATTCAAGCATCATCATTTCATCTTCTTGGATATGTCCAACAAGATTTCTCTCTCCATCATTAACAATTTCAGTTAAAACGATTTCAAGTTCACCACGATAGTGAGCTAAATTATCATTAACAACTAAAACATCGCCACGAGTAAATGTCTTTTTATCACTTTTACGATAAGGTATAACTTGACCTTTATATTTCACTCTTGGTGAAGAAGATCTAATCATAAATGATGAATAATCATAACGATTCCAATGAGGTGCAAAATCATAAATAATTTCTTTTTCAATATCAGAAATTCCAGGTTCTTCATTAATTCTGAATTCTACTGATTGTAAGTTTACTTTAGCTAAAGCTTCTAGTTCTTCATCAGTTGCTGGATAGTTACCAATTAAAACATCATCAATATCTCCAGTTGCTAACATATGACGAGCTTGTAAATCAATAGGTAAACCACGATGTATCTCAACAGTAGGTAAACCACAGAATACATTCCAAGGACCAATTGTGTTTTCATTATTACTACTTACAAAAGCAGCAGTTCTCATGTTCAATGATTTCCAATAAGCATTCATATCCATGAAATAATCCCAATCAATACCAGTATATCTTTCAGGGAAGAAGTTATGGCAAACAATACATTGATCTTTGTTTCCACCATTACTAATTAATAATTCTACACCCATATCCATACTCGCATTAAACTCAATTTGAATATTATATGGATTACGTGTGATTTGAATATCACCTTGAGTTCCAAAGTTTCCATCTAATCTGATAATATCTAGTCCCAAATCAGCAAATGGTTTTAAGTTTCCAGGAGTTGCTCCAATAATTTCGAAAACTTCTGGATTCGTATCAGCAGCAACTTCGAATCCTAATTCATGAGCTTTACTCATAAATTCCTTGAATTCTTCGATATAACTTTCTCTTTTATCTTCTGGAATTGATAAGAAGCAAGTAAAGATTCTACTATATCCTAACTTAGCTGCTTTTTCTAAATAAGCGTATACCTCTTCTTTTGGTGTTTTGTCTGGGTATACAGAAATACCTAATTTATGCATAATCGTTTTCCTCCTTTTGCATACTTATTATAGCATTTTTTCAACATTTATATAAGGACAATCAATATTTTATATAAATTTTTTAAAATATGTACTATAATACATTAAAGAAAGGAGCATTGATATGAGTCTAGAGATATGGTTATCATTTGTAGTTACATTTATAATAAGTTTAGTGCTTGTTCCTCTTGTGAGTAAAGTATCAAAGAAACTTGGTATCATTGCTCATTCTAATAAGCGAACAATTCATAAAGGGATTATAGCGAGAACGGGTGGCTATGCTATTTATATAAGTTTTTTAATAGGAACAATGATTTTTTTAAAAACAGATACTCAGATTAATGCAATATTAATAGGGGGATTTATTATCTTTTTAACAGGATTTTATGATGATATTCATGATATATCACCAAAATTAAAACTGGCAGGACAGATTGTTGCGGCTTTGGTTGTCATCTTTTATGGTGGAATTTCTTTAAAAGGCTTCTCTTTACCTTTCTTACCACCAGTGGCGATCAAGGTAATAGCGATAGGGATTACGATTTTATGGATTGTTGGAATAAGTAATGCAGTTAATCTTATAGATGGGTTAGATGGATTATGTGGTGGTATTTCTATTATTGTCTTAGTGACAATATCATTGATATCTCTTACTTATGGTAGAACTGATATTTCATCTTTATCATTATTACTCGCTGGTTCCATAGCAGGATTCTTAATCTTTAACTTTCATCCAGCATCTATATTCTTAGGTGATTGTGGAGCATTGTTTTTAGGCTATATGATTGCCGTAATTTCTTTATTAGGTTTTGGATATTCAGGTTCTTCTTTCTTTACATTAGGGGCGCCTATTGTTGTATTGATGGTTCCAATCATGGATACATTTATTGCAATTGTGAGAAGAAAAGTTCATCACAAAAGTTTTAGTGAAGCCGACAAGAGTCATTTACATCATCAATTAATGTTTTCACTAGAACTAGGACAAACAAAGAGTGTGTTAATTCTTTATATTATTACAATCCTATTTTCAGTTTGTTCATACATAGCTTTATTTGATTCTTTAGTAGCAATGATATTATTCTTTACTTTATTAGTGTTTTTTGAAGTCTTTGTAGAAGCAACAAATATGATAGATCGTAAATACAAACCATTATTAACCATTTTAAATATCTTTATAAAGAGTGATAGTCTTCCTCATATTAAAGATACAAAACCATATAGAAAAATAATGAGTAAATTAAAAAAGAGATATATCTTTGCAGCTATTTTTGTATTTGTTATATTATTTTCATCAATTTATTCTATTAATGAAAGAAATCAAAAGAAACCAAGTAATCAAAAACAAGTTGAAATGATTTATAAAGAATTAGAGAATGAAACTACTTTAATGAATAAGATTTATGATCAATTAAAAATAGCTGTTAATGATAATAATAAAGAAGATATTAAAAAATTAGTTGCGGCTTATTTTGTTGCAGATTTTTATACTCTTACTAATAAAACAAAAGATGTTATTGGAGGAACTGCATATTTATATCAAGGTAAAAAAGATGATTTTGAAACATATGCAAAAGAAGGCTACTATAAAGATATAAATAACTATATAGAGACAAATACGAATAATCAAGAAGTGGAGTCTTATACAATTGTAGATAGTACAGATTCTCATAAAGCATTAGTTGGATTAGAAGATTATAGTTATTATGATATAAAAGTAAAAATTGAATTTAAAGAACTGAATCCAATTCTAGAGACTGATGAATATCTTGCAACTGTGACTCTTATCGAAAAAGATCGTAA
>CAZWXH010000162.1:0-3062 GCA_964637725.1 uncultured Coprobacillus sp. | reverse complement strand
ACGAATACATAAGTTTTATTTCTATAAATATAGAGATAGAACTTTTTTTATAAAACATATTGACACTCCTCTAACAGGAGACAGTATTGTAGTGTTAGAGGAGGAATGAAAATGAAAGAATGTATTCAAGTCAATCAACTTACAAAGCGGTATGATGGAAGAGTTGTGATTGATAATTTGAGCTTTGTTGTTGAAAAAGGCACGGTGTTTGGATTGCTGGGACACAATGGAGCTGGAAAGAGTACAACAATTGATTGTATTCTAGGATTAAAAAAGCCAGATAGTGGTTCTACAACAATACTTAATGAGAATGTTATGAAAAATAGAAAAGCTTTATTTCAAAAAATTGGTGTACAGTTGCAACAATCACATTATCAAACAAATATTAAAGTAGGGGAAATCTGTGAAGAAATGTCTTCGTTATATAAAAATCCTACAAATTATCATGAATTATTAAAACAATTTCAATTAGATCAATTTGTGGATAAGAAAGTTAATGATTTATCTGGAGGAGAAAGACAAAAACTATCAGTTGTTATTGCGTTGATATCAAATCCTGAAATAATCTTTTTAGATGAATTGACAACGGGTTTAGATGTGGCAGCAAGAAGAGAAGTATGGAATATTTTAAAAACTTTAAAGAAACAAGGAATCACAATATTTTTAACAACTCATTATATGGAAGAAGCAGAGAATCTCTGTGATCATATTGTCATTTTAAAGAATGGTAGAAAAGTTGTTGAAGGAAGTATTGCTGAGATTGTTAAAAAAAGTCCTTATCGGCAATTAGAGGACGCATATTTATGGTATGTAGGGGAGGAACAATTGGTATGAAATCTTTTTTAACATTATTAAAAATTGAAACGAGACTAAGCTTTCGTTCATTTGATATATGGTTATTTGGAATAGGGATGCCTATAGGTATTTTAATGCTTATCTCAACAATTGGTGGAAATCAAATGGCTGCTGGAACAGATTATACCTATATACAAAGTGCCTTTGCATCATTAATTACCGTTGGAATATGTGCGACTGCTTTTATGGGATTACCATTAACACTTGCTGATTACCGTGACAAGAAGGTCCTGAAACACTTTTTTGTAACACCAGTAAGTCCATGGGTGTTATTAATCACTCAAGTGTTTGTTGCAATGATTGTTTCTATTACTTCAGCTATTTTAGTGACTATTATTGCTGTATTTGGCTTTTCGTATAGAATGGAAGGAAATATCTTGCAATTCATTCTCTCTTATATACTTGTGATGTTATCGATGTATAGTATGGGAATGTTAATAGCAAGCGTAAGTCGTACAATTAAAGTTGTAAACATCGTGACTTCTTTTGTTTATTTTCCGATGTTATTTCTTTCAGGTGCAACTATTCCTTTTGAAATATTTCCAAAGTTTATACAGAGTATTGCGAATGTCTTACCACTTACTCATGGCATAAAACTTTTAAAAAGTGTATCATTAGGAATAACTCATGATTCTATATTAATATCAATTATTATTCTAATTGCTTTTATTATAGTTGGAACCATATTATCTATTATACTATTTAGATGGGAATAAAGGAGAAAAGTAAAATGACAAAGATAGATTATTGTGTAGAAAAACTTCCTTTGAAGTTATATCGTATAGGAATGTTTGCTCAAATGAATAGAGTTACAGTTAAAACATTACGATACTATGATGAAGTTGACTTACTTCATCCTGAAAGTATTGATGAAGAAAATGGTTATCGTTATTATACGTCTAACCAGATGCCTTTACTACATAAAACACTTGCTTTAAGAGAAATCGAATTATCTATTCAAGATATAAAAAAAGTTCTAGAAGGTAATTCTAGAGAAAGTCTATTATTAAAAAAGAAGACTGAATTGATGTTAGAAGCTGCCGAAATTCAAAAGAAAATAGCTTGTATTGAAAATTACTTAGTAGGTGATACAACAGATGGAGAATATCATGTTGTTATGAAATCTTTGCCTGAAATAACAGTCGCTTGTATGCGTGTTCGTTTAAAAAACTATGGGGACTTGTTTAATAAAATGCCAGATATGGGATTATTAATGGAACAAGCTGGTTGTGTCTGCTTGGAACCTGATAATTGTTTTACCATGTATTATGAACAAGGATATAAAGAAAATGATATTGATGCAGAGATATGTGAAGCAGTTACTGAATTAAAAGAAGATTATGGAGATTTGAAATTCAAACTATTTCCAAAAGTGGAACTAGCGGCTTGTATTCTCCATAAAGGTCCTTATTCAACACTTCCTAAGACATATCAAGCCATCGTACATTATATGGAAGAAATAGGCTATGAAATAGTAGGTCATCAAAGAGAAATGTATATTGATGGTATTTGGAATAAAGACAGCGAAGAGCAGTGGCTTACAGAAATTCAATTTCCAGTAAGGAAGATATAAAAAACTAGCGATTAATTCGCTAGTTTTATGCTTTAATTGCCCATCTCATTTTTGTTGATTTCGCACGACTGTTAATCTGACACTCTTCTTTAGAAGGTCTTATAACATTTCTTGAAACTTCTATATATATACCAAGATTTTTCATTTCTTTTAATGCTTTCTTTACTATTCTATCTTCACCAGAATGGAATGTAAGTATCGCAACTCTTCCTCCTGGTTTTAATATTGTAGGAAGTTTTTCCATAAATTCATATAAAACATCAAACTCACTATTGACCTCAATACGTAATGCTTGAAAGACTCTAGCAGCTGATTTATTAACCAATTCTTTTTTCTCTTTTGTTGAAACAGATGATAAACTCTTTTCAATAATTCTATAAAGCTCTTTTGTAGTCACAATAGGTTGACCAGCTTTTTTAAATGAATCAATATTTTTAGCAATCTCTTTAGCATAGGGTTCATCAGAGTTTTGAACAAACAGTTCTTCTAATTGTTCTTTATTAAAATCTAAGATTACTTGTGAAGCAGGGATGCCTTTAAGGGGGTTCATTCTTAAATCTAATGGACCTTCTTTTTTATAAGAAAAACCTCTTTCAGGATTATCTATTTGCATAGAAGAAACACCTAAATCAGC
>CAZWXH010000161.1:0-3083 GCA_964637725.1 uncultured Coprobacillus sp. | reverse complement strand
AGATAAAGAAAAAAATCGTAAGTATGTTGAAAAAACAATGCAAAAGATTCAAGCTTCTTTAGTTGAAGGATTAAGAGTTGGTGATGTTATTTCACGTTTTAGTGTCAATCAATTTGTGATTTTACTACCAGTATGTAATTATGAAAATTCAACAATGGTTATGGATCGTACTTTAAAGAAAATACAAAGAGCTTTAAATAACAAGAAAATAACTATGGAGGTTTCTATTAAAGAAGTAACTTCTATAGAATTAGAGGATATATAAAATGGATAGATATATAAGGAGTTCATCCTTTAATATGATCCATTTATGTATAGACCATTGTAATGAATATCAAATTACTGGAAGAGCATATAATAACACAATGACTGAAGTTATAGATTTTGAAGATATTCCGGAACTTATATTAAAAATAGATAAAGTATTTGATGCGAATGGGAATCCTATTTCTTCACAAGAAAAGAGAAGTTTTAAGAAAGAAAAAATCGAAGAATCACTTTATCAAAACAAACCGCATATTATAAGAGACTATTTTGAATATTCAGATGTGAAGGGAAAAGTTGCGACTATTGATATTGTTGTAAAAACAAGGATGGCTACTAATTGGCAAGGACTCATATTTTATAATGACCATGAAGAAACTTTTAATGGTATAGTTGATTTAACTAATAAAATACTATCTTTTATACGAGTATGACTTATGTGTGACTTATAAAGGCTATAATAGTAAATGAAAAGGTGGGATTACGATGAAACAAAAAAGTTTTATGATTGTCATTAAGAATAATCAGAATAGTTCTTGGCAAGGAACGATTCATTGGGTTGAAGAAAATAAAGACTCTCATTTCCGTAGTGCCTTAGAGATGATTAAGTTAATCGACTCTGCTGTTGATAATGAAGGAATAGAAGAAGAAAAGAATCTCAGTGAATAAACATTAACACCTTATAAACCAATTTATAAGGTGTTTTCTTAACCAAAAATTAACATTTCTTTTATTGACGAAACAAAAGAGCAGGACTATACTTACTTATAAATTGTAAGAGAGAACAATGGAGGAAATGCTTGATGATTAAACGTATAATTGGCGGTATTAGTGTAGGTATCGCAAATGTAATTCCCGGTGTCAGTGGGGGAACTATGATGGTTCTCATGGGGATTTTTGATGGAATTATGGAAGCAATTCCAGGGATTGTACAAAGAGAAAACCCTAAACGTAAAGAACATTTTATATTTCTAATGCAAGTTGGAATTGGTGTTGTGATTGGCTTGATAGGATTTGCGAAAGTTTTAGAATATTTATTTAATGTTTTTCCTACTCAAACTATGTATTGGTTTATTGGTTTAGTAGGAGCATCTATTCCTGTTTTTATGAAAAAAGAAATGGCGGGTATGAAAGTCAAACCGATACATTTCTTGATTGGTGTCGCAATTATTTTTGGATTAGAAGTGTTAAATCCTAAAAGTGTAGTCGATGTAACACCGGCTTTTCCTGCTGTTGATATAGGGCTATGCGGACTTATGGTTATTATTGGTATCATTGGGGGATTTTCAATGTTTTTACCAGGAGTCAGTGGCTCTATGGTATTGTTGATCTTAGGATACTATTATTTATTTAAATCATATCTTGCAAGTGTGACAACATTTCAATTACATATTTTAATTCCTTTAGGGTTTATGTTTATTGGTGTCTTATTAGGGATTTTCTTAAGTGCTAAAATATTGAAAATAGCATTAGATAAAGATCGACCAGGAACTTTAAGTTTCTTATTAGGATTAATCTTTGCAAGTACAATTGTCTTATTTATTAATACATTTAATGTTTCTTTTGATTTACCTTTGATCCTTGGTTGTATTTTTGCGACAGCATTAGGAATTATAGTTGTTCTCATTATGGATCATTTTGTTGACTAAGAAGGGAAACCTTCTTTTTTTAATAAAGTATTTAATAAACTAACTGCTGGTTTTATATCTTCTATTTTCAATCCAGAATAATTGATAACCATTGTATTTCTAGAAGATGAATCATTATAAAAAGAAGAAAGAGAAGCTAAATTCAATCCAAGAGAATTTGCTTTTTTTATCATTTCTTTGTCTTTTATTTGACTTTCATAAGATAATAGAAAATGTAAACCAGCATTTTCTTCAGTAATTTTTATTTGGTTTTTAATATCACTAATTGAAAGTTCATCTAGAAGTTTATCTCTAATCATTTTATATTGATTACGCATTCTATTAATATGTTTTTCAAAATATCCTTCCTTAATAAAATGAGCTAAGATAATTTGTTCAAGTGAAGAAACGCTACATGAGTAAAAACTTAATTGTTCTTTAAATAAGGAAACGAGATGAATTGGTAAAACCATATAACTTATACGAAAAGAAGGAGCTAAAGTTTTAGAAAAAGTATTCATATAGATCACTCTTTGTTTTTGATCTGTTTGAAATAATGTAGGGATAGGTTTCCCTCTCAAACGAAATTCACTATCATAATCATCTTCAATTATATATTTATGATGATCACTCGCCCAATTCAATAACTCAATTCTTCTTTTTATTGGCATCGTAATGCCGGTAGGATAATGATGCGCAGGAGATATATGAACAATATCAGCATCACTACTTATAAGTGATGACATAGTAACACCACTTTTATCTAAAGGAAGTGAAACAAAAGGAACATCGTTTGATTGATAAATCTGCTGAATAGTACGATGTCCAGGATCTTCTAATGCATAGACCTTATCTCTACCTAACAACTGAATGACAAGATGGTAGAGATATTCTGTACCAGCCCCAATAATAATCTGTTGGAAAGAGACATTCATTCCTGAAAAGTCATGAAGATGTTGAGAAATCGCTTCTCTTAATTCAATACAACCACTCTGTGGTGGTTTAATAAGTAATTGCGAAACTTGTGTACTTAATACTTTTCTCGTGAGTTTTGACCATACTGAAAAAGGAAAAGAATCTGGCGAAACAGAGTTTGTTTTTAAGTCAACAATATACTTTGGTTTTGTCTCTTCTTTTAATTGGATATGGGAATGCATAGGTATTTCAATCGCTTCGATTTCACTTACAAAA
>CAZWXH010000160.1:0-3092 GCA_964637725.1 uncultured Coprobacillus sp. | reverse complement strand
ATTAGCTACAGTTAATGATGATATTTTAAACATGCAAACAGAAAGACAAGAAAAACTATATCGTGAAGCAATTGAAGCACAACGTAAAGAACAAATTGAAGCAATTGAAAGACAAAAAGAAACAGCTGAAAAAGAAAATCAAGTTAAAGTTGATGCTATTGAGTTGCAAATAGAGCAAGCTAAACAAGCATATGGTGAGTTAATTAATGATGAAGTAATGTGGAAGGATTTATCAGATAAATTCATGGCTGGTGATACAAATCCACTATTATCAATGGTTGAAAGTATGGAATCGCAACTAGCACAAATGATGTCTGGAAATTATTCTTCTATAATTCCTAATTTTAAAGACTTGTCTGATGAAATTAAAAAAGAGCTAAAATCTAGCAATGCTATGGATTTAGGAAACATGGCTCTTGGAATGAATGAAACAATAGAAGATATTAAAGACATGGTAAGATTTATGCAAGAATATAGTGTTAAGTCTACTGGTTCTGTGAATTATAATAATCCTGCCGAGACAACAACTGGTTCTGGATTAAAATATACTTCTAGTGTTGATACTTACGCACCTAAGCAAACTACTACACCTACACAAAATAAAAAACCAGCCGAGGTAAAACCTCAAAGACAACACACAATTGTTGCTGGTGATACTTTGTGGGACTTGGCTCAGAAGTTCTATGGGAATCCATTCAAGTGGACAACTATTGCGCAAGCAAACAAGAACCCAGACCCTTACAAATTGCAAGTTGGTAGGAAATTAATCATACCATTTAAGAGCGGTGGCTACACAGGCGATTGGGTTGACAATGACGGACGAATCGCAATGTTACACAAGAAAGAATTAGTCCTTAATGAAGAGCAAACTCAACACATCTTGAATAGTGCTAAGATTATGGATTCAGTTATGAGAATGATTCCTAAGATGAAAACTAATCAAGGAGCTAATTTTGCTGGTCAAGGTGGCGGAGGGCAGACGGTCATCATTGAGAATATGCCACTTCACTTTGATAACTTTAGAGGAACTAAAGATGATGCAAACAACATGGTTAAAGAGTTCATGACTGGACTTAAAAAGCTGTAAAAGGATAGTTTTATGGGGAATTTAGACGACTATTTTCCCCATAATGTCTATCAAAATCAGCGAAAACATTAATAAAACTTGACAAATCAAGCATTATATGGTAAAATTATAATGTTAAGAGAATATAAGGAGGAAAACAAATGGCAACTATTAAAGACAAATTATACTTTAATTTTAATGGTATAAGTTCAAAAACATTTGGTTTAGTACATGTTGAACTAGGCAACGGCATGTATGATGAAACATTAGTTGCTAACAGAACAATAAATGAAACTAAGCAGGTAAATAATGACCAACCTATTTTCAATGGATTGGAATACGAACCGCTTTCTTTTGAGTTAAACCTTGCTTTTGAAAAAGGATTTAATTCAACATTGATTGATGATGTTATAAGATGGTTATTTACTGACTATTATAAGCCTTTATATTTTGAAGGAAACGAAGAAAAAATTTACTATTGTATGCCAGAGGGCAACAGCTCTATTACACATAATGGACTAGAGCAAGGTTACGTTACAGTTACAATGCGTTGTAAATCTTCTAAGCTAACATCTCCACTGAAAATGACACAGGAACAAATCGTTCCTTCTAGTGGGAGTGCAACAGTTACTATTAACAACACTGGTCATGAGACAGTTTATCCAGAAATTTCTTTTACGAAAACTGGAAGCGTAGGAGAGGTAGTTATTAGAAAAAATAGCACAAATGAAATTGTAAGAGTTAAAAATCTAAAAGTCAATGAATCAATTTATATTGACACATTCAAAGAGATTATTGAAACTAATGCGATTGGAACTTATAGATATAATGATGTAGATGGAGATTTTAGAGAATTAGAATTGACAACTGGTCAGAATACCTATACTATTACTGGTGCAGGAAAAATACAATTCAGATATAGATTAAAATACAAATTTTAAAAGGAGTGATGATTGAATATGTTTATTAATATAGATGAAAATAAAAGACCTAAGCGTGCAAAAATTGAACTAGCAAGACCAAATAAAACAATCATTGCTAATGTCCATGAAAAATTTGAACCTAAGCTAAATTTAAAATTAGGTAATATAAATGAGTTGAATTTTTCTATACCTTATTATGTTGAAAATAAAAGCAATGAAATGATTAAAAATGAAAACATTGAAAAGATTAAAGAACTAATGTATTTGAAGTTGACTTGGGGAGAGTACATAGAATGGTTCTTGATTGACAATATCACAGAATCAAGTAGTGATAATGAAAATATGGAAATTCAAGCTTTCTCGATTGGCTATGAGTTAAAGAGAAAGAAAATTGACAGCTACGAGAGAACAGCCATTAATGCAGTAGAATTATTTGAGGAAATTTTAGAAGGTACTTCTTGGTCTGTGGGAGATATTGATAATTCCTTCAAGAATTTATATCGCTCATTTGATGAAGGAAAGACAGATAAATTTTCTTTACTGACTACAGGTGCAGAGACATTTGGTGGGGTACTTGTATGGGATAGCATCGACAAAACAGTTGGAATTAAGGAACTAGACAACATTGGTGAATACAAAGGATTTAGTGTTAATTACGACAGATTAATGTCTGGTCTAAACCGTAAGAGAACAACAGATGATATTGTTACAAGACTCTATGTATATGGAAACGAAGGTTTGACTATTGACAATGTAAATCCAACTAGACAAAAGTATATTGAAGATTATTCATACTTCCTATATCCTTTTGAAAGAGATGCTGACAAGAACGTAATTAAACATTCTGATTATATGTCAGATGAATTGGCACATGCATTATTGGATAACAAAGAGTTGGCAGAGGAGTACACACCTCAAATTCAAGCATTACAGAAGGATATTACAAATAAAAACTCACAGCTTTCAACAGCTATGATTATGCTTGATGACTTAAAGTTTTCTCTGGCTAGTGCAAGAGGTCTTCTAGATATTGCTAAAGCTGTAGAGGATGAACAGCTTATTCAACAAAGAAAATCAGAAGTTGCTAATCTAGAAGCACAAGT
>CAZWXH010000159.1:0-3153 GCA_964637725.1 uncultured Coprobacillus sp. | reverse complement strand
TTTTACTATTAATTGGGATAAGGCTTTAGAAGAAGCAGTAGAAGAAGCAGTAGAAGAAAGTAAGGAAAAAGCAATAAAGCAAGGAATAGAACAAGGAATAGAGCAGGGAATAGAACAGGGAATAGAACAGGGGATGGAAAGAGGTTTTGTGAAAACAATTTTAATGCAGATTAAAATAAAGTATAATGTTGATGCAAGGAATTGGATTATGTGTTGTAACAAAGAACAACTTCAGAAAATTATTGTTTTATTATGTTATAATAATTTAACATATGATGAATTCAAGGATAAAGTTTTTGAGTAAAAAAAGAATATCCGTTGGATATTCTAATCACTAACAGGGCTTGATAGAGGATGACGAGAGTCATTCTTTTTATCATAACTTACTTTATTTTGGATATTTTGATCATAATCTTTTTGGAATATACATGAAAAGATGATATTAAGTAAAAACTCCATTGATGCTTGTGAAGCATACGGTGCAATTTTGGTAAATATTTTTTCTCTTGAACCAATATTCAAAATATAATCAGCGTAATGTGATAAACGATTGTCACCAACTGATGTTAAGACTATAATTTTTGTCTTTTTTTCTTTTAAAATTTGCGCATATTGAATTAATTCATTTGTTTCACCAGAATATGAAATAATCATTGCTATTCTATTTTCGTTTGAACTATAAGTTCTAAAAACTTGTTCTCCATGCAGTGTTTTGACATTAACATTTCTATGGATTCTCATCATTTTATGTTCAAACGACATAGCAGCCAGTAAAGAATTACCTGTTCCATATATATCAATATCATGAAATTGATATAATAGATCAACTATTTTATTAAGCTGTTGAAAATCAATGAGTTTAATTGTGTCAGATATGACTTCTTGTGATAAAGAAGCGATGTTATGACATATTTGAGATGGTGTATCTTCTTTGTCAAACGGAAAATTGACATCGATTCGATCATGATGATGCAAGTCATGTTGGAGTTCAGCGGAATACTTAATTTTAAAATCATTATATCCTTCTAATCCAATCTTTTTGCACAATCTTACAATTGTAGCTGGCGAAGTATATGTTTTTTTTGCGAGTTCTTTAACCGACATGCTTAAAACATTATCTCCATTATTTAAGATGTATTTTGATATTTCCTTTTCTGATGAAGAAAAATCTAATTCAAATTCAAGTTGTGTCATTATGCTCATTTATATCACCCATATCTAGTATATCATGAAACATTATTTCATAAAAGAAAGAATTAATGAAATGAATATGAAAATATTTTGAAACAATTGGATATTTGTTTACCCCGTGCTTGTTTTACAATATAATGAAAGTGTAAAACAAGGAGGAATAAGTAATGACTATTAAATTACCTAAAGATTTTTTCTTTGGTGCAGCAATGTCTGGACCACAAACTGAAGGAAGTTATAATGTTGGAGGAAGACTTCGTTCATATTGGGATATGTATTCTGACATGGAAATCAGTGCCTTTCATAATAGAGTAGGTTCTTATGTTGGAAATGATATGTATCATAAATACGAAGAAGATATTAAACTTTTAAAAAGTTTAAACTTCAAATCATTTAGAACTTCTATGCAATGGACAAGACTTTTAGATAAGGATGGAAATATAAATCCTGAAGGGGCTGCTTGGTATCATAAGTTAATAGATTGTGCTAATGATAATGGTATTGATATTTATATGAATATGTATCACTTTGATATGCCTGAATATTTAATCAAACGTGGTGGTTGGCAAAATCGTGAGGTTGTTGATGCTTACGCAAATTTTGTGAGAAAAGCAATGGAAGAATTTGGAAGTAAAGTAAAGTATTGGTTTACTTTTAATGAACCAATTGTAGAACCAGAACAACAGTATTTACATGGAGCTTGGTATCCATACCTACATGATTTTAAACAATCAATTAATGTTCAATATCATATAACAATTGCACACTGTTTGGCAGTACACAATTTTAGAAAACTTCAAAAAGAAGGAAAACTTTGTGAAGGTGCCAAGATTGGTATGATTAACTGTTTTGCGCCACCTTATACAAAAGACAATCCTAGTGATGCTGATTTAGAAGCTGTACGTATGACTGACGGATTACATAATAGATGGTGGTTAGATGTTGTTGCTCATGGACGTTTACCACAAGATGTCTTAGATACAGTTGAAAAAGATTGGAAAGTAGAAATTATTAAACAACCTGGAGATGAAGCTATTTTAGCTGAAGGTAAAGTTGACTGGTTAGGATTTAACTATTATCAACCGACTCGAGTTCAAGCACCAGATTCTCAATTTGATGAAAACGGTTTACCATGTATATCAAAACCATATATCTGGCCAGAAAGAAAGATGAATGTTCATCGTGGATGGGAAATTTATCCAAAGGGAATTTATGATTTTGGTATGAAAATCAAAGAAGAATGCCCTGATCTTCCATTCTTTATTTCAGAAAATGGTATGGGTGTAGAAGGTGAAGAAAAATTCTATAAAGATGGTGTTATTCAAGATGATTATAGAATTGAATTTGTGAGAGATCATCTAGAATGGATTGCAAAATCTATTGAAGATGGAGCAAATTGTTTAGGATACCATTACTGGGGAGCAATTGAAAACTGGTCTTGGTGTAATGCATTCAAAAATCGTTATGGTTTTGTGAGAGTATGTCTTGATGATGATTATAAACGTCAAGAAAAGAAATCAGCTTCTTGGATTAGAGAAGTTGCGAAAACAAATGAATTTGAATAAAGAAAAAGCCTCAAGAAATTGAGGCTTTTATACTTTGATAACAGATTATATGTTAGATTGTAAAATGTTTTTAACTTCCTCGACTGATAAGACTTTCCCATATGAAACAACTTTGCCATTATAAACAAGTGCCGGAGTACTCATAACACCATAAGTTGCTATTTCAGTAAAATCAGTTATGTGTTGGATTTCGATGTTCAAACCTAATTGGTGAATAGCTTCTTGTGCAGATTGTTCAAGAGCATGACATTTTGCACAACCAGAACCTAACACTATAATTATTTCCTCTTTCTTTATTTGTTCCTTGTTTTGTGGTTGTAAAGGTGTACAACCTCCATTACAACAACATGAATTTTTTGCTTCCTTTTTTTTAAATAATTTCATTTTTATTCCTCCT
>CAZWXH010000158.1:0-3155 GCA_964637725.1 uncultured Coprobacillus sp. | reverse complement strand
GGGCTTATTTTAGGAATGTATTTGTTTATATCAATTATTATAATGGTACAAACGTTCTATATATTTATTAATGAAGAGTCAAAAAGATTAGCTGTATCTTATTTATTAGGTTATTCTAGAATGAAACGATATTTAATGTTGTTTATATTTAATCTTGTAAGTTATCTTGCTGTTTTCATTGGTATATTTAATTTAAATGTAAATAAGGAAAATGCCTTAATTTGTTTGGGATTTATTGCATTAATCGAGTTAATATATAATTATATTTCATTATATATTTATGAGAAAAAACATATGCAAAATCTTTTGAAAGGAGATAAGTAATTATGAGTGATATTGTATTAAGTCATATTCATAAATCATTTCAAGATAAGATTGTTTTAAAAGACTTTTCAGCAACTATTAAAGAAAATTCATTAACAATTATTACTGGTCCTTCTGGATGTGGAAAGTCAACATTGTTAAATATTATTGGATTAATGGATAAAGCGGATAGTGGAACAGTTGAAATGTTTGGACAAACAAATATTAAACCATTTTCAAGGCGAGCAGAAAAGGTTCTTAGAGAAAAAATAGGATACTTATTTCAAAATTATGCATTAATAGAAAATGAAACAGTAAAAAGTAATCTGATGATGGCACTAGAATATGTCAAAGGCGATAAAAAGGAATTAATGACTAATGCATTGAATGAAGTAGGATTATCTGGATATGAAAATAAGAAGATTTATAAGTTATCAGGAGGAGAACAACAAAGAATAGCATTAGCAAGATTGATTCTTAAGCCATGTGAACTTATATTAGCAGATGAACCAACAGGTTCATTAGATGAAAAGAATAAAGATATTGTATTAAAGATACTAAAATCATTTCAAGATAAAGAGAAAACGATAGTTTTAGTTACTCATGATACTTCACTTCTTCAATATGCAGATTGTGAAATAGAATTAGTAAAAGAATAAAAATTAGATTAGTAAAAATAGAAAAGAATAAGTGTGAGAAGAGTACTTGTTTTTGTTTTAATTCATTAATTATTAATTGATAGTTATTATATTAAGAGTTCCTTAATGTAATAACTGTCTTTTTTTGTATAGTTATTTAAATAATTTCTTACCTATATTCCTATAATTTTCTTATAATATATGTTAAAATATCTAACAGGGTGATGTATATGACAAAAGTCATAAAAGATGATGATTTTAAAACAATAGTAAAGGTTATAAAAGAAGATGGTGTTGTGGCTTTTCCTACTGAAACTGTATATGGGTTAGGAGTAAGGTTTGATTCTGAAAAGGCATTAGATAAGCTAATGGAAGCGAAGAATAGAGATTATTCTAAAGCTATTACATTAATGGTTGCTGATAAGAGTCAAATTGAACAATATGCTTATATAAGTAGTGATGCAAAAAAAATTATTGATGCATTTATGCCAGGTATGATTACACTTGTTTTTAAGAAAAAAGAAAGTGTTAATTCTATAATGACAAATGGAAAAGAAACAATAGGAGTTCGTATACCTGATAGTCCTTATGTTTTAGAGTTATTAAAGCAAGCTGGACCAATGTTGGTTACGAGTGCGAATTTATCTAATCATCCAAATACAACATCAACAAAAGAAGTTTTAGATCAATTAGATGGTCGAGTGGATATTGTTGTTGATGGGAAAACATCTGATAATATTGCAAGTACTGTTATTGATGTTACTAAAGATATTAAAATATTACGAGTTGGTAAAATTACGAAAGAAGATATAGAGGAGGTCTTGAAATGAAAATTGCGGTTGCGTGCGATCATGGAGGATTTCAATTAAAAAATGTTTTAATTGAAGATATGAAGAAACAAGGATATGAGGTTGTTGATTTTGGTACATACAATGAAGAAAGTTGTGACTATCCTGATTATGCATCCAAAGCTGCTAAAGCAGTAGCGAGTGGTGAGTGTGATAAAGGTGTTGTTGTTTGTGGAACAGGAATAGGAGTTTCGATTACATGTAATAAAGTCAAAGGTATTCGTTGTGCCTTGATTCATGATGTTTTTAGTGCAAAGGCAACAAGAGCTCATAATGATACAAATATGATGGCAATGGGTCAAAGAGTGATTGGTGAAGGTTTAGCCATTGAAGTGATGAATGCGTGGCTTCATACTGCGTATGAAGGTGGTCGTCATGATTTAAGAATAGAGAAAATGATGAAGTTGGAGGAAGAATAATGAGAGATACAGAAATCTTTGAAAGTGTTGAAAGAGAATTAAATAGACAAAGAAATAATATTGAGTTAATTGCTTCGGAAAACTTTGTTTCAGCGCAAATATTAGAATTAGCTGGAAGTGTCTTAACGAATAAATATGCAGAAGGATATCCTGGTAAAAGATATTATGGTGGGTGTTCTTTTGTGGATGAAGTTGAAGATATTGCAAGAGATCGTTTAAAGGAGTTGTTTGGATGTGAACATGCCAATGTTCAACCACACTCTGGGGCTCAAGCCAATACAGCAGTTTATTTAGCGTTATTACAACATGGAGATAAAGTGTTAGGAATGTCACTTGCTGATGGGGGACATTTAACGCATGGTCATCCATTAAACTATTCAGGGATTAATTATGATTTTTATAGTTATGGTGTTGATAAAGAAACTGAAATGATTGATTATGAAGATTTTAAAAAGAAGGTTGAAGAGATTAAACCGAAATTAGTTGTTGCTGGTGCAAGTGCTTATTCAAGAGTTATTGATTTTGAGTTTATGGGTAAAGTTGCTCATGATAATGGAGCATTGTTTATGGTTGATATGGCACATATTGCAGGGTTAGTTGCTGCAGGATTACATCCTTCACCAATTCCTTATGCGGATGTTGTAACAACAACAACACATAAAACATTAAGAGGACCTCGTGGTGGGGTTATTATGTGTAAAGAAAAATATGCAGCGGATATTGATAGAGCTGTTTTCCCTGGTATGCAAGGTGGTCCATTAATGCATATTATTGCAGCTAAAGCAGCATGTTTTAAAGAAGTATTAGAACCAGAGTTTAAGGATTATGCTTCTCAAATTATAAAAAATACGAAAGCTTTTGAAGAATCTTTAAAAGAAGAAGGATTTAGATTAGTTGCTGGAGGCACTGATAATCATTTATTATTGATTGATGTGAAAGCAAGTTGT
>CAZWXH010000157.1:0-3155 GCA_964637725.1 uncultured Coprobacillus sp. | reverse complement strand
CCGTTAGGTCCTTATTTCTTTAATGCTTCATCAATTGCTTTTGCGGCTGTTTTACCAGCTCCCATTGCTAAAATAACAGTCGCAGCACCAGTGACAACATCTCCACCAGCATAGACTCCTTCTTTACTTGTTTTCATTGTCTCCTCATCAACTATAATTCCACCCCAAGATTTTGTATCTAACCCTGGCGTTGTTTGTCTGATTAATGGATTTGGGCTTTGCCCAATTGAAACAATAACTGTTCCAGTTTCAATAGTGAATTCACTACCGTCTTTAACGACTGGTCTTCTTCTACCACTTTCATCAGGTTCTCCTAATTCCATTTCAACACAGTCCATAGATTGAACCCACCCATCTTCACCATTAATTTTAGTTGGGTTTGTTAATAACTTAAAGATAATTCCTTCTTCTTTAGCATGATGAACTTCTTCTGCACGGGCAGGAATTTCTTCTGGTCCTCTACGATAAACGATATAAACATCTTTAGCACCTAAACGCTTAGCTGTTCTAGCGGCATCCATGGCAACATTACCTGCTCCAATAACACAAACTGTATCAGTAATCTTAACAGGTGTCGGATGATGAGGGAACTCATATCCTTTCATTAAATTCACACGTGTTAAAAATTCATTAGCTGCATAAACACCATTTAAGTTTTCACCAGGGATATTTTGGAAACGTGGTAACCCTGCCCCACTTCCTACAAATATAGCTTCGTATCCTTGTTCTTTTAATTCATCAATAGTGATTGATCTTCCCACGACTACATTCGTTACAAAATCAACACCTAATGCTTTAACAGTATCAATTTCTTTTTGAACCAATGCTTTAGGAAGTCTGAATTCAGGAATCCCATAAACAAGAACTCCGCCAACTTTATGAAGAGCTTCAAATACTGTGACACTATATCCTTTTTTCGCAAGTTCTCCAGCACAAGTAATCCCTGAAGGACCACTTCCAATAACTGCGACTTTTTTACCATTCTTACTAATCTGAGAGACTCTATCTTGTCCATGTTCTCTGTGATAATCAGCTACAAATCTTTCCAATCTACCAATTCCTACCGCTTCACCTTTGATTGCTCGTACACATTTTCCTTCACACTGATTTTCTTGTGGACATACACGCCCACAAACAGCTGGTAATGCATTTTCGCTCGTAATGACTTGATAAGCTTCTTCAAAGTTCCCTTGTGATACTTGAGCAATGAATTCGGGAATAGGAACACCTACTGGGCAACCATTCACGCATGGTTTATGTTTACAATTCAAACAACGTGTAGCCTCTTCCATAGCTTGTTCTTTGGTATAGCCTAAAGATACTTCTTCAAAGGTTTTGTTTCTAATATTTGGATCAACTTCAGGCATCTTGACCTTTTCTAGTGACATATTTGGCATTATCTTTTCACCCCCGTCAAGTTACACACATGTGCTTCTTCACTCTTAAACATTCTTTGTCTTGCGATTAATTCATCAAAGTCTACTAACAATCCATCAAAATCAGGACCATCTACGCACGCAAATTTAATCTTACCATCAACACTAACACGACAACATCCACACATTCCAGTTCCATCAATCATAATAGGATTTAATGAAACAGAAGTTTTGATATCATGTGGTTTTGTAACATTAACAACAGCTTTCATCATTGGTACTGGACCAATTGCTATCACTTCATCTATCTTTTCACCTTTATTAATTAAATCAGATAAAACATCAGTCACAAGTCCTTTATGACCTAATGAACCATCATCAGTTGCTATATAAACATTCTTACAGAATTTCTTAAATTCATCAGCTAATAAAATATATTGTGTTTCTCTTCCGCCAATAATAACATCAACATCAACACCCATATTAGCAAGTGCTCTTAATTGAGGAAACAATGGGGCACTTCCTACTCCACCAGCAACTCCTACAACATGAGATGCTTTATGTAACTTCGTTGGTTCTCCTAAAGGACCAACAAAATCAGTTAATTCATCACCCATTTCTAAAGTTGATAGAACTTCTGTTGAATAACCTACAATTTGATAAATAATTGTAATTGATTCTTTCTCTCGATCAAAATCAGCAATAGTCAATGGTATACGTTCACCATCTTCACCAACTCTTAAAATAATAAATTGACCTGGCTCACATTTTCTAGCAACATATGGTGCATGAATTTCCATTAATTCAACAACATCATTTAATTTTTCCTTATGTAAAATCTTATACATAGCCTTCATCCCCCACTTCATAATTGTTCCGATTATATCATAATAACAAGCTTTTATCAACAATAGTCAACTTTAGATTAACCATTTTCACAATATGATAATCACTTGACCAACTCTATATTTATCAGTATGATTAGACATATGATAAAGGAGGATCTATCATGAACAATAAGCTTATATTCTTTGATATAGATGGAACACTATTAGATGAAAAAACTTTTACAGTTCCAGCTTCTACAATTGAAGCAATTCATTTTGCACAACAAAATGGACATCTTTGTTTTGTGAATACAGGAAGACCTATTTCGACAATTGATCAAGTTATCTTTGATATTGGATTTGATGGTTATATTTGTGGATGTGGAACTTACATTGAATATCATGGAAAACAAATATTTCATAAAGAAATTAGTGAAGAGAAAAGAAGAGGTATTATTCAAAAATCATTTGAATGTGGAATCGATAATGTATTAGAGGGAAAATCTGGAGCTTACTTTAGACATGATTGTCAACATCCTTTTATGGTTGCATGTAAAAAAAGATACTTAGAAGAAAATCTTGCAGTCTTTGAATATAACAAAGATTCTAATGTCTATTTTGATAAATTTGCAGCATGTTATGATCAAAACGCTGATGTTGAAACTTTTAAAAATTACTTAGAACCAGATTTTGAAGTCATTCAAAGAGATGTGGATTTCATTGAAGTGATTCCTTCAGATTGTTCTAAAGCAATCGGTATACAATTCTTAGTTGATTATTTAGATAATACTATTGATAACACCATTAGTATTGGTGATTCAACTAATGATTTATCAATGTTAGCATACACAAAAGAATCAGTCGCAATGGGAAATAGTCATCCTCTTGTCTTTGATAAAGTCACATATACAACAACAGATATCAATGATAATGGTATATACAATGCATTAAA
>CAZWXH010000156.1:0-3220 GCA_964637725.1 uncultured Coprobacillus sp. | reverse complement strand
TATCATAGGCATTGATATGACAAATCATACAATAATTATTAATTGTATCTTCATATAATCCTACATCATGAAGAATTATCTTTTCATCTTGAGTTGTATCTTTTAGTAAATAACGGATACCTTGGATAAGTAAATAGTAGGCAAATTTTGATTTATCAAAACCATGGGGATCTCTAGTCATTTCATTTGCATAGACAACGATGCTGCAATGTTGATGATGTTTGAGAGGTAATTGGTTTAATGCATTCATAACATTGTTTAAGATGTTTTTAATAGCCTGTGAATCTTTATTAATCTCTTGGCGTAAACGAATAAAAACAAAGTTATTTTCCTCTATACATGATTGTAACCAAATAGCTGAAAAAGTTCCTTCATGTTCTGTAATCATACTATTTAAAAACTTTAAATCTTTTTCAAGTTTCATTGTTTTTTTATCTTTATGACTTAATATAATATCATTAAAATATAAGTGTAATACTTCATCAAAAACAACTTCGCTATACTTGGTCTTATTAAGTGCTTTAATTAATGAAGAATAAGCTATCTTCGCATGATTTTGACGTTGATAACTCTTTTGCATCAACATCTCAATATCTTCGCGATTTTGATCATCTAAAGATATATGAATTGTTCCACCCACTCGTCCTAATTTTTCATATTGTTGCTTCCATGCCTTCATAAAACGAGAAAAATGACGTTGTTTTAAATACTGACAAAATTCTCTTTCCATTATAAGTCCACCAATGTTTTTATATACCCATTCCAAATATAAGAAATAACAGTTACATAACGGGCATTTTCAGGTCTAAATAATTCATGAATAGCAAGTGCTTTTACACTTGGATAATCTCCCCACAAGACTTGTGAATTCATGATATAATCAAATCCAAACTTACTGATTAATTCAAACATTGTATCAATGTTTTTCTCATCAACTCCTGCAAAGGCTTCATCTAACGCAATTAACATAGGAGCATCTTCATTAGCTGTAGCGTATTTAGCTGCAACTGCAGAAAATAATGGCACATACATACTCATTGCTTTTTCTCCCCCACTGAATTGATAAAAAGCATTATTTGTAAGTTCTTTTTTCTTGTCGCCTGTTTTTTCATACATAATTGTGAAATCAAACCAATTTCGATAGTCCATAACCTGGCGCATAATTTGATGGAAGCTTTCGTTCACTTCTTCTTTTTCACTTAATTTTCTTGCTGTTGCAATTTTGGATTGAAAATGAGATGACAATTGTGTAAGATCATTTGATTTTAACAAATGGGTATCGGTTTTTAATAATTTAACTAATTTTTGAGAACTTAATTCTTCATCATTTTCTGCTTTACGACTTTTCCATTCAAGGTTTAACTTTAATCCACTACTTGTATTCATATCATCCATAAAGCGATTCATATCCAATACCCATTGCTCACTACTTGCAATTAATCGACGAATTTTTCTACTCATATCATTAACCAAAATATCTTCAATTAATTCACGTTCATTTTCTTTTAATAACTCTCCTTGTATTTCGATATCTAAAGCTAATCCATCAAGTAACTGAGTAAAGTGAATCTTATTCCCTTTATATCTTCCATAAATCGAAAGACGTAATACAAAAGGATCGTTTTTATCATCAAAGAGTGGTGTTGTTATTAAATTATATTCTTGAAGAAAAGGACGTTGATTTTGAAAGACTTGTTGTAATGTGTTTTGTAAAACTAGTTTTTGTTTATCAGACTTTGTTTTATTTAAATAAGAAAGCACCTTTTTGACATCCTTCACATCTTCATCTTGTGATAATACATAATGAAGATTTGCTTCATCATAATAGTATTGTTGATAAATCATTGTTTGATCTTTTTGTAAAGATATATCTTTTTCAATGATTAGAATCTGTTGGTGCATATTTTCTAAAGAACTCGTCAACTCACCTAACTTCCTTTGCATGTTATTCATAACTTCTGGAATTTCACTCAAACGAGAAGTTATTGAACTTAACCTTTTTACAGCATCAGTTCCACCTTGTTTCTCTACTAAATCCTGATTCATATCAATAACTTGTTTTGCTTTATCAATTTCACCCACTAAATGTCTACGTTCATCGCGCAAATAATCCAAATCCAAAATAGCATCTTCATATTGATTTTTTTTAGAATTATATTGTTCATGTTTACTAACATATTTAGTATGTATATTCGCAAATTCCATTAAATGTAATAAATAGTCCTCGAATGTCACATAACGTTCAGAAAAAACATGAGAGTTAGCACTAATTTTCAGTTTATCAGCTATTTGTACAATTTGATGATGAATCGTATGCATTTTTTCTTCTTCTACTTTTATTTCTTTTTCGATTTCAGAAATCTTTATTAATAAGCCTTTTTGATTTTCCTCACACAACAACAATTCTTTTTTTACTGATTCTAAATCATAACGGCCTGGATATTGATCATACTCTTTTGTTAGTGATTTTTCATCTTCTTGTGTTTGTTGAAGATTGAGATTAAGTTGTTCTTGTTGCTTGGTAGCATCAGTTATTTGAAGCGATAATTCATCTAACTTATTTTGACGCAATCTTTCTCTTGCGAGTTTGCCAATATAAAGATTCTTTTGTGTATATGATAAAGTGACAACCATATGTCCTAATTTAATAAAGTGATTAGCTAATTCAATCGATTCTAAAGTAATACCAAGTGTTTTCATCACTGTATTGATATCTTGATCTTTTATATAAACTGATGATAAAGAATCTAGAGAATGTGTCGTAAATAAATAATGATCACTCATCCCAACTCTTAAATTCAAGACTTTATCATGATCTTTTTCTTCTATGATTAAAGCATTTAATAATCCTGATTTATTTAATAATTCTTCCCATAAATCACGTTGCTTTTCATCAATATCTTCACCAAATTCTAATACTGTGTATAAAGGACGATATGCAATATTCTCTTCATTTAAGTATTGTCTATTAGCTTTTTCTTCATCAGTTAATTCTGGTTCAAGATCAACAATATTTTGCCAGTATTGATGTTCTGCTATTAATTCATTTAATGTTTTTTGTATTAACTCTAACTCATGTTTTAATTGAGATTTTTTTGTGGTTATTTTACTTAAAGATAATTGATGTTGATGAGAGATTATTTGATCTATTTTATAATAGTTATCTTCTATTTCAAATTCTTGAAGATAATGAGTTATTTTAGTTAATTCTTCATTAGAT
>CAZWXH010000155.1:0-3268 GCA_964637725.1 uncultured Coprobacillus sp. | reverse complement strand
TTTGCAGGAATACTTAAATCAGCAACTGTTTTAACATCACCAATTACTAATCCTTCAACATCGATTTCAATATTGGAAGGAATATTATCCGGTGTTGTTTCCACTTGAACGGTATTAGCGATTAATTCAACAATACCCTCTTTTAATGTTTCTTCATTGATAAGTACTAAAGGAACATCAACAGTTAATTTTTGGTCCTTAGAAATCGCCTCTAAGTCTAAGCTATAAAACTCATCTTGTAATGATGCTTTAGCAAAATCCTTGATCCAAACTTTTTGAACATTGCCATCATACTCAAGATCAAAGACTGCGTTTGCCCCCTCACGTTTCAACAAAGCGTCAAACTCACGACGATCTACAGTTAAAGAAACTGTTTCAATACCATTCCCATATAAGGTAACTGGAATTAAACCTACTTTACGCGCTTTACGAGAAGCACTTGTACCAGTACTTTTTCTTACATCTGCCTTAATTGCCATAATTATCTATCTCCTTTTTTCTTATTAATGCCTAATAATAATTTTTGCACACTAATAATGATAACAAAAAAAACATACAAAAGCTAGAAAAGGCTCTGTGTTTGGAATACAATAGTAGTTAAGTGTTATTCTTTTGAAAATAGAGGTGATTAAATGAAAATATTTTTCAAACAATTTCGACCTTATGATTTTGTCATCATTGGTCTTGCTTTACTTCTTTCTTTTGCACCAACACTAGTAACTGCCTACGTCTATGGAAATCAATCAGAAAACCAAGAAATTGTGGCAATTATAAAAATAAACGGCCAAGAAGTTGACCGTTTCATCTTAGAAGAAGGTTCTGAGCAAGAAATAAAAACATACCATCCTAATCCAGGTCAATATAATGTAATCGAGAAGCATGGCGACCGAATACGCATTAAAGAAGATAATAGTCCTGATCAAGTGGGGGTTAAAACAGGATGGATTAGCCGCCCAGGACAAACTGCAATTTGTCTCCCTCACGGTTTTATTATTGAAATCCTTGGAACCATGAGTGAGGATGAGTTGATTCTACCCCTATGACCGTTAAGCAAAGATGCTTGCTAAAAGCAATACAATTACATACATACTTGCAAACAAGGTGAAACTTTTTATCGCTTCTGGAAAAGTTTCTCTTGTTTGTTTCTCTTTAAAACGCATCACACTACCATAATGTTTAGGTATTAAACCAAAACTTATTATTGACCACACTGGTAAAATCCCACTTACTATATACAACAACCATGCTATCCATGGTAATAAACTTAATATTTGGTACAGAATAACTGCATTTTTCTTTCCTATATAGAAAACTAATGTCTTACGCTCATTAATGATATCTGTTTCTAAATCGCGTGTATTATTGGCTAACATAATATTCGCAATTAAACAAATCAACGGGATACTCATCATAAAGATCTTCATTGCCTCAAACCAAGCAAAGCTAATATTGATATTTCCCATTGTGTGAACTGATGTCAATAACTTTTCATACATGGTCATATAGACCGCAAGAAAGAATATTCCAAATCCCATCGTCCCACCTGACATGATTTCGCCAAAAGGACTTCTTGAAATTGGGGTTGGGCCAAATGTATAAGTGATTCCCAAGAAGAAACAAATTCCCCCTAGTATTAATAACAAAAAATCAGTGAGAAAAATTAAACTAATCGCAAACACAGTCGCAACCGCTAATAAAGCAAAGACTATCATAATCATTGTTTTAAAACTTAAATTATTTCTACCGATCACATTCTCTTCATGCTTATAATTCATATCTATTGCTTTATGATAATCAACAGTATTATTTATTGCAGTTGTACACATATCAAAAAATATGACTGAAATCGCAAATAAAATTGAATTTAACCAATTAAATTGTTGATAATGATAATACGTCCACAAAAAACCAATCATCATTGGAAAAACGCTAGCTATTTTAGTTCTTAATTCTACAAACTCTAGAAATATTAATATTTTTTCTTTATTCATCTACTAAGTGATACTCCTCATTAGTTAATTCAAAGGTGTCTTTTAATCCGGATGTAAGATGGACACCATGATCTTTATCTACAAAAACGGCTTCTAAACCTTCAATGGATTCGACAAAATTTATCCCATCCTCAATACCAAACAAGAATAATGCCGTTGAATAAGAATCTCCCTCAAAAGAAGTATTAGCAAATACCGTTACACCTGAAATTTCATTGTCCAAAGGATATCCAGTCATCGGGTCCAAGATATGATGATATTTAACACCATCTACTTCGAGAAAGCGTTCATAAATTCCTGAAGTTACGACTGCACCATCAATCACTCTTTGTGTCCCTACGACTTGTCCTCTTGTTTCATCTGGATCTTGAACCCCAACATTCCAACCTTCTTCATTAGAGGGTGATGTGCCCATTACGACTACGTTACCTCCTAAATTAATGATTGCGGTCGTTACACCGTGACTAGCTAATATATCTCGAACTCTACCTCCGATGTAGCCTTTGGATATTCCTCCCAATTCAATGACCATACCCTTTTCCTCAAGTTTGACTGTTAGATTTTCTTCATCTAAAGTAATTTTTCGATAATCAATTAAAGGTAATGCCGCATCTATTTCTTCATCACTAGGTTTACGCGCATCATCAGATCCAATCTGCCACAAGTTTGTAACGGCACCAATGGAAATATCAAACTTACCTTTGCTTTGTTCAGCAATATTTAATGCTTGTTTAATTACTGCGAAGGTTTCTGCATCTACTTCAACTGCTTCTACGCCAGCTGCTTGATTTATTCGATATACATCCGAACCTTCTAAATTAGTACTGAATTGTACTTCCATTGCTTCCATATAATCAAATACATCATTCAATGCTGCTTCTACTTCCTCGCCTTCGTGAAAAACTTGAATTTGCACTGCGGTATGTAACAACGTTTCGGTTCTCGATGTCGGTGTTTTCGTAATTTTTAAAGGATCACCTACATAATTTTCTGTTGTAGGTGATGCCTGACTCACTACATCAGTTGCTTTTTCAGTTTCATCGTTTGCTGCACAACCCAAAAGCGTAAACACACTTAACAATAAAACGCCTATTTTCATTTGTTTATTAACTATCATATTAACCATTCTCCCTTAGAACTATAATCATTCGATTGTTAATATTTTAACACATTTAAGTAAGTAAGGGATAGCTGTCTATGTATTAATGGTAAAAATCAACAAAAAAAAGAAGGAATCCTAAGATTCCTTCCAGCCTAAATTTATAAAAGTAAATTAT
>CAZWXH010000154.1:0-3300 GCA_964637725.1 uncultured Coprobacillus sp. | reverse complement strand
TAAGTAAAGCACCTTCAAATAAATGAAGATGCTTTATTTATGATATGTTTCATTTTTAATGATTTTAAATGCTCGATAGACTTGTTCAACTAAAATAAGTCTCATTAACTGATGGGGAAAAGTCATAGGAGAAAAACTTAAACGGAAGTTTGCCCGAGTCAATATTTCTTCACCATGTCCTAGTGATCCCCCTATCACAAAAACGATTGAGCTTTTCCCATTGATCATACATTCTTCAATATATTTAGAAAAAGCAACAGAATCTATTTCTTTTCCACTTACATCTAATAAAATCATATAGTCATCTTGTTTCACTCTATCTAATATTTTTCTACCTTCTTTGTTTTTCACTATAACTTCTTCAGCTAAAGAAGCTTTATCTGGAATTCTTTCATCACTGACTTCAATCATTTCAATATCTGCATATGCAGATATTCTTTTTGTATACTCTTTAATCCCGTCAACAAGATACTTTTCCTTTAGTTTACCAACACTTATAATTTTAATCTTCATGCTTTCCTCCAGAAACAACATCAACTTGACTTGCTACTCTAATATTATCAAAGATAACTTCTTGTTCTTTAAAAATTGTTTTATATGCATTTAAAGCAACTTCATTAGTATTTGCTTCTTGTGATAAATGAGCCAATACAATTTCCTTTGTTTTTTCACCAAGAACTTCACTCATAATTCGAGCACTATATTCATTATTTAAATGTCCAACATCATTAAGAATTCTATCCTTTAAAAACTGAGGTCTTTTTGTATCCATTAACATTTGAATATCATGATTACTTTCTATAATATAATAATCCAAGTTTTTCATATATTCCATATTTTTAATGGAAACATAACCCGTATCTGTCATATATAATAAGCTTTCTTGACCACTAATAACAAAACCAATAGGATCACTTGCATCATGTGAAGTCTTTAATGTTAAAACATCAAAAACACCAAATTGTCTATGTGTATAAGGTATCAAAGTATGATACTCATCGATATCTTCAATATTTCCTTTTGCTGAATATACTTTATCTTTATCAAAAATGTGAATGTTTTTATTATGATCATAATGATCATGTGTTAAAAAGACAAAACGAATATCCTCTTCACTAAATCCTAAATTATTCAATTTAAACAACAATTGTTTACGTGTAATTCCACAATCTACTAAGATTCCACATCCATTTTCATATATGAATGTTGCATTTCCCTTAGAACCACTTGCTAAAATATGATATTCCATAATCGTCTCCTTTTATCTTATTTATTATACAAACTCAAAGTTATAAAAACAACTCTTTATATAAAAACTCCCCGTTCTTTTTAAAATTGTGTTAGAATATACATATAAAGGAAGGTGATTTATATGCCTAGAATTATAACCATAGCAAGAGAATACGGATCAGGTGGACGTATTATTGCCCAAATTGTAGCAGAGAAATTAGGAATTGTTTATTACGATAATGAAGTTATTGATATTGCAGCTAGAGAACTTGGTATTGATGTAGATGCTATTCGCAAAGTATCAGAAGAAAAAACATCTAGTTTTATGTATACTTTATCTACAACAGCACTGACTTTACCATTGAATGATCAGGTCTTTACAATGCAATCTAGAATCATTCGTCATCTTGCAAAATATGATTCATGTATTATTTGCAATGGTGTTGCTGATTATGTATTAGAAGATTATGATGATGTTTTGACTGTCTTTATACACGCTCCCTTCGATTCAAGAGTAAGACGTGTTAAAGAAGACTACAAAGAAGAACATGATGATTATGGAAAATATGTAAAGAAAAGAGATAAGAATAGAAGTAACTATTATAACTATTATACAACTAAGAAATGGGGACACTTAACTAATTTTGATTTAACAATCAATAGTGATCTAGGACTAGAAGAAGTTGCTGATATTATAGTTGATGTTTATTTAAAAGGGGAAAAGAATGTCGCAGGAAAATAAAATGGGCACAATGCCCGTCAATCGTTTATTAATATCTATGTCGTTACCAATGATTATTTCAATGTTAGTACAAGCAATGTACAATGTTGTAGATAGTATATTTGTAGCCCAAATTAGTGAAAATGCATTAACTGCCGTATCTTTAGCTTTCCCTCTGCAAAATCTTATGATTGCTTTTGCAGGAGGAACTGCTGTCGGGGTTAATGCATTATTATCAAGAAGTTTAGGTGAAAAGAATCAAAATCATGTTAATTTAACTGCTGTCAATTCTATTTTTATATTTATTGTAACAGCTCTTATCTTTATGGTTGGTGGTTTATCTTTCTCTCACTTATTCTTTAGTATCCAAACAAGCAATCAAGAAATATTAAGTAATGGAGCTATTTATTCCATGATTGTTGTTGGTGGTTCAGTTGGATTGTTTGGTCAATTCTTATTTGAAAGACTTCTCCAAGCAACCGGCAGAACAATACATACTATGTTTACGCAAGGATTAGGAGCAATTATTAATATCATATTAGATCCTATTTTGATTTTTGGACTCTTTGGTTTTCCGGAAATGGGCGTTGCTGGAGCAGCTCTTGCGACTATTATCGGACAAATCATTGCTTGTATATTTGGAATTATTTTGAATTATAAATATAACCATGATATATCAATCAAATTCAAAGGCTTTAAACCTAATTTTATAATTATCAAACAAATTTATTCTTTAGGTATTCCCTCAATCATTATGCAATCAATTGGAAGTATTATGACTTTTGGTATGAATACAATTTTAATTTCATTTTCAACCACAGCAACTGCTGTATTTGGTGTGTATTTCAAACTACAAAGTTTTGTTTTTATGCCAATATTCGGATTAAACAATGGGATGATTCCAATTATTGCATACAATTTAGGTGCAAAACAAAAAGAGCGTATGTTAAAAACAATTAAATTAGCTGCTATCTATGCAACGATAATGATGATCATTGGATTTATCCTCTTTGAAGCAATTCCAGAAACTCTATTATCACTATTTAATGCATCACCAGATATGATGAGCATTGGTGTTCCAGCTTTAAGAATCATTGCATTTCATTTTATATTTGCTGGTATTTCCATTGTATGTAGTGCTGTATTTCAAGCCATTGGAAAAGGCGTTTATAGCTTACTAACTTCGCTTATTCGCCAACTTATTGTTTTACTACCATGTGCCTATATTCTCTCACTCATTTCAAATATAGATTTAATCTGGTTGTCATTTCCAATAGCTGAGCTATTCTCGATTACAATTTCACTATTATTATTAAGGAAAGTCTTGAAAAATTTAAACTTTTAAGAAA
>CAZWXH010000153.1:0-3348 GCA_964637725.1 uncultured Coprobacillus sp. | reverse complement strand
TCAGGGGCTTTCTTATGTGATTCTTCAAATGATAAATGATGTTTTGTACCATTTAAGCATAACGAGGGCATCACAACACATTCGGGAATTACAATAACTCCTTTGTTTAATTCTTTAATCAATTGAAATGATATCTTTTCTGTATAGTGAAGTTCATTTCTTTTTTGTTTCCATTGATATGGCGTAATATCGAATTCATCTTTAAAAGCATTTATATAAGTTTGAACATGTTTAAATCCATAATATAATGCAATATCAATAACCCGATAGTTTGTTTCAAGTAATTGTTGAGTACTTAGTGATAACTTCCTTTTTCTAATATATGAAGAAATTGGCATGTTAAAAAGACCACAAAACATCTTTTTTAAATAGACTTCTGAAATATGAAACTCATTAGCTAATCCTTTCAGTGTCAAATGTTCTGTTATGTGTCCTTCTATATAATCTATAATTCTTTCTAAGAAGTAGTTTTCTTTCATACTTATCACCTTTTTTAGTATATCCTATAATTATAGAAAAAGAAATCCTCCATAAACAATAAAGAAGCAATAAACATTATTTTGTTTACGACTTCTTTTGTTTTTGTATTAAAGATATTGCTTTCTTTTTGGTTCTCGACAGATATCAATAAGTGGACAGTGCTGACAATTAGGATTCATTGATTTACAATGATATCTACCAAAGAATATCATTTGATGATGAGTCTTAATCCATCTGTCTTTATCAATAGCTTTCATGAGTTTCTTTTCTACTGTTAATACTGAATCTTTCATAGTCGCTATTTTAAGCCTTTTAGAGATACGTTCCACATGTGTGTCAACAGCAATTGCCGGTACTTTAAAACCTTCTGAAATGACAACGTTCGCGGTTTTACGACCTACCCCAGGTAATGTTTGTAATGCATCATGATTACAAGGAACTTCACCATGATAAAGATCAATTAACATTTGCGCCATAGCTTTTACATTCTTTGCCTTATTTCGATAAAGACCAATAGTTCTTAAATCCTTTTCCAATTCATAAAGAGATGCAAAAGCATAATCTTCAACTGATTTATATTTTTGAAATAAAGTTTTTGTTAATCTATTAACACTTGCATCTGTTGTTTGAGCAGATAACATAACCGCAATTAATAATTCAAGCGCATTACTATGTTCTAACTCACATTTTGCATCAGGAAACATATCATCAAAAGTATCAAGAATTCTCTTTATATTGTCTTTATTCATTATCCTGCCACCATTGATAATCTTTAACTTTATCATCTACTTGATTCATTACTTTATTTGTAGACATTGGCGCATATCTTCTTTTCACACCATGTTTAGACCAATTATCCAAAATCTTTTCAATATATCTAAAATTAATGACACCCGACTTCACAGATTCATTCAATGCATCCATTATCATTTGATCATCATAACCATTTGTTTTAAAGCCATTAATAATACTTAACTCCATTTGATTTAAACTTCTTCCAAAAGTATTTTCAAATAAAGAAACCAAATCCATACTTTTTTCTTCTTCTTTATTCTCTTCATTTAATAACATTTTCTGCAATGGTGATAAATCTAATTTACCATTTTTTCTAGAAATTAAATGTTTATCAATTAACTTCATTAAAATATCATCAATTTTCTTTATAGACATAGTACATAACTGACTAATATTAGCAGGAGTAATCGGTCTAATCCCTATTTCTAGCATTGTCATAATAACAATAAGAATATAACACTCTTGATCAGATAACTTTAAAGCTTTTGATTTAATAACCAAAAGTTTCTTAAAATCTATACAATTATAATTAATTAATTCATTCATATTTTTTACTCCTATAACATATATGCTTTCGTGAAATCTCCAGTTTTAAAATCATAATAAATATATGTTAATTTCTCTTCTTCTTGAACCATTGTATAATATACAAATTTATTATTTTCATATCCTACATCCACTTCATCAACTGTTTTCTTATACTTTGTTTCCATTGCTTTTTTTACTGTTTGTTTTGATGCTGGTTTATCTTTAAAAATATCGACAAACTTCATATCTTGATCATAAGCAACAAAAGCATCCTTCTTATTGATCTTAACTTTCATAATATAATAAGTTTGTTTACCTCTATATTCAAAGAAATAATCATTATACTCATAATTATTCTTTTCACATATCTCATTTCTTATATTATCAAGATTATAATGATAATTATAATAAGGAACATGGACATATAACATATAAAAAGAAACAATTGCTAAAACAAGTACTAAAACAATAACCGATATCCTAAATATATATTTCTTCATCACATGCACCTCCAGTGTTTCTATTATATAACAAAAAATATGAAAATCAAAACAAAAATGAAAAAGACCTAACGGTCTTTAATCATTTCTTTGACTCCCAATAATCATCAAGAAAATTCTAAGCATACTCATTAATGTTGCTATCATTGCAGCAACATAAGTCATGGCCGCAGCAGATAACATACTTTTTGCACCTTGATACTCACCATCATCTAAATATCTTTGATTTAAAATGTGCAAAGCACGACTAGAAGCATTAAATTCAACTGGTAATGTTACAACTTGGAATAACAATATTCCACACATTAAGGCAAATCCTATCCATGCTATTGGCGTTTGGTCAAACAATAAGCCAATAAAAATAGCTATCCACCCTAAATATTGTCCCATATTGGCAATTGGTAAAATAGAATTTCTAAGTGATATCGGTGCATATTTTTCTTTATATTGAATAGCATGACCACATTCATGAGCAGCTACCGCAACAGAAGCAATTGAAGTTCCATTATAAATATCACTAGAAAGACTAATACTTTGCTTTCTTGGATCATAATGATCAGTTAAGTTCCCTTTCACTTCAAAAACACCAACATCATATAAACCTTCATTATCTAAAATCTCTCTAGCCACTTGTGCGCCAGTTATCCCACGACGATTTTGTATCTTCTTATAACGCGAGTAAGTTCCTTGTACTTTAAATTGTGCCCATATCATTAAAACTGATGCAAGCAAAACACCAACCATCCCTATTATATAATAAGGATTAGAAAACATTCCATAATATCCAAACATCATATCATTCACCTCACAAAACATATTATACAACAATTATGAACTGAATATAAAGAAAAGATGCAATTTTTAATTCATTGCATCTTTTAATCTGTTACTTGGTTTAAATGAAACTGTTTTACTTGCGGGAATAATCATAGCTTCTTTTGTTTTTGGGCTTACACCTTTACGTTCTTTACGGTTATTTACTTTAAATGTCCCGGGTCTTTGACAGCTAAATCATAAAAAAACGGAAAAAGCATTGATGAATGCT
>CAZWXH010000152.1:0-3392 GCA_964637725.1 uncultured Coprobacillus sp. | reverse complement strand
CAGCGAAAAACTCATCACGTTTTTCTATGTTAATATTCATTTTTCGATCGATATACTTTTTATCATACAAAACATCAAATAAATCATCAGAAGTAATTGCTAATTTTGAAGCTACTTTAGCAAGCTGTTCTTCTGTAATCATTGCAGCTTGTGGGATTTCTCCATTAATTTGTTCTACAAGCCTTTCTGCAAAGTCCGCTTCAGTAAAGTCAACTATGTAATTCAGTTGAAATTCCTCATTAGAAATACGGTTTCCATGTTCATCTACTGGAAGTCTGAGTCCACGTCCTACCTCTTGAAGCTTACTGTTTTCGCTACCACTTGAACGTAATTTAGCGATTGTAAAGACGTTAGGATTGTCCCATCCTTCCTTTAAAGTCCACTTTGAAAATAAGAAACGTAATGTGTTCGGTGTACCATCTTTTTTCTTAAAAGATAATAATTGTTTCTTTCCATGCAAAATGGTTTCTACTTCATTTGCAATATCTTCGTCTGAATCACTGTTGTCTTGTGAAAAATAGCCTGCATGACAGGCGCTTATATCAGCTAAACTAGCTTCTAGATATGCTTTATACTCTGCTTCATATTCTGTTAGGTTGGATAGTTCTTTTTCAATTCGTTCTTTTAGTAATTGCTCAAATGTGTTTTTTAAATAAGGAACTTTCCCATCTTCACTATCTCTATATGAGGCAATATCATCAATAAAGAATAATGCTAATGTTTTTATTTTAAAGTTACGTTCCGTAAAGTTTTCACGTTCCGTTTCAAAATGTCTTTCCAATGCCAAACGCATCATTTGTTCTTGGTATGAAGTCATATAAATATCTACATCAAGTTCCTCACCCGTTTGCTTCTCTATTCCGTTGGAGAATACGACAAACGAACCGCCAATAGCGTCAATTGTAATCCCTTCAAAGGCTTGATGAATAACGGAGAGTGAATCTCCCTTTTTAAGGGTGAATGTCTTATTGGCTTCATCTTTCTTTTTATATTGAAAATTTACAAAGTCGTTCCTTTTTATCGTTGTAATTTTAACTTTTTCAGCTTGCTTAGATACAGGTTCAAAATGTTCCTTTGCAACACCTTTAATTAAATCTAAATTAAAGGACTGACAAGCATTTAAGTCATAAAGTAAATTTTGATAATCTTTTCTTGTTGTTCTGTTCTTTCCACGTCCACTCGTAATATCGGGATAGGTAGCACCAAAACGAATAATGCTTTGTGGTTGTATTTCTTCTTCAATCACTTGATATGCCTTCTGATCACGTGAAAAACGATGTGGTTCATCAATAATGACAAATGGTTTTGTTGCTTTTAAGGCATCGAAGGGGCGATAAAACCCTTCTGCACCATAATCATAATCATCACGACTAAGCAGACCATTTTTGCGAACTGCTAGTAATTGCATATTCACAAGCAATACATGAATTTTCTTTGTGTTTTGTGAAGAACCACGTACAAAATCACTAACAACACTCGGAAAATAAGTTCTCCCTTTTTTACGATTTTTTGGAGATTCTAACACACCAACTTCTATCTCCGTTCCATAACCACATACATCAGAAAAGTGTCTTTTCACATATTCATCTTGAAGAAAATGAGCAGTACCCGCCTTTATTGCTAAAGATGGTACAGCAATAATAAATTTGTTAATGCCATATTTCTTATGCAGTTCATACATCATCTGTGTATGGACATAAGTTTTACCCGTTCCTGTTTCCATCTTGATATCTAAACTCAAATGATTAGTCGGTGGTGTAAACCCGCGATATTCCGCTGGTAATTCTGATTGAATATTAGTGATATTATGTTTGATTATCTCATCAGTTAAGTCGATGGATGGATTTTCAAAATACTGTTTAGGAGGCTCGATTTGAACACCATTAAAAACAGCACTTACAGCATCAACTGCTTTTTGTTGATGAGATAAATTACGTTGTAATATTAGTTCCAATGATATCCCTCCAATTAATAACGTATGTCAAAATTAATACGTAAATTTTTCTCCGTGTCTTGTAGTCGTTTTAAATTTGTTTTTAATGATTCAAGTTCTGTCCATGTAAAACTATAACCGAACAATACAATGTTTTCTGGATTAAATTTTCCATCTGTTTCATACTTCACAACAAGTTCTTCTATTGCTTCATTTGACAGTTCTGGATGTACTAAATATAAATGCTTGTCTTTGAAATATGATTCATAGCCTGCAAAAAGAATTTTTTCCGCTTCAGTCGTGAGTCCATAACCATCATTGTTTAACCATGTGGTGATAACTGTTGGGATCCCGAATTCATCAAGTATTGTATTGTTGATAATCATTTCATCTTTCTTTGGTGTGAATTCTATTAATTTATTTATAGTATCATTTGTAGGATTCTTTAGAATGAAATGTTTAAACCCTAAATCTTTCTTAATATCCTCATTATTATCTTTTATAATATTAGAGCATTTAATAATTCTATCACGACCAATTTGATCAATTGTTTTATATCCTGACTCAAAAGCAAATGAATTTTTTTGAACCTCTTCATCCAATTGAATCATTATATATTTGAGATTGTAATTGTTAAGTGTATTCGCATTCATAACTGCATGAGCGGTCGTACTAGATCCAGCAAAAAAATCTACTATAATATCATTTTCATTAGTAGTAAATTCAAGAATCTGTTGTATCATTTCTACTGGTTTTGGATTATCAAAAACATCTCCACCAAATAGCTCCCTGAGAAATCTTGTATCTGTTGAATTATCAAAATACCAAAAACTATCTACTACAGTTGGGCTATCGCTATTTATATAATCTTTAAATCCTGGTGGAGTGTTAGGGTCACCATAATAAATAAGATCCTCTTCTTGTAATCTCAGTAATTCTTCATAAGATTTTCCCCATCCTCTATTTGGTATAACACACTCTTCTCCAGTGTGCGGATTAATTATAGTGTAATCTTTTGGTCCACCATTTCTAGATAAGTCTGCATCCTTAAACACTCCTTTATCATCAACTTTATTCCATCTACTTAAGTGACTATATTTTGGTCGTTTATACATATCTTTTACTTCTTCAAGTATTTTGTCGTTAGAATAACCTTGTTTTTTCAATCTAGAAAACAGAGCATGAATATCTCTTGTTCCTTTTTTTTGTACTCGCCATTTAACATTGTCTAATGAATCTTTACTTTTAACATAACAACATACATATTCAGTTGACACTCCGATTAAATTTGTTTGATTTTTATTGGAGTTGTTTTTATGAATATTCAAAGATACAAAGTTCTCTTCACCTAAAACCTCATCACACAACAACTTTAAATTTGCTTGTTCATTATCATCAATCGAAATAAAAATCACACCGTCATCAGATAATAAATCTCTAGCTAGTTGTAATCTTGGAT
>CAZWXH010000151.1:0-3398 GCA_964637725.1 uncultured Coprobacillus sp. | reverse complement strand
CACGACTTGCTGCATAGTCAGCCCCAATATGTTTATGAAATTGTGTATACATTTCATTAAAATCATCATCAAGTGAAATAGATAAGTTTAATCCATCAATGATTTCTTGATATCTTGCTTTGATCTCATCAAAAGTTTGATTAAACTCTAATTCATCTTGAGCATTATATGCCTTATATAAAAGATCAGTGACCTTGATATCTTCCTTAAATCTCTTCCCAGGCGCACTAGGAACAATAAAGTTTCTTTCCTTATCAGAAGTAATAATCTCATAAACTTTTTTAAACTGATTTGAATCAGCTAAAGAAGAACCACCAAATTTAACAACCTTATTCATATTCATACCCCTCTTACAATTACTCTTTTTATTATAAATAAGAATACATTAATTTCATCATTTAATCAATGTTTTTCCTCTTTCTTTCAATGTTTTATATATATTAATACAATCTATAATCACAATAATAACCACAAATATAAAAACATAAGGACTCAATGGATTCCAAGACATTGCAGTTGTTAAATCAAAATGAATAAGATGAAAGAATGCCCTTGTCATTCCACACATAAAGCATTCCACATGGAATAAATGATAAATCAAGCATAGTGATGTTGAATCCATAATATTAGCAGGTAAGATATATATTGTAAAAGGTATAACAATATAGAAAAACACTCTCACTAATGAGAATGTTGTGCTCTTATATAAAAACTTAATCACGCAAAGGATTCCCATCTGCATCTTCATTAATAGAACCTGATAAAATCATAATACCTTCTACTAATGCCCATATACCACATGATATACTTGTTAATCCACAAGTTAAAAAACCACCAAATGTAAGAGCAATCTGTAGAACACCTTTTGACGTGTTTCCTAAATAGAAATTATGAATTCCTAGAGTTCCTAGAAATATTGCCAGTAACCCTGCTGCCATCTTTGATTTTGAACTAAAAGGCTTTTGATATTGAGGTTTAATTGAAAAACCACAATAAGGACAATGTAACATCCCTTCTTCAATAATTCCTCCACAGTTTTGACAATGTTTTTTCTCTTCTTTTAATCTTTGTCCACATTCAGGACAAAATGTACTATTGATATCAACTTGTTTCCCACAATGCATACAATACATATAAACCCTCCTACCTTTCTTTAAAGATGATATGACCACTTTGATCATCCATACTTTCTATAATAGCTAAAGACTCTAAATGGTATCCTAATTCTCTAATCTTTTGACCACCATCTTGATATCCTTTTTCAATAACTATTCCTACTCCTTCGACTGTTCCTTTAGCTTGATTAACTAAATCAATAAGTCCAAGAGCAGCACATCCATTGGCTAAAAAATCATCAACAATTAAAACATGATCATCTTGACTTAAATATTGTTTAGACACAACAACATCATTGGTTTGTTGATGAGTGTATGAATCAATACATGTATGATATAAAGATGATGATATATTTGATGTTTTTGATTTCTTTGCAAAAACAACAGGAACATTATCAAAATGTTTAGCTACCATAACTGCAACACCAATACCACTTGCTTCAATTGTTAATATTTTTGTAATCTTTTTATTTTCAAATAGTTTCTTAAATTGTTGTCCCATTAAATCTAAAAAAGCAACATCAATTTGATGATTTAAAAAACTATCAACCTTTAATACGTTTCCTTCTTTAACAATACCTTCTTTTATAATCTTCTCTTGTAATTCTTTCATGCGACTCCTTTATACTGTTTGTTTATATACAGTTTGAAATATTTGTTTTTTTATAATATCAAAATCATATTCATTTTCTAAAGATGTTGGATATGTCATAAATAATAAATGAATATTTGTATTCTCATTTACTGATCTAAGTGATGGTTGAATGAATTGATATTGATTGATTATGAATTGATTCCTTTGATAGAATGAAATTCTTCTTTCACTCATTTCATCATAAGGGACTTCAACTTCTAAAATGAATTGATACCCAAGATACTTCTTCTTAATATCATCTAACATAACACTTCCTAATCCACTACCTCTTAATGTCTTATTAATCGCAAAGTTTTCTATATAAATATAATGACTTGATAATTCCCATACAATCATTGCTCCTTGAAGAAGTATATCTTTTTCAAGCTTATATATTTTAATAACACCTTTTTCATAGAGGTCTTTGACTAGTTGATATGCTCGTAATTCAGCTTGAGGAAATGATTCTTCAAAAAGACTATAAACATTATCAAAGTCTAGAGTTGTGATTTCTTCCATATTCTCACCACCTATGAAATATTTTAACATAATAAAAAGAACATACAAGAAAATATTGTACGTTCTAAAACAGTTCTTTCCATAATCCATGGATATTACAATATCCATACACTTCTTCTGGTTCATCATCTTGTGATAATTCAAAGACAACAATTGGAGTTTCCATTCCATTGAGTATTTTATACTGTCCACCTTGTTTACTCTTTAGAAAAATCATTGAGATATGATGTTCTAGAGTCATCGGATGCATAACATCACCAATCTTTACTTTCACTTGATTATTTTCGATTGTAACAATCGGTAAATGCTTTGTTTCATCACCATCATGTTCTTCAATAGATATATTCTTTAGTTCTGGTGAGGGTTCTTTTTGGTTATCTAATTGTACATAGAAATGATCATTTTGATCTTTATAAAATAACATATATTTCATCTCCTTATCTTCATTATGGATAAAATATATGTATTTATTCTTTATTTTTCTATATCATAAGTCCAATCATTAATACCACCAAAATTATAGACATTTTGATAACCTAAAGCACTAAACTTCTTTGCGGCTTTAGCACTTCGATTACCACTTCTACAATAAATTAAAACTGTTTGATTAGTCTTAGGCATTGATGTGTTATCTTTATCAATAGTTGATAGTGGAATTAAGATTGAATCTTTAATATGCCCTGACTTATATTCACTTTCTTCTCTTACATCAACAATAACAACTTCTTGATTCTCTATCATAGATTTTGCTTCTTTAGCATCGATTGTATGATATGTCACTGATGAAGAACATCCAACAAGGAATAAACCTGCAAGTATTGCTTTTAATGATTTCATATTTTCACCTATTTCTCTTCTCAAGTTCTAAAAGATATTCTTTCTTCTCTAATCCACCAGCATATCCAACAAGATTCCCATTTGAGCCTATAACACGATGACATGGAATAAATAATACAATCTGGTTTTGATTGTTAGCATGTCCCACTGCTCGATATGCTTTTGGTGAATTGATTTGAATCGCAATATCTTTATAACTTGCTGTTTGACCATAAGGGATATCTAATAATGCATTCCAAACTTGATGTTGGAAGTCACTTCCCTTTATGTATTCATATTCTAATTCAAATTCT
>CAZWXH010000150.1:0-3409 GCA_964637725.1 uncultured Coprobacillus sp. | reverse complement strand
CCCGTCGCAAATGTCCGGTGGACATTTGTGGGCTCTGCCCCGGGGTAGTTTATTAGTTTTACCTAAGTGACCATTAGCGCCTGTTACTATATAAACATTACCCATAGTCTCATCTTCTTTCATAAATAACACTCGTTCTCTATTTATATTATATCACGCTATTCACTTTCCTTAAAGACATGTACATATGACTTGTGTTTATATTGATATATAGAGTAAAATAACTTTAAGGAGTGATTATTATGAAGTTAAGAGAACAATATACATGTCCATTAGAGCTGACTCACGATATGCTTAAAGGAAAATGGAAACCAATTATTATATGGCGATTACGTTTAGGACATACTTCTTTATCTAAGTTAGAAAGTGATATCGAAGGTATTACTCAAAAAATGTTATTAGAACATCTAAAAGAACTCACTGAGTATGGTTTTGTAGATAAAATTGTGTATGAAGGATATCCATTAAGAGTTGAATATTTTTTAACGCAAGAAAGAGGGCAACGAATTTTAGAAGCATTAACTATTATGCAACAGTTAGGAATAGATTTTATGCTTCAAAATGATATGGAAGATATATTGAGAGAAAAAGGGGTTATTTAATATACACACAAAAAAGTGGGTAATTTACAAGAGAATAGAAAGAGTTATAATAAAGATATAAAGAAGGAGGTATTTATATGTTAGTAACAAGTCAAGCGATTAAAGATGGATATTTTGATCCTAAGTATGGTAAGTATGGAACTGAGTTTAATGTAAATGGAGTTCCTACATTATCATTCCCATTTCAAATTCAAGGAGCACCCGAAAATACAGTATCATATGCTCTTGTATTTGAAGATAAGGATGCTTATCCAGTAAGTGGAGGATTTTCATGGATTCATTGGACTGCTGCCAATATTACACGCACAGATATTGAAGAAAATGCAAGTCAAAGTGCAACTGATTTTATTCAAGGAGTTAATAGTTGGACTAGTATTCAAGGCGGACAACAGGATAAAAAGTTATCTAGTTTCTTTGGAGGAATGGCACCACCTGACGCACCTCATCTATATGAGTTACATGTCTTTGCATTAGATACAATGTTAGATTTAGAGGATGGATTCTTTATGAATGATCTTTATAAGAAGATGGATGGACATATTTTAGATCAATATACATTGAAAGCATTGTATAAGAATTAATATGATAAAAAAAATAGATCACATTGTTATTACAACAAGAGATCCATCAAAGTGTCTAACATTTTATGAAAAATTAGGATTTGAATCTATCCAATCAGGTGATCGTTATGAGCTTTATGCTGGTGATTTTAAGATTAATGTTCATATATTAGGAAAAGAACTTTTGCCTCATGCACAAAACGTACAAATAGGAAGTGCTGACTTATGCTTTGAAATAGATGATTCACTAGAACAATTTAAAGATAATCTAATTTCAAAAGGTATTGATATAGAACTTGGAATTGTTTCAAGGTCAGGTGTTAAAGGGATGATGAATTCTATTTACTTACGTGATCCTGATATGAATTTAATAGAATTTTGTAGTTATAAATAAGCAGTTAGGTTTCCTCCTAACTGCTTATTTAAGTTTACATACTTCTCTATCATAAGTGAGTATACCATTAACTTCTTCTTCAATGTCACTTACTTGTGTATAAACAGCTCCACTTAAGCCAAGTGGGATAAGTGGCTCAATAGTGTTTTTTATTAAATCTTTATATGCCTTCGAAAACTCTTCTTTTGTCTTAAATGTTTTATAACCATAGACCTTTATAACACTATGATGATCTTTGATTTGACAGGCATATCCACCATATTCTGATAAGACAAAGACACGAGGATCATCTATTATTTTAGCCTCATCAAAGTAGTGATGCTCACTTCTTAAGTCACCACATCCTTGATCAAACCAACCACTTGAGGAATCAATGAAACGAGTGGGATCTAATTGTTTAAGCTGTTGTGTAAGTTCTTTTGTATTGAATTGGCCCCATCCTTCATTAAAGAGAACCCAAGTACTAATAGAGGGGAATGAAGAAAGGTGTTGAATTGTTAATTCACATTCTTTTATGAACTCATCACGATTTTCTTTGCTTTGACGAGATAATAATCTTGAATGTTTATCTGAGATATGCTTTTTTGTCCATCCTAATAAAGAAGGCATCCAAGTTATAAACCAGGTATGATATGGAGTCCCACTATTGACCATATCTTGCCATACTATCATTCCTAATCTATCACAGTGATAATACCATCTTGCAGGTTCTATCTTACAATGCTTACGAATCATATTGAAACCTAATGATTTCATTGTCTCTATATCATATATAAGGGCTTCATCACTTGGCGCAGTATATAAGCCATCACTCCAATAACCTTGATCTAATACGCCATGCATAAAAATAGGTTCATGATTTAAACACAATCTTGGTAAATGAGATTTATCCTTTTCTATGCTCCAATGACGCATCGCAAAATAACACTCAACTTCATCATAATCAGTAGAAACAATAAGAGAGTAAAGATAAGGATGCTCAGGAGTCCAAGCAATCTTCTTTGATAATATAAGTTCTTGAGTAAAGATACGATCAATACAAGTAAACGATTGAGGTTTATCCTCATTTACTTGTAATATAATATTTGATGGTTGGTTATTAAGAGTTACAGTCACATGAATACTGTCTTGAACAAAATTAGGTATAACTTTAACATCTTGAATGTATGTTTCAGGGACAATTTCCATCTATACAGTTTGCCATATACCTGATTGAGCAGTATAATACATACCACCTCTTTTTAATCTTTGTTTTCCTTTTGCATGAAAATATGTATCAGATAAATCTTGAACACAAAGAGAAAGTGTATTATTTTCATCTAATAAATAGTTCGTAATATCTATAAAAAAAGGTAAATAACCACCAACATGATGAAAGACAAGTTGCTTATTAATATATACATCAACGATTTGGTCAACCGCTCCAAAGTGCAATAGGCAATGGTCTTTACCCTTGATATAATTTTCAATACTTCGCTTATACCACAAAAATTCATGAGGTTTTAATTGTCTTAAGACACCTGATAGAAATGACTCTGGAGAAAAAGGAACAAGGATTTTTCCATCGTATATATCAGGATAGTCTTTATTATGAGTAATACAGTAATCCCAATATCCATTTAAATTATAATAACTTTTTCTTTTCATCTGTGGTCTAGGGTACTCTTGTAAGATTTGAGTTGTATCTAAATCTTTTGAAAAACGTGTTTGTAAAGGAATTAGTGCTTCCTTCTCTTCGAATAGTCGAACTGACTTAATAGCATCAATAAGATTCATAAAGATACCTCCTTTATATAATTGGTAGTGTCAAAACCAGTTGTTTTTTTAACTGGTAAACATCGCTTTCTACCTAT
>CAZWXH010000149.1:0-3441 GCA_964637725.1 uncultured Coprobacillus sp. | reverse complement strand
ATCATAGAACCTAAGTAAAAAAAAGAAAAAGAAACAAAGTTACCTTTGTTTCCTAAACTTTTTCAACACGCTTTGCTTGTAAACCTCTATCACTTTCAAAAAGTTCAAATTCGACAGTTTCACCTTCATTTAATGATTTATATCCATCTTGAACAATTTGACTATAGTGAACAAAGACATCTTGACCTTTACCTCGATCAATAAACCCAAAACCTTTTTCAGCATTAAACCATTTTACTTTACCTTGCATAATAAATTCTCCTTTACTTCATGGTTATATCTATTATATGAATAATGATTCAAAAAATTCATCAAACGATGTCGAGACATTCTTTTTTTATTTGTTTTATTTTGTCTATTTCCTAGGAAATATGACGAAAGGGAGATTATCTCCCTTCTTCAAATCTTAGTTCGTTAACACTTTTCTTAGTTGAAAGAACCAACAGTTCTACCAAATATGGTTCTTGTTGTAAGACAAGCGATAAACAAGTCAAAAGTGTTGATCCCGATGTCATCACATCATCTAGAATCAAAACTTTCTTCCCTTTTAACATATCTCCATTATTTATACCAATCTTATTCTTAACTGTTTTTCTTTCCTCATACCGCAAATCACTTTGTTTATACTTTTCTTTTTTATACAAGCCAGTAAAGACATGGGAGAAAATGCATTGGGCTATAGATTGAATTGGTGCAAATCCCCTTATTTCATTATCTTCTACTGAGCTAGGAGCAACAACAATTTCATAATCATTATATTTCCTTATAAGTTCATCTTGAAATAAACAAAGAAACGCATCTTTCAAAGCATAGTCATATAGACCTTTGTATTGAAATAAAACAGTCTTAAAAAAATCATTATAATAATAGAGAATATGCAATGGGTGATTATAAAAAGAAATGTCTAGATTCAATAACTCAAACTTTAAAATACATTGATGACATATAGGAAGAGGTTTTAGAATTCTCACAAGGTGATATTCTTTATCAAGATTATCACCACAAATCAAACATTCATTGTGTTGAGTCTGTTGATTGTCTTTAAACATCCTCTTATCTCCTTTGTCTTATAATTCGTTAAGAAACAAATATGTCCAGTAGGATAATCTGGCTTTCTTCCTACCCTTCCTGCTATTTGAATCAGTGTTCTTTCGTCAAATAAAACATGATCACTATGAATCACTATGACTTGAACATCCTCTATTGTTATACCTCTTTCTAATAATGTTGTGGATACAATGACATCTAAACTATCATCTTTAAGTAATGAGATGGCTTGTTCATTAGTATTATGTTTTGATGATACCCCTTCGACCCGTAGGTGAAAACTTTTTAAGAACAATGATAGTTCCTTGACTATCTCAACAGTCGGTACGTAGACAATTGTTTTCTTATGCCACTTTTTAAGCAACATTAGCATAATCCATTTCTGTAAAAAGTTTGGGCATATATACACCTTGGGAAGCGGAAGGTCAACGCCATGATATCTTCTATTCATCACCAATAATTTTTCATCATGAATATCATCTGATGAGAACGTCGCACTCATCTTGACATAATTCTTTAAACAGCATCTGTTAAACATCTCATTTAATACTTCATTTTGATAGAAAGGAAAAGCATCTACCTCATCAGCAATCATTAAATCAAATCCCACATTATTTTCAAATCGGTATAATTGATGCATTGTACATACAATCAGCTGAGCTTCAGGATATTCAATATGTCCACCATAAAGAAGGCCAATAACCATAGTTGAAAATGCCTCTGTTAATCTTTGATATAATTCAATCACAAGCTGTCTTCTAGGAATACAAAAACACACTCTTCCTCCTTTCTCTAAAACATATTGAATTAATTCAAAAACAATTTCGGTTTTTCCTGATCCACACACTGCCCAGACCAAAGAATTATCATGACTCTTGTAATTTTCTACAAGTTGCCTAGAAATCTTTTGTTGAGCTAACGATAAATCAAAGTCCAACTTATACAAAGCATTTATCTGAGGATAGACAATTGTCTTTGTAAATCTATATTTATCCACATAGACACGTTGAAATGAAATACACTTTCGACAATATGTTTGACCAGCCACTTTATAAAAGTATTTTGATTCTTGATTATGACACCTTGGACACTTCATTTTGATCACCTGTGTATATCATAGCACGATTTTTTAGTAGTGCGTCTCAATCTGTTCATCAATTTGACTCCGATTTTTTTCATATTTTTATCTTTGTCTCATATATTATATGGGGTGAAATATATGTCTGGAATCGTTACGGTTTATAATTGTAAGAGAGAATTGTTAAAAATTGATGATAAATTTAAGAGAATGACTCATTTGTTAAAAAATAATACATGTTCTATCCAATCACCAAGATGTTATATCTCATGTGCCTCTGAGCGTATGAGATATAGAAAAGGCAATCAAACATATGTGATTGCATATCATGGTGAAATTTATAATATATTAGAAATTAAAAATTCTTTAATTAAATTAGGTTATCATTTTGAAACAACTTCTGATGAAGAAGTTATTGTTAATAGTTTTATTGAATATCAAGATAAGTGTTTAGATTTTTTTGATGGTGCCTTTGTATTTGTGATTGATGATGGAAATAGATTGTTTATTGCTAGAGACGCTTTAGGAATAAAGCCAATTTTTTATTATCAAGATGAAGAGACTTTGGTTGTCGCTAGTGAGATTAAGTGTATTCTTGAATATATCGGAAAAGCAGTGGTTGATCAAGAAGGTGTTAAAGAATTGCTGGCATTGGGACCTAGTTTAACACCGGGGAGAACAATCTATAAAGATATATACGCATTGCGAGCAGGATACTTTATGTTTTTTGATGGTAACATCAATACTCAATGTTATTTTAAACTCCATGATCAAAAACATACCGATAATCTAGAAGAAACAAAATCTAAGGTTAAAAATTTAATCATCGATAGTATCCAAAAAAGATTATCTAACGGGTGTGAAGTATCTTCGATGTTATCAGGAGGATTAGATTCAAGTATCGTGACTGCCATAGCATCACAATATATAAGTCCGCTTCCAACTTATAGCATATCGTATGAAGATCAAGATAAGTACTTTAAGGCATACGACTATCAAACAACAATGGATGATGATTATATTCAAGAAATGATTGATCAATATCATCCAAATCATAAAAAAGTCATATTATCGCAAGAAAGTCTTATCGACACTTTACAAGATGCACTAACCACAAGAGATATGCCAGGTATGGCCGATATTGATTCAAGTCTATTATTATTCTCTAAAGAAATTTCTAAAAACAAGGAAATAGCATTATCAGGAGAATGTGCTGATGAGATATTTGGCGGTTATCCTTGGTTTTATAAACCTGAGTTATATAATCAACCATACTTTCCATGGATGAGAGACTTAGATAAAAAATTTGATTTGTT
>CAZWXH010000148.1:0-3456 GCA_964637725.1 uncultured Coprobacillus sp. | reverse complement strand
AAAAATCTTTTATTCTTTTATCTCTTGGTAATTGAAATTGTGTCAAGTAATTATCATAGACTTCTGGTTGCCAAGATTTATAAACCTTGGCCATAATCTTACCAACTGTTTCACACTTAAATCTTGGATTATAATGACATTCATCAAATATAACAGCTATATCTTCCTTAATTTCTCTTTCATATTTATCAACATCTTTATCAAATATCTTGATCTCACCTTTTTCTTTTCTAACGATATTTAACATAGCATTAATAACAGTAGATTTCCCAGCCCCATTTTCGCCAATCAACCCCATAATTGTTCCTTTCGGAATTGACAAAGTAACATCCTTTAACTGAAAATCTGTATATGTCTTTCTTAAATTAGTGATTTCTAATGCGTTATCCATTTATTCATCCTCCTCATACACAATCTTTAAAATATTCTCTAAAGTTTCTAAAGAAACATCATAAATTTTAGCAATCTTAACTGCCTCTTCGACCTTATTTTGAATCAACCTTAATTGTTCATCTTTAATAAAGTCCTTATTTTGGATTGCAACAAAAGTTCCTTTACCAGCAATCGTTTCAATAAATCCTTCTTTTTGTAAATCCTCGTAAGCCCGTTGCGCTGTTATAACACTTACTCGCAACGATTTAGCAAGAACTCTCATTGATGGCATGGTATCACCACTTTTTAATGTTCCTTCTATAATCATTACTTTGATTTGATCAGTAATCTGTTTGTATATTGGATCTTTTGAACTATTACTCAATATTATTTCCACATCTTCACCCCTAACTGTACTTACCTTATAAGTACAGTATATACACATGAGTGCGAAATGTCAACAAAAAAAGATCATCTTTCGACGACCTTAGTTTGTAAGCACTTCTGTAATAACTGGAACAACTTGTTTCTTTCTAGAAATAACCCCTGGTAGACTCGCTTGTTGGTTAACAAGTTCAATATGGAATGCTGAAGTTACAAAATGAGGACGAGGTCCTGCAACTAAGACTTCACTTGTCGCATTGATAACATCAGTTAATAGTAACATTGTAAATTCTAAACGATTATCAATAGCAACCTTTTCCATATACTCAAGCATATCCTTTTTATAAGGCATAAAACCTTCAATATCCATTGTGTTCACTTGTGCAACACCTACTTTTAAATCTCCAAAACCAAACTTTTTATAATCTTGATTAAAGATTTCTTCAACAGTCTTCCCTACCAATGAAGTTCCTGCTCTAAACATCTCTAAACCAAATTCCTTAACATCCACCTCAGCAATTTTAGCTAGTTCCTTAGCAATCTTTGTATCAGTAGGCGTACATGTTGGAGATTTAAATAAAAGCGTATCACTAATAATAGCTCCTAACATTATACCTGCCATATCTTTAGTAATCTCAACATTACCTTCTTTATAACACTTTGCAACAATTGTTGCTGTCGAACCTACTGGTTCTCCTCTAAATAAAACTGGGCCAATTGTTTGAATATCAGCAACTCTATGATGATCGACAATCTCAAGAATTTCAGCCTCTTCAATACCATTAATTGATTGACCTCTTTCATTATGATCAACTTGAATTACTTTTTTCTTCATTCCATTTAAAACTTGGAAACGTGAAACTGATCCCACAACTCTTCCCATAAAATCAATAACTGGATAACTACGGAAACGTGTTTCCGTCATAACTTCTTTTACATAATCAACTGTATCATCAGTAGAGAATGTTTTAAGCCCACCTTTTTGCATAACATATTCAACTGGAATAGATTGAATGATTTGTTGTGATGACATAAATGTATTAAATGGTGTTGAAATAATACTAATACGATTATCAATACACGCTTGTAATAAATCTTCATGAATAGCTAAAGAACCTGTCAAAATAATTAAAGAAACTTTTGCCTCTATCATATGTTCAACTGCTTCTTCTCTATCTCCACCAATAATGACAACATCATTTTCATGAATTCTCTTCATTGCTTCTTCACCAGTCATAGCTGCAATATGAACTTCACCTTTAATTGTTTTTAATGATTTATCTAAATGAATAATACTTGCATCTAATGTATCAATAACATTTTCAATAGGTGTAGATGCATCTTTTAAGATTTGACTATCCCAATCATCCATATATCCTTCAATAATATTAGAAGTTGATAAAAGCCCTAATAACTGTCCATGATCATCTAAAACAGGAGCACTCTTTAAATTTTGTTGTTTCATTAAAAACCAAGCAGTCTTTAAAGTTAACTCCTTAGAAAATACAGTCACCTTATCATAATCCAAATCTTCAACTTTTTGTTTTACAGTTTTTAACAAAACAGGAATTTCAACTTGGAAAGTCTTTAATATAAATTCAGTTTCTTTATTGATATCTCCTAATCTTACTGGTACAGCATTATAACGTCCAATTTTAAATAAATAATTAGCATAAGCAATAGCACTACAGATAGAATCACTGTCAGGATTCTTATGCCCACTTACAAATACAATATCCTTCATTTTACCTTATTCCTTTCTACATCTTTTTTAAATAACGATAAATCGTTGGTTCACTAACAGCCAATTTTTCTGCGACCAAAACAATCGCTCCTTTAACTGTGAAAGTTCCCTTTTCTTGTAAATACTTAACTACTTTTATTTTCTCATCAACATTTAATCTCTCTACTAAGAAATAACTTGGTAATCCCATACTCTCTAAACATTCTTTTATGTATAAATCAATCATCTCATCTAATGGAGAAGATAAGATTTCTATCGGATTATCTAATTTGAATTCTACATCTTTAGAATCTTTAATTCCCAATATTTTCTTAAGTGTTGTTTCTAAATACTCAAAATCAGAAATATTAACATTAATACATAACATTCCAATCGGAAGTTCTTTTCCATCTTCTTTTATAAAATAAGTGGCTGAACGAAGTAATTTTCCATCCGCACCTGTTGTTTTATAATTCATCACAAAATCATGATTAATATATTGTTTTGTCTCTAAATAATGAATTGATAAATTAGATAACTTTGCGCCAACTTCTCTACCTGAAATATAATTGTTCGCAATCGCAACTATTTCTTGTTCATGAGATGTCAAATCATGTAAGGCAATTTCGACATTATCACCTAATGCCACTCCTAAAAAATCAACTAATTTACCATAAGGTTCTAATAGCTTATACATCATTTCACCGCCTTTGTCTGTCATTATACACCAAAACAAGTAAAACCACTAGTATTTTTATCATGATAATAAATGAAAAAAAGATATATTCCTATACCTTTCTATCAATATAACTATATATTTTGCTCACTAAAAAACCTAAAGCCAAACCAAATATTCCATCTGTTATTGCTTTTCTTAAATTTGAACTTTCAAGTCCCCAAAATGTTTGTAAACAACCATCAATGATCATTGGTAACAAACACAATAACAATATCCATATATTATATTCTTTTTTATA
>CAZWXH010000147.1:0-3472 GCA_964637725.1 uncultured Coprobacillus sp. | reverse complement strand
TCTTGAATTTGATATAAGACATCATCCTCTAATAAAGGCTCATGTTCAAAAACATCTAAACCAACTCCAGCTAAATGACCTTCATTTAATACTTTAACCAATGCTTTTTCTTCAATGATTTTTCCTCGTCCAACATTAATTAAATAAGCGTTATCTTTCATTTGTCTTAAAGCATCTTCATTAAATAAATACTTTGTCTTATCATTTAATGGAGCATGAATACTAATAATATCCGAAGTCTTTAATAATGTTTCAAAATCCACTTGTTGATAATCACTCGTTGCATTATTTCCACTTGTTGAATAATATTGCACCTTCGCTCCCATAGCCATAGCTATCGTAGCAACCTTTCTTCCAATATCACCTAATCCCACAATTCCCCAAGTCATTGAAGATATATCATGGAATAGATTGTCAAAGTATGAAAATGATCCACAACGTGTATATTCTTTAGATTTCACATACGTATCATAGTAAACATTCTTTTCTAATAAATGCATTAATAAAGCGATTGTATGTTGTGCTACCGTATCAGTAGAATAACCTTTTACATTGGCAACCTTAATCCCATGTTCCTTACAATATTGTAAATCAACATTATTCGTACCAGTCGCAAATAAACAAATTAATTCTAATTGATCTAATCCTTCTAATTCTTGTTGTCTTAATAGATTCTTATTTGTAATAACAATATTGGCATCCTTAATCAAGTCTCTTACTTGATCTTGAGATACCTCAGGATACATTTCTACAACTCCTAAACTATTTAAAGAAGCAAGATCAATATCTTTTCCTACTGAATCACTTTGTAAAATCACAATTTTCTTTTCTTCTTGTTTTAATAAATCAATCACTTCTTGAAGAGACTTTCCTTTTAACATCTTACCAAGTTGAATAGCTTCATTTAAATCTAAAATAGAAGACTCTATTGCAATTCCACTCATTGTTTGGTTAACAACTTGAAAATCTAAAATATGTTGAAGCATTGCCATTCCTAATGCTTTAGAAGTCATCATCTCATAGTACTCAATACTCGTTAAAATATTTTCTTTAAAAGTTAAATCACTCTTTTGACAAGCATGTAAACATTCTTCAAAAGTTTCATAGTTTAAAATAATATTTCTTAATCCATCATGATATAAAAGTGGTAATACAATATCATATAACTCCATTGGAACAGCACTTTGGTATCCTTTTGTAAAATTATATATCAATGCTAATCCTAATTCTTCATCCTTCATCTTATCAACAATCTTCATGATTATCCTCCTCAAATAAATAAACTTCTACTCTTTGTCTTTCAGACTTTGCCTTATCATCATAAATAATCATACAAGTCTTCATTTTCTTATCAAACTCATTATACTTAACAATATTATAAGAAATATAGCGACTTTGACTTTCCTTCAAACCACCAGTTGCGCTTCCCGCACCAATATAAAACTGTTGTCCTTCGGTTCTAAAAAAAGGCAAATGTTTATGTCCATGAAATACGTACTGAATATTTCTATCCTTTAACCACTTTATTAATAAAGGCGCATCTGCTAATACTTTAGAAGTTTCTACTATTCTATTAATAAAAGTTCTTTCATGCCATTTCGTTTTAATAAACTGAGCTTTTGATATTGGGTACACATGATGATGTAACATCACAATCATTGTATAATCCTCAATATGATCAATAGCTTCTAACTCATCATCTATTTCATCTAATTGTCTTTGACCAACTTTTCCTCTTGCTAAGTTTCCTTCGCTGGTTGTATCCATTTTAATAATAATTAATTTTTCACTTTGAATAACTTTTACATTTTCTCCAAGTAAGTAAGCAATGACTTTACTCTTTTGATTTCTTGCCATATTAAACCCATGGACTATGACATCATGATTTCCTAATATAAAAGTTACATTCGCTTTATATATCTTCTTTAAGCTATTCATTACATCATTTGCGAGATACATGTTCTTACGATTTGGTGACTCCATTAAGTCCCCAGTCATTAATATCTTCAATTGTCTATTTGATGATAAATAAGGAACAATAGAATCTAATGATGTGTATAATTGCGCAATTCCTTTTTGTCTTTTATTCTTACCTAAATGCAAATCACTTAATTGAATAAAGTAAGAATCATATTGATAATTTTCATAAGTCTCAAATAAATCATCTTTATTATCAATATGTTTTAATAATTGATCAAATTCCTTTTGTTGTTTCATTGAAACAAAAATCTGTTTCTTATGATTAAAGATTAAAACTCCAGGCCATAAATCAGCATGATTCATGGCACAAAAAAACGCTGAGAAAGGATCATAAAAAGATAAATCCTTCTTTATAAAAGGTTCACTTAAAGAGTAAAAATGAATATCTTTATATGTATGAAAATCAAAAGAAATTCTCTCTTCATTATTTAATCCAGGAATATATAATATATGTGTTCTATTTAAATATTGTTGAGAAATTCTTTTAAGATCATCAACAATTCCAATATGAAATAACAAATCCATATCTTGTGCTCTCATCCGTTTTGAATAGATATGAAAATCTGATTGTTTTATCATTTTAAAACTAGGACAAATAATTTCTCTTTCTTCTAACCATTGATAAAATTCTCGAATATATTCATATGATGAAAAATCTCTCATATAGGCAAGTTCATCTTGATATATGATATTAAAAAATGTATTTAAATAATTAAATTCTTTCACAATGACTCACCTCTTTGCCTATTATACTATATATTCTTAATAAATTGAAATTATTTTATATAAAGAAAACAGGCTTGCGCCTGTTTGTTAAAACTTTAAGTTTCTTGGTGTTCTTGGGAATGGTTCAACATCTCTGATGTTTTGCATACCAGTAAGATACATTAAGAATCTATCGAATCCTAGTCCAAATCCAGCATGTTTACATCCACCATATCTACGAAGATCCATATACCATTGAAGACCTTCTTTTTCCATACCTTTTTCCTTCATAACTTTTTCTAAAACATCATATCTTTCCTCACGTTGACTACCACCGACTAATTCACCGATACCAGGAACAAGTAAATCACATGCAGCAACAGTCTTATTATCATCGTTAACACGCATATAGAAGGCTTTGATTTCTTTTGGATAATCAGTTAAGAAGACTGGTCCACCAATAACTTCTTCACATATATAACGTTCATGTTCACTATTTAAATCCATACCCCATTCTACTTTATTATCAAACTTCTTGTTTGATTTTTCAAGGATATCAATTGCTTCAGTATATGTCATACGTTTAAAATCACTATTTTTAACTTTTGTGATCCTATTGACACAATCCTTATCAATCATTTCATTAAAGAATTTCATTTCTTCTGGAGCATTCTCTAAGACATAAGCAATACAGAATTTCACCATATCTTCAATTAAGTCCATATCATCTTCTAAATCCGCAAATGCAATTTCCGGTTCAATCATCCAGAATTCACTAGCATGTCTT
>CAZWXH010000146.1:0-3503 GCA_964637725.1 uncultured Coprobacillus sp. | reverse complement strand
ATTACAAGGAGGGGATATTATATGATGGTGAGGTTTCTACGGTTACGGCGATAATCGATAATTTATAAAACTTAAAAAACTAAAATATAAGAAAAAGAGGAAAAATATTATGAAAAAATTATTAAAAGTGATGTTAGTATGTATGTTGGCAGTGATGGTTACAGCTTGTGGTGGGAAAGCTGATGATGGTACAAAAACTTTATTGATTGGGATTTCTCCTGATTATCCGCCATATGAATCTTTAAACAATAAGAATGAAATGGAAGGATTTGATATTGATATGACAAAAGAATTAGTTGATATCATGAATAAAAATGGTGGTCATTATTCTTTTGAATTTAAACAATTAAGTTTTGATACAATTTATTCTTCAGTTGTTAAAGATCAAGTTGATTTAGGGATTTCTGGATTTACTATGCATGAAGACTGGGATGTTGAATGGTCTAAAAAGTATAATGATTCTAAACAAGTTGCTTTAGTCGCAAAAGATAGTACTATTAAATCAGTAAAAGATTTAGATGGTAAAAAAATTGGTGCACAAATTGGTTCAACTGGTGATAACTGTGCTCAAGAGATTGAAGGGGCAGATGTGAAATCAGTAGCTGATGTTAAAGTTTTAATTGAAACTTTAAAAAGTGGTGGTATTGATGCTGTTATATTAGATTATGCTGTTGCTAAAAACTATCAAAATAATGGTGGTTATACAATGATTGATGAAACTATTTTAGAAGAAGAAAATTTAATTATTGCTAAAAAAGGAAATAAAGAATTAATTGAAGAAATTAATAAGGCTTTAGATGAATTTGTTGGTTCTGATAAATATAATGAATTAAAGACAAAGTGGGGAGCTTAAGATAAAATATGGAATCATTTGCTAAGATATTAACTCAAGACAATTTAATATTTATGCTTCAAGGGGCAGGATTATCTCTTGTATTAGCTGCTATTGCTGTTGTCTTTGGGTTGATTCTTGGAACTCTTGGGGCAGCTGCGAAGCTATCTAAATATAAAATTTTAAGATTTATCGGGAATGTTTATGTTGAAGTTATTAGAGGCACGCCGATGCTTCTTCAAATACTATTCTTCTTTCTAGCAGTTCCGATGATTGTTCAATCTATTACTGGTGAAAGATTTGTTGCAGATGCATTTGTTTGTGGGTTGATAGCACTAAGTATCAATAGTGGAGCTTATTCTACTGAATTAATTCGTAGTGGGATTCAAGGTGTAGACAAGGGACAATGGGAAGCATGTGAAACAATTGGAATGACTTATATTCAAACAATGAGACATGTTATTCTTCCTCAAGCGTTTAAACGTATCATTCCACCAATCGTTAGTGAATTTATTACATTGATTAAAGATTCTTCTTTAATCAGTTGTATTGGCGTAAGTGAATTATTATTAAGAACACAAGTATTAGGTGCAAACTATGGAGATTATTTAACAACATTATTATGTGCAGGTGTTATGTATTTGGCTATGACACTTACAATTTCATTCTTTGCTAGAAAAATAGAAAGGAAGATGGCTGCCAGTGATTAAAGTAGAACATATTACAAAACAATTTCATGATCTAAAAGCAGTTAATGATGTTTCTTTAGAAATCAAAAAGGGTGAGATTGTTTGTTTAATTGGTCCTTCTGGATCAGGTAAAAGTACTGTTTTAAGATGTATACATGGCTTAGAGATTCCTGAACAAGGACAAGTGTATCTTAATGATCAACTCTTAAATAAGAAGAATGATAATTATAGAGATTTAAGAAATAAGATGGGATTTGTATTTCAACATTTTAACTTATTTCCTCATAAAACTGTACTAGAGAATTTAACAATTGCACCTATTCAAGTTATGAAGAAAAGCAAAGAAGAAGCAGAACAAATTGCTTGTACTTACTTAGATAGAGTAGGGTTATTAGATAAGAAAGATGAATATCCTAATAAGTTATCTGGTGGTCAAAAACAACGTGTGGCGATAGCAAGATCATTATGCATGAATCCAGAAATCATGTTGTTTGATGAACCAACAAGTGCTTTAGATCCTGAAATGGTTATAGAAGTACTTGAAGTTATGCAAGAACTTGCTAAAGAAGGAATGACAATGGTTGTTGTTACTCATGAAATGGGATTTGCAAGAACGGTTGGAGATAGAGTTATCTTTTTAGAAGATGGGAAAATAGTTGAAGAGAATAATGCTGAAGAATTCTTTTCAAAACCCAAAAGTGATCGTGCGAAAGACTTTTTAAATAAGGTCATGCATTAATGAAAATTAATGAATTTGAAGTAGAAACTTGGATGACAGATCATGAAAATGACTGTAAGTATAATCTTACAGAAACATGTGTGTCATCTTTGTCTTTAAAAGACCTTCAGCAATATGTCGACGAAGACATAGCTTCTACAATTATGGGGATGACAATGGATTATGGTCCAATTGTTGGTTCATCACGATTAAAAAAAGCAATTCTATCTTTATATGAAACCGGAAATGAAAGCAACATTACAATAACTCACGGTGCTATTAATGCAAATGAACTTGTGATGATGGAATTATTAAAACCAGGAGATCATGTCATAAGCCTTTATCCAACTTATCAACAGATGTATGACTTTCCAAAGTCAATAGGATGTCATGTATCATTTGTTGAACTGGATGAATCAAAAGAATGGATGCCAACGATAGAACAGTTTAAAGATGCAATGCAACCTGAAACTAAGATGATATGTTTGAATTCACCAAATAATCCAACAGGGACAACACTTTCTTTTGATTTAATGAAACAAATTATAGCATTAGCTAAAGAATATGATTGTTATATCTTATGTGATGAAATCTATCGAGGAATTAATACTAAGACGAATAAGATGTCTCCTTCATTTTGTGATCACTATAAAAAAGCGATTTCAACTCAAAGTTTATCAAAAGTTTTTTCTTTTGCTGGATTAAGATTAGGTTGGATTAAAGCAAATGAAGAAGTTATTCATTTAATAAATCTTAGAAGAGATTATCATATTATAAGTAGTGGACCTCTTGATGATTATTTAGGTGCATTAGTCTTAGAAAACAAAGATAAAATATTAAAAAGAAATATTGAACTTTGTAATCAAAATAAAACAATTTTAAAACAATGGTTAGTTGATAATCCAAAGATATCATGTGTTATTCCTGATGAAGGAACTGTATGCTTCTTAAAATATAATTATGATATACCTTCAAAAGAACTATGTGAGAAATTGCAAAAAGATACAGGGGTATTCTTTGTACCAGGAAGCACTTTTGGAGTAGAATATCATTTGCGTTTTGGTTTTACTCATAGTTCAGATGAAATAGAAAAAGGATTAATGATCTTCACACAGTGGTTAAATCATAATTTCAACTGAGTGGGAGTAATTACAAATGAGTTGAAAGCCTTTGTTTAAAGGATTTTTGGCTCTTTTTTATTTTCCATTTCATTGTTATTGCATTACTATAAGAAAAAGGAATATTTAAATTAGTTTTATTGACT
>CAZWXH010000145.1:0-3511 GCA_964637725.1 uncultured Coprobacillus sp. | reverse complement strand
CTGTTCGCAGTTCTTTTTCTTAATCAAGAGATAAATAGAAAAAAAGATATACAATAGGAAGTATTTGGTATATAGTAATAAAAGAATGATTTGTATATGGAGGTATGTATGGAAATTATTGAATTATTAAAATCAATATTATTTGGTATTGTGGAAGGTGTAACAGAATGGCTTCCAATTAGTAGTACTGGTCATATGATTTTATTAGATGAGTTTGTAAAGTTAGATGTATCAAAAGCATTTTATGATATGTTTCAAGTCGTTATTCAATTAGGGGCAATTATGGCTGTAGTTGTTATCTTTTGGAATGATATATTTCCTTTTGGTAAAAAAGATAATCCTACACCAATGGCAAAAGAAGGTATCTTGTCATATGTAAAAACGGATAAGATTGTTCTATGGTTTAAAATTCTAGTTGCTTGTATTCCAGCAGCAGTTATTGGGTTATTATTTGATGATCAATTAAACGCCTTGTTTTATAACTATTGGACAGTGGCTCTAGCACTCATTATATTTGGTATTGCATTTATTGTTATTGAAAATAAACAAAAAGGACAAAAGGTAAGAGTTCATTCAATAGAACAAATCAATTGGAAGATTGCTGTTTATATTGGACTATTTCAATTAATTGCGGCAATATTTCCAGGAACATCTCGTTCAGGAGCAACAATTGTTGGAGCTTTATTAATTGGTGTTTCTAGAACAGTGGCTGCTGAATTTACTTTCTATCTAGCTATTCCTGTTATGTTTGGAGCATCTTTATTAAAGATTTTAAAATTTGGATTTGCTTTCCAAACTGCGGAAATTATTATCTTATTAGTTGGTTCTTTAGTGGCATTCTTGGTATCAATGGTTGTTATCAAGTTCTTAATGGGATATATTAAAAAACATGACTTTAAAGTATTTGGTTGGTATCGAATTGTATTAGGTATTTTAGTATTTGCATATTTTATTTTTCTAGCTTAACACGATGAAAATCGTGTTTTTTTCTTTTCAATGATTGATTTATTTGTTAATTTGAAGTAAGATTATAAACAATGAGGTGTATACAATGACAAGACAATTTTTAAAAAAACAGTGTCAAGAATTGAATCATGAATTAAATGAATTAAATAAGAAATCTAATGCAATATCTATCATTAGATTTATTTTATCAATAGGTGTTATAGTTGATTTACTAGTAGGATATTTCCAAAACAAGCCTGTTCTTTATATACTGTCTATCATATGTTTAATAGGTTTTATGGTCTTGGTTGTTATTCATCAAAACATAAAGAATATGATTCAATATAAGACATCTTTAAGAGATGTTTATAGTGAACATCTTTTAAGGATGGAAGATAAATGGGATCAATTTATCGATGATGGTTCTGCTTTTATCGATGAGAAAGATTATAGTTCTTTAGATTTAGATGTTTTTGGACATCATTCGTTATATCAAATGATAAACATTGCTTTTACAAAGAAAGGGAAAGAACAACTAGCAAATGATCTAAGACATAAAACTAGTGATAAGAATTTACTTATATTTAAACAACAAGCAATTGAGGAATTATTTAATCATAGTGAGTTTGTTGTTAAAATGCAAACCTATGGTCGTTTGATTCATAATCATAAAGAAACTATCATTTCAAATTTTATGAACTCAACAACTCATTGTCATTATCGAATAATTCCGATGTTGTTTATTGCATTGCCTATTATATTACTAATTTCTCTTGGGTGTCATTTATTATCAATTGGCACACCTATTACAACGGTAATTGTTGAAGTTGTTGTGCTTATCCAAATTTGTTTGGGATTTGCTTTTATATTACAACATAATCAAATGTTAGAACCAGTTTCAAAATTATCGAAAAGTTTAAAAAGTTATTTATTTGTTTTTGAATTAATTAAAAATGAAAATTTTGAAAGTCCTTTATTAAAACAATATCAAAAAGATATTATCTATGAACATAAGGCAATAGAGGGTATAAAAAAATTATCTATTATAAGTGATAGAGCAACTTATAGACAAAATATATTTGCATTTATATTTTTAAATGGATTAGGTTTATATGATTTTTGGTTAAGAAACAGTTATATTTCTTGGTTAAATACTTATCAATCTTCTATTGAACAATGGTTTAGTAATCTTGCTTATATTGAATCACTGATGAGTTTAAGTGTTTTTAAAATCGATGGTTTTGATGTCACAACACCAATAATAAAAGATAATATTACACTCTCATTTCAAAATATGAGACATCCTTTAATTCCTCAAGATAAGGTTGTTGGAAATGATTTTAAAATCAAGAATAATGTTTGTATTATTACTGGTTCAAACATGTCTGGTAAAACAACATTTATGCGTACTATTGGTTTAAACCTCATATTAGCCTATGCTGGCGGATATGTTTTTGGTAATGATTTTCATTGTTCAATTATGACTATGAAAACATCGATGCGTGTTAAAGATAATGTTGAAGAGGGGATATCAACGTTCTATGGTGAACTTTTAAGAATTAAGGATATGGTAGAATATGCTGCTTTAAATAAGCCGTTTATTTGTTTTGTTGATGAGATATTTAAAGGAACCAATTCATTAGATAGAATTGCTGGAGCCAAAGCAACCATTAAAAAGCTTTCTTTAAATCATGGCATTACATTTTTAACAACGCATGATTTTGAGTTGTGTGAAATAGAAGATATCTTATATGATAATTATCATTTTGATGAATATTATCAAGATAATAAAATTAACTTTGATTACCATATAAAAGCAGGCAAATCACAATCTACTAATGGCCAATTTTTATTAAAACAACTTGGTATAATGGAATAAGGAAAAGAGGTAATGAAAAATGATGGAAAAAACAATGCGTGACATGTTTCATCTTTCTTTTGGAGAAGAGGTGGGAAACGCTATCAGTCACGGTGTTATGGCAATTGCGTGCTTATGTTTGTTGCCTTTTTCGGCAGTGTATGCATATATGAATGGCGATGTTACAAGAAGTGTTGGTGTTTCAATATATATAATCTGTATATTTTTAATGTTTTTAATTTCTACTATTTATCATAGTATGTCATATGAAACTGAACAAAAATATGTTTTTAGAAAATTAGATCATATTTGTATTTACCTTGCGATTGCAGGAAGTTATACTCCTATTGCACTTTCACTAGTAGGTGGTTGGGTTGGAATTCTTATTCTAGTATTAGAGTGGGGCGCAACGATTGCAGGGATACTTTTAAAATCAATCGCAAAAAATAGTTTTCCTAAACTATCGGTTACTATTTATTTAGTTATGGGGTGGGCAGCTCTGTTATTTATTCCAGCCCTTATTCAAAAAGGTTCACCTTTGTTTTTAACAATGATTGTTGCTGGTGGAGTCATGTATTCATTAGGGGTAGTTTTTTATTCTAAACAAAAAAAATTCTTTCACTTTATATGGCATCTCTTTATCAATGTAGCAAGTATTTTACATTTTATCGCAATTGTATTTTTTATGTAAAAAGTAGTGAAAATTAA
>CAZWXH010000144.1:0-3521 GCA_964637725.1 uncultured Coprobacillus sp. | reverse complement strand
TCAGCAAAGTAATTTGGCATTGTTTTAATTTCATTTTCAATACTTTCTTTATCAGCATTTTCTTCAACAACAACATAACAATCACGAAGATGTTTTTGTCTTGTTGTCAAGGTTGGATTTTCTCCATTCCTTACCGCTTTTAACGCTTCTTCTACAGGGATTGTGTATTGTCTTGCATCTTTCACCCCATCAATCCTTCTAATCGCATCACTATGCCCTTGACTAACTCCTTTACCCCAAAAAGTATAATCTTCTCCTTGTGGTAATATCGCTTGTCCATATAATCTATTTAAAGAGAATAAACCAGGATCCCAACCAACTGAGATAATACTGATATTCTTATTCTTTTTACTTGCTTCATCAACACGCGCAAAATGTTCAGGAATCTTTGCATGTGTATCAAAACTATCTATGATATTAAAATGTTCAGCTAATTCTACGCTTTGAGTAGGTAAATCATTGGCGCTTCCACCACATAAAATCAAAACATCCATATCGTCTTTTTTATTCATTAATTCATCCATATGATAAACCGGTAATGATGTTAATGTATGTACACTTTGAGGATCTCTTCTTGAGAAAACACCAACTATTTCCATATCATGACTATGAGAAATAGCGCATTCCACTCCTCTACCTAAGTTACCATAACCAACTATTCCAATTCTTATTTTCATAAAAAGTCCTCCTTTTATTACTGTAGTATTCTATCATTTTTTATTCTTAAATGCACCTACAAAGATTATTTTTTTAATCCTTATAATTCTTAACATCTTCTAATAAAAAATTACGACTCTTTTTTTGTTTTCTTTCAAACTCCGTCTTTTTCTCATGACTTAATGCTTCAACTTCTAACTTAAGTTCTCTTGAAGACATTCTTCTTGCGCCAGCACCACCGACAATTAATTGTTCTAATGCATCAGATGTCGCTACGACAACATTATAATCAACCAAAAGATCACGAGTTACTTTTTCGATATACATATCAGCCGTTTGTGCCTCTTTTGTATAGACAACAGAAATATTATGATGTTGATGAACTGTTCCTTGATTTTGTTTGACTTTATAAGCATCAAAAACCAAAATCAACAAACATTGTTTATAGCCTTGATAGTTACTCATGATATCAATTAATCTTTCTCTTGCAACATCCATATGATCATCAACTAACTCTTTTAATTCTGGCCATGCATGAATAACATTATACCCATCAACTAATAAACATTCAGGCAAAGGTTTCACATACTCACTTGTCGCATTTGAACGCTTATGACTTATTGAACTTGCTAAACGATGTTCAATGGGTCCATAAGTTTGCGTGAAAATATGTTCTAGTTCATCATCACCTTCTAAAGATGAAGAATATTTTTCAACAATAGTTTCCACTGGTTTGATTTTATATTGAAACGGGATATGCATATAATCTTTAACTTTATCCCATTTGACATTAAAACCAGCTCCATGAGCACAAAATATTGATCCTGTAGGATTATCCATATCTGTTTCACTATCATAATTGATATCTTGGATAATTTCATCTTGATTATAACAAACTTCATAACCTTCTAATGTACAAATAAGTTTACCTTTTCCTTTGGTATATGAGATAACATCAGTTTGATAACTCTGCATATCTTTAACAGGAGCACTTCCTTTTATTATAATCGTGTCAGTTATATTTTCTGGTAAAATAAAACTTCCATGCATGGATTCGATATCATAAATTGCTTTACTCATATACTCTTGAGGAATTTCTAAAGAAAATGAATAGTAAGGTTCTAATATAACACTTTTAGCTAATTTCAATCCTTGTCTAATAGCACGATATGTCGCTTGTCTGAAATCTCCACCTTCAGTATGCTTTAAATGGGCTTTCCCAGTCAATAAAGTTATTTTCATATCAGTGATAGGAGAACCTGTTAATACACCGAGATGCTCCTTTTCGACCAAATGAGAGAGAATCAATCTTTGATAATGACGATCCAACACATCTTCTTTACAATCACTTAAAAATTGTAACCCTGATCCCCGTGTTCCTGGTTCTAACAATAAATGAACTTCAGCATAATGACGAAGTGGCTCATAATGACCAACTCCCTCAACTGTATCTTCTATCGTTTCTTTATAAATAATATGACCTTGATCAAACTCTACATCAACATCAAATCTCTCTTTAATAACATTCTTTAAGATCTCTATTTGAATTTCACCCATCAGCTGAATTCTTATCTCTTTTAATGATTCATTATATGTAACATGTAATTCAGGATCCTCTTCAGCCAATTGTCTTAAATGAGCTAACATCATAAAAGTATCACAACCTAAAGGCAGTATAACTTGATAATTCATATAAGATGATAACAAAGGCGAAGAATGAGACTTCTCTATTCCTAAAGCATCCCCTACTTGTATCTTTTTTAATCCTTTTAATGCGCAAACATCACCAGCGAAAACTTCATCAACAACTTGATATTTATGACCAGAATAAATTCTAATCTGATCCACTTTTTCCTTATCACTTACATTCATCTTTGTTTTCAAAGAACCACCAGTTATCTTAACATGAGTTAAACGATCGTGGCCATCTCTTGTCACTTTATAAACAATCGCCCCAAATTCTTGCGGATATTCATGATTAAGACTATAAGTGTCTATCCCTTGCAGTAATTCTTCTATCCCCTCTAATTTTAAAGCCGAACCAAAAAAACATGGAAATACATGTCTATTCTTGATTTCTTCTTGAATAAGTTTTAAATCAATCACTTGATTTTCCATATAATTATTTAATAAGTTATCGCTACACATTGCTAATGATTCATAAAAACTATCTAAAGACAAAGAAAAATCAAGACATTGATCATGAAAATGATGTTGAATATTATTCATTAATTCTTCTTTACTCAAATGTGTAATATCCATCTTATTAACAAAAATGAAGCAAGGAATATGATAATGCTTTAATAAGTTCCATATCGTTAAAGTATGTGCTTGAACACCATCCAAGCCATTAATAACAATAATCGCATAATCCAAGACTTTTAAAGTTCTTTCCATCTCTGTAGAAAAATCAATATGTCCTGGTGTATCCACCCACACAAACTTTGTATTTTGATAATCAAATTGTGATTGTGCTAAAAAGATTGTAATCCCTCTTTTTTTCTCTTGATTATTATAATCTAAAAGAGTATTCCCATTATCAACTCTTCCAAGCGATCTAATCGTCTTTGTTAAATAAAGAATACTTTCTGATAAAGTTGTCTTTCCCGCATCAACATGAGCAAGAACACCAATTACAATTTTTTTCATATATCACACAACCTTTAGTTATGATTTTATCATAACTACTGACCTTATACAAATTGAAAGGATAGATAATTTCTTATCTACCCTTCTTTTTTCTGAGTTGCTCTTAAAATAAGATTTAAGACTTTTAAATATAATTCAATAATTGAGAATGATAATGCAAAAGCTGCTAACCATTCATATTTCTTAGGAAGTTTCTCTTCTACACAATGATTAAT
>CAZWXH010000143.1:0-3562 GCA_964637725.1 uncultured Coprobacillus sp. | reverse complement strand
ATGCATATGCAAATAAAGAGTAAATAAGTCATGAATAACTTCATGGCTTTTTTATATGTCAGATGTTATTTTGCTACATGATATAAAAACACACTAATATTGTATGAAGTGTAATTTGTTGGTATACTAATATAAAATGAGAAAGAAGTGTATATAATGGTATCGTTTGAAGTATTAAGAATGCCCTTGAATAAAAGTTTGATTGATGTAAATTTATTTTTTAATGAATATGGGTTAGCAGTTAAAAGTTTAGCTACATTAGAAGCCAAACTACAAAGTAATGAAACTAATGCGCTGTATTCATTAAATCATCTTATAAAGAAAGAATCATTTTACTCAACAAAAATTGAGGGCACTCACACGACTATAGATGAAGTATATGAATCAAATATTGATATATCTGACAATAAAAAATCATCAGATATAAAAGAGGTCCTTAGATATAAAGAGGCACTTACAGAAGGTCTTCATTATATAAAAGAAGATAAACTAATAACTGAAAAAATTATAAAGAAATTACACGAAACATTATTAAGTGGAGATATAAGAAAAAACTCAAATTTTCAAGCAGGAGAATTCCGTTATCAACAGAATAAAGTTGGTGACCATATACCACCAAGCGCAAACAATGTACCTGAACTAATGGGGAACTTAATAAAATATATGAATGATTCAACATATGATATTTTAGAGTTACCTCCAATAATTAAAATCGCACTAATACATGCACAGTTTGAAACTATTCATCCCTTCCCAGATGGTAATGGAAGAGTAGGAAGAGTTTTGATTCCATTATATTTATTTAAAGAACAAGAAATCGATATTCCTTGCTTTTTTATAAGCCAAGAGTTAGAAAGAAACAAGCAAAAATATTATAATTATTTACAAGCTACAAGAAAAAAAGATACTGATGGATATACTAAATGGATTAAATTTTTCTTGATAAGTTTAAGTAAGCAGTGTGAAAGAGATATAAAATTCATTGAACAATTAGATGATTTAAGAAGTGTAGTCAATGAAAAATTAAGAAATGAGATTAATAGTATAAATATTGATCATGTGGTGGATGCGATATTTAAGAATCCCATTTTCACATGTAAAAATCTTTGTGAAAACACTGGGATAAAAGAAACTAATATGAGAAAATATATACAGAAGATGATTGACTTAGAAATTATATTTGTGTCACAACAAAAACGGAATAAACGTTACTATTTCTCAGATTTATTAGATATTATTAGATCTTAATATAATGTTATTATGTTTTGTATATTAATGTAACGAATATGTAAAAGTGTTCGTTCTATAAATATTTGAATTTGATACAATAAGAATTAATAACAAAACGAGAAATTAGATGTTTTTATTAAAGTCGGAAAATATATTAAGTCGTTTATAGGTAAAAAGAAAATAATGATGAAATGGGGATTAGATATGAAATTTGTAGCATTATTAAGTGATAAAGAAAAAGGGACATTAAAAGAATCTTTATTGATTCAACATGTTGAACATTTAAAACAGTTGAAGAAGCAAGGAAAGCTATTTATTTGTGGTCCATTTAAAGATAATGATGGAGCTTTACAGATTCTTTTAACAAAAGATAAAGAAGAAGCAGAAAGTATAGTTTTAAGTGATCCTTTTATAAAAAATAAATATTATAGAAATTTTGTGATCTATGAGCTGATTGAGGCAAATGAAGAAAATGATTATTTGATGGTAGATACACAAACTAAACTTAATATGAGAAATGATTGATAAAGAGGAGTACTATAATATGATTGGAAAAATTGTAAAAGTAAAAGTTGATAGACCATTAGGTAGTTATCATCCCGAACATAAAGAAATGTATTATCCAATTAACTATGGATATGTCGAAGGAGTTATTGCCCCTGATGGTGAAGAACAAGATGCCTATGTATTAGGAGTGGATCAACCAGTTCATGAGTTTATTGGTAAGGTTATTGCGATAATCCATCGTAATGATGATGTTGAAGAAAAATGGGTAGTTGCTCCTGAAAATAGTTCGTTTTCAAAAGAAGAGATATATGAACAAACATATTTTCAAGAACGTTATTTTGATACGGATATTAGAATGAAAGTATAGATAGATAATCCATAGAAATAAACTATTATCTCCCGATCAAAAAAGTTATAATGACTATAGGCACAGTATTGATGTTTATAGTTTTTAGGGTTTCGATTATGCAATCTATTTAGTAGAAGTTTTTTTCTTCTATATCAAGAAATGAACTGTTATAAAATGGATATATATGTTAAAATGACAACAGGTGATGATAATGAAAGTAAATAAAAAACAAATGATATTAGGTGTAATACTAGTGAGTTTTCTTGTTTTTTGTTATGTGACACTACTTCCACATGATACAAATCATGTAATGAAATTGAATCAAGAACAAAAAAATATTAGAGCAGTAAAGAGTGAAAATAATAATTCATCTGATATATTTAAAAACTTATATTCATTTGCGATTAAAATAAATAACGAAGTTTTACAAGTCCCTACAGATCTAAAGGATTTTATAGAAGATGGGTGGAAAAGCGTAAATGAAATAGGTGAGGATACTTTTGAATTTGTTCCAATAGAACATACAGAATTTATCAAGAATGGAACTGTCGCAAATGTTATGATAGACTCAGTAGAGGTCTATCCACTAACAATGGATAAATATTATGTTTCTTCTCTTATTGTTACAGAAGACTTATATAAAAATGATAAAGTTGAACTACCTAAAAACATTGTTTTAGCATCTTCTCATAAAGAAGATATTATAGAAGCATATGGTGAACCAAATGACATATGGAGTTATGAAAATGAACCGGAAAGAATGTTTTATAAATATGATAAAAATCAAGTCATTATGTTTTCACTTAATGAACAAGGGTTATTAAGTGAAATTATGTTAACATATGAGAAACCAAAAACAGGTTTGAATTTTTCTGTAATAGATACACAACAAAAAGCACCTGAAAGATTATCTGATAAATTTAATGGATCAATGTTTATGTTAGATGATGTTATATATAACCTACCTGGTAAGATTAAGCCTTTAATCGAACAAGGATGGAAGCCGGTAGATGATATAGAATTTGTAGCTGATGGGGCAAATGAGAAACTGCTCATAGATTTCAAAAAGGGAAATCAAGTTGTAAATGTTGAACTAAGAAATCCAAATGACGAACCAGCACCAATTGAAGAATGTTATATTGTAAGTGCAACCTTTGAACTAGACAAATGTCAAGACTTTGGTTTTGCGGGAGGTTTCAATCAGTCATCAACATTAGAAGATTTTAGAAAGTTGAGTCAAGATTTTCAAGTCAAAGAAGTTCATGTTGATATGGGCGAAGATGTTATGACAGCATTTAGAATTAAAACAGGAAAGTCATCACAATTTGAAGTCTTAATGAATTATGAAGACAATTCAAAGATCAGAGGCTTTAGAATCAGTAATTATCCAAAATAAAAACATCATTCTTAAATGGATGATGTTTTCTTAGTATGACGGGCATGTCATACATCTAGGGTGAAAGTCCCTCGTGAGCG
>CAZWXH010000142.1:0-3569 GCA_964637725.1 uncultured Coprobacillus sp. | reverse complement strand
ATATTTTGTAATGTAGTGTTTCATCTACTCATCATCCTTTCTATCTGATTTTGTAATAAGAAATAATATCAGTAAGCTGTTTAATATGCTTTTCTGGATTATTTAAAATCTTTCTTAAGTATTGTTCAGAAACTCCAAGTGCCGTAGAAACATCTCTTATTTCCCAACCGTTCTTTTCAAAATGATCAAGAATTTTTTTCTTCACCTCTTGAACATTAGCCATAAAATTTCCTCCTTTCATTTTTATAAACAAATTTCACAACTAATTTCTAAATGAGATTGACACAAATAGAGTTTTATTCTATAATCAAAGCATAGTTAAATAAGACATAAAAACATTGATTTATTTGCTTTCTTGGCGGTCAGCTTTTTAAATCTTTTAAGTTTTTTGTTGTCTTTTTAGCTGTGAAACTTGTTTACAAGACAAAGTATAGAGCTTTAACTCTATTTTGTCAACATAATTTTAGAGTTTTTTTCTATATTTTTCTTGTCAACTAAAAGAAAGGTTGACATATCAATGAATCCTTATGAATTAATTAAAGATTTAGCTAGGGAAAAAGGGATTTCAATCAGAGAGTTAGAAATCAGTCTTGGTTTTTCGAATGGATATTTTAGTAAGTGGAAAAAAGTTTCTCCCAATTCTGAAGGCCTTCAAAAAGTCGCTAACTTTTTTGGTGTATCTGTAGATTATCTCTTAGGTCGTACAGATAATAAGTACATGAATAAGAATCAAGAAGCTGATGATAACTTACTAGAACACGCATTAGACACGGCTATGTCTTATGATGGAAAAGGTATTTCCGACGCTGATCGACCAATTATCAAAAATATTATTAAAGCTTACTTAGAAAGTAAAAGCCAACAGTAGGTGTTGTTTTTGTGTGTAGTCAAATTAGAAATTTAGTTGATGCACTTGATGTTGAAGTAATTTATTCTGACGAAATTGAAGATGCTGCACATTATTTTTCTGTGTACAACTTAATAATTGTTAATAGCAGTCTGTCTTTGTTTGATCAGCAAAAATCATTACTACACGAATTAGGTCATGCAGCTAAGCACAAGGAAGAAAAAGATTTATATAATCTGGCTTTCTATCTCCACTCCAAAATGGAAAACGAAGCCGAAGAATTTATGATTGAAAATTTAATTAAACATTATGCTGAATACACAGACCAAGATAATGCTAACTGGTTAAAATTCATGGAAGATTATGAAATTGAACCAAAATATGAGTTTGTTGTCAAAGAGATGATGGAAAGTGAATATCTTGGTAGTGCACAGTTTAATAGTTATATAGAATAGGTGGATACTATGAAAAGAATAACTAGTAAAAATAATTTAATTTATCTGTTTAACGAAATTCCACATAAAGAAAGAAATGCAGTTGGAATAGCCTCAGGTCAATCTGTGCTTCTATCGATTTATGAAAATGATAAATTCTACTTTACAGAAGATATTAATTTAATAAGATACGAAGATATTCTACTTGTTGAAGAACCAACACCGTCTGAAAAAATATTCTTTGAGTTTATGGCTCACGAAAAGGAAGCAAAATATACTGTTTCACTAATCAAGAAATATGGTCTTTCACATTATATTCACTATCTTCCAAAAGTAAAATTTTCTACTTTAGATGATGGAACAAGTTTCTCAATTGTTGGAAATCTTGAATATAAGGATAGCATTCATAATAAAGAAATCCCTATTGTTTCTATAAACAACGAAATTATAAATGTCATTGATGACAGGTTTACTTATACTTGTGACAAACCAGCACAAAATACAAAGTACACCTTTCAATTAGATTTCGACAAACAATCTATAAGTAAAAATTTTGAATATAAACTAGATGACGCACTTGGTTCAAAAAGTAATACTGATTACTTACAAGATATTACAACTAAAGCAAAAACTGAACGTGCTGGACGGGGAAAAAGTATTATAGGTTTCCCCGATGAATATTGTGTCATCGATACTGAAACAACCGGATTAAGTTCTCAATATGATAACTTAATTGAAGTAGCAGCGATTAAATATAAAAATGGAGTTGAGATTGATAGATTTCAGTCACTTGTTCAACCTCCTGGTGTCGATGATGGTTATTATGTAGATGGATTTATTACCTATCTAACCGGAATTACAAATGATATGCTCGAAAACGCTCCATCTATTTATGAGATACTTCCAAAATTTTTTGATTTTATAGGAGATAACATCTTAATTGGATATAACACATCATTTGATATTAACTTTTTGTATGACAAAGCTTTAGAATTTTTGAACTTTACTTTTAGTAATGATTTCATAGATATTATGCGATACTCTAGAAAACTCTACCCTGAATTAGAACACCATCGCCTTGTTGATATGATTGAACACTTTAACATTTCTACAGAGTTTTCACATAGAGCACTAGCAGATGCACTTTCTACACATAGATGTTTGTTAGAAATGCTAAAAGATATTGATAATCAAGATGACTTTATCAATTCATTTAAAAGACATAGAAAGCATAAGCAAAAAGGATTAAATGTATCCGCAATTCAGGGTGACCCAAGTAAAATAGATATTTACAGTCCTTTATACAATAAGCATTGTGTATTTACTGGTAAATTGGAAAAAATGCTAAGAAAAGATGCTGCCAAGATAGTTGCTGATTTAGGTGGTATTAATGAAAACACAGTGACATTAAAGACCAACTATTTAATTTTAGGTAATAATGATTACTGCAAAACTATCAAAGATGGAAAGAGTTCTAAACAAAAGAAAGCCGAAAAATATAAATCTAGGGGACAAGATATTGAAATTATCCCAGAAAATGTATTTTATGATATCGTAAATGAATTTATTGAAGAATAAAAACATAAGGAGAGTAAAAATGAACAAAAAATTAAGTGTTTTATTATTAGGAGCTAGTTTATTAACACTTGCTGCATGCTCAAATCAAAAGGAAAAGAAAACATCTGAAAGTACAAAAGCGAGTAGTACAGTAGTAACTAAAAAGAAAGAATCTACTACCACATCTACTACGACTCAAAAGGCAGAACAAGCACCACAAAATCAAAGTGACTTCGTAGCTACTGCAGCTGAAGCAAATTTTGATGGTAAAATGCTACGTGGTAATTCATACTCTGTCCGCATCACTGAACACAAAGTCATTCAACCAGGTGAAGCAGGAAATGAAGATGGAGACCAACCATTAATCGCTTTTTATTTTGATACCTTAGTAAATTCTAATTATGATAACTCTGCTCCACTTACACCAAGCATCGCATGGACACTTAACTTTCACGCTCTACAAGACAATGATCCAAATAAAGTCAATGAATTACAATTCGGTGTTTTGAACGATGCTACAGCTGAAACGAACTCTTACGCTGAAATCAAACCTGGCGGAACTGTTTCAAGTGCTGTTGCTTATCAATTAACTGATACTACTACACCAGTTAAATTGATTGCTGGAGACTTAACAGGTACTCAATTCGGTACTGCTGAATTTGTTGTAAAATAATATAAAAACACACCCTCTCCCCGACCAAAGTTTGAAGGTGTGCTTGTCCAAAATATCA
>CAZWXH010000141.1:0-3574 GCA_964637725.1 uncultured Coprobacillus sp. | reverse complement strand
AGAACTGTTATTTGGACTATTATTGTTTTGAAATGTTCAAATAATCAAACCATTAAAACAATCCTTAGAAACTGGAATCAGTATTAGAAGAGGTATTTAGTGTATTATCAAAACATAAGATATAAAAACAAGCATGCCTATTACTTAGGTTTGCTTGTTTTTGTATGATTTTTATCAAGATACATATTCTTATCAGCTCGTTCAAATACATCTTTAAAGTATTTATCATTAGAAGGATTGAATATAGCTAATCCATGAGCAATTGATATTTTATGTTGTGATAAACTTGAATTGTTAAATGTTCCTATTTCATTATTGAATTTATGAATAAGTTGATAACATTCCTCTTCACTAATGTTTTGTATAATAACAACAAATTCATCGCCACCAATTCGATAGATAGAATGTTTAATAAATACCTTAGAGAATATTTTACAAGAATTAATAATCAATAAATCACCAGCACTATGTCCATATGAATCATTGACTAATTTAAGACCATTAATATCAAATACAATAATCGCAAATTGTGCTTTCTTTTGTTTTATATCTTCATCAATTTCAATAACTTTTTCAAGATAAGCAGTTTTGTTTTTAATACCAGTTAATGAATCTTGATATGCGAGTGATTTTATCGATGAGAAATAACGCTCCAAGTGGATAATGGTTTGTTGGAAACTTTCAGCAAGAATGCCAAGTTCATCATGAGATTTATGTTCGATTTTAACGTTCAAGTCACCACTAGCGATTTTTTTTGAAGCTTCTGTTAATTCTAGAAGTGGTTTGACAAGTCTTCTTGAAAATATAAAGGTAAGAATAATTGCGATAGTGACAATCACAAACATGGTTGTACAGATTTGTAATAATAAACTATTAGCTTGACTATCGACCTCACTTGAAGGGACAGTTAGAATAAAGCGCATATCATTTTCTAAAATACGAAATGTAGCTTTTTTTTCTGTTCCACCATATACATATTCGACAAGTTCTTTAGGAATGTATTGAGAATCCTCGATTTTGATAATATCAGCCATATCTTTGAATTCACCATTGTTGTATGTAATTAAATTAGTTCCAGGTTTGATATTTTTATGGTAGAGAATAGTAGAGTTGTTATCGACTAAGAAAGCATAACCAGTTTGATAAGTATTGGTTTCGGATACAATTTCTTGGATAATTTTAAAATCAATATCCATACCAACAACACCAATTAATTGATCATGATAATAGTAGGGAATAACATATGAAATAATCTCAGTATCAATATTTCTATTCATATATGGATTAATCCATGTTGCTTCTTTATTATTGACAGGTTGATAATACCATCCAACACGCTCTATATTATCTTTATCATATCCTAACAAATCTGTTGGAGGAAGTGAAACAAAAGGTCCTTCTTGATTTTTTCTTTCGTAAAAAAATCCTGATGTTCCACCAGCAAACTCAGGATTAATACGAATATATACAGTAGTTGCGCCAGAAGTATTCCCAGCAGCGTTAATAGAAACATCAACCAAACTGTTAATATATTGTTTTAAATATGTTTTATCACTCTTGAGTTTGTCATAGTCATCCATTTGACTTTGAGCATACTTCGTAAGTGTATCGACAGAGTTTTGAATAGAATATAGTAATGTATTAATATTATTGACTTTGTTTTCACATAACAAATTCAATATTTTCTCGGAGTCAGCATCAACAACTTTACAAGAATTAATGATACTAAAGGCTCCAATAATAAGGGAAGAGGCTATTGTGAATGTACAAACCAAAACGATGACTTTAGTTTTAACCGATTTCATAAATATTCCTCCTTATTCATATTTTATCTTTATTTACATTTTTTGGCAACAAAAAAAGATAAGATGTCAAATCTTATCTTAAAATATTTTCCCAAACTTTAAGTTCTCTTTTTACACTCTCTAACGAATCAGCGGCATGGATGACATTATTAACTAGACGATTATCAGCTTCTGCCTTGATATAATCATCATCACTAAATGTTGCTCTAATAGTTCCTCTATCAGCTTTAGATGGATTGGTTTTTCCAACAAGCGAACGTGTATATTCAATGATGTCTTCATCGCCATCATATTCAATAATCATTGGCATAATATAGTGAGGTCCATCGAAATAAAAGTTATTAAACATCTTCCCAGGAAAATTAAAATCTTTTCCTCTTTCATCTATCACTTGATGATAGTGTTCTAACAATATCTTCATTATATCCATATCAACTTGCACTAAGACTTTCTTATGAACAATTAAGTTATGATCTTCAAGCATCTTTATAATAGCATCCTCATTATTATTCATAAAAGCATCAGGTTTTAACATCATAAAAGTTTTTTGCATATTTACTCCTCCTTATATAAGTATATCATTATTACAAAATATAAATCTATAAAAATAGAATTATTAAAATCTTTTGTTATATTATAAACAAATCAAGTGAATTGAATATGAATATATGATAGAATAAGTACAGAAAGTCGGTGAAATTATGGAAGGATATATTCATTCAATAGAAAGCTGTGGAACTGTTGATGGTCCAGGCATTCGCTTGGTTGTCTTTTTACAAGGATGTCCGATGAGATGTCTTTATTGTCATAATCCTGATACATGGGAACCTTGTGTTGGTGATAAAATCAGTATTGATGAAATTATGCATCAATATCGTAGTAAAGAAGAGTTTTATAAAAATGGAGGTATTACATGTACGGGTGGTGAACCACTTATGCAAATTGATTTTGTGACTGAATTATTTGAAAGATGTCAAAAAGAAGGAATCCATACATGTATAGATACTTCAGGTATTACTTTTAATGAATCAAGTGAATATCTTCAAAAATTAGATCGTTTATTAGATGCTACCAATCTAGTTATGTTAGATATTAAACATATTGATAATGAGGAACATATAAAATTAACGGCGCAACCTAATCATATGATTTTAAAGTTTGCAAAGTATGTTGATGATAAGAATATTGGATTGTGGGTACGTCATGTTGTTGTCCCAACGATGACTCAAAATAATGATTATTTATACCGTTTAGGTGAGTTTATAGCCACTTTAAAGAATGTAAAAGCATTAGATGTTTTACCATATCACACAATGGGTATTGCCAAATACCAGAATCTTGGTATAAAATATCCTTTAGAAGGTATACGACCTTTAGAAAAAGAAGAAGCAGTAGAAGCAAGAAAAATCATTTTAAAAGGCATGAAAGATGCATTAAATAAGGAGGAAAAATGATGAAGTTAGGTGCTATTGAAGCAGGGGGAACTAAATTTGTAGTTGCTATTGGAGATGAATTTGGAAACATTTTAGAAAGAGATGCTTTTAAAACAACAACTCCTAAAGAAACAGTAGAAAATATTTTTAAGTTTTTTGATGGAAAAGATATTGAAGGTTTGGGCTTAGGATGTTTTGGTCCAATTGATCCAGATTTAAACAGTGAGACTTATGGTTATATTACAACAACACCAAAACCAGGGTGGACAAATTATAATATCATTGGTGATATTCAAGCTCATTATCCAGATTTACCAATCGCCTTTGATACAGATT
>CAZWXH010000140.1:0-3766 GCA_964637725.1 uncultured Coprobacillus sp. | reverse complement strand
ACGTACGGTGGTGTGAGAGGGTAAAATAACAATGGTTATTTTACTCTACTCGATATTCTTTATTTGTTTGGTATAGAATAGGATTATAGAAAGAGGGAATTGTTTTGAATCGAAAAAGAAAAAAGATAATAATTATTGGATTGAGTGTAGTTATAATATTGACAGTTTTAGGGGTTGGTATTGGAGAATATTTTGTTCAATATGCACTGTCTCCAAAAAGTTCTTCTATTGAGGGAAGGTTTGAATATACAGATCCTAAGACTTTAAAAGGTGATGAAAAAGTCATCGCTTTAAATAGAGAAGCAGAAAACTTGATAGGGAAAAACTTTTCTAAAGAAACACAAGCAACTTCAATAAAGAGTCATGATAATTTAAATTTAAAAGCTCAATATATTAAACAAGAGAATAGTCATTTATGGGCAATTATGATTCATGGATATAAAGCTGATAATGAAAGTATGATGGCTTTTGGAAAAAGATACTATGATCAAGGCTATAATGTGTTATTACCTAATAATCGTGCTCATGGAACAAGTGAAGGAGATTATATTGGTATGGGTTGGCTTGATAAAGACGATATAGCATCGTGGGTTAAGTGGATTGTAGATCAAGACAAAGATGCTAAAATTATCTTACACGGAGTTTCTATGGGTGGAGCAACGACCATGAATGTAGCAGGTGACAACTTAGATCATATTGTTGGCTATATTGAGGATTGCGGTTATACAAGTGCTTGGGATATCTTCGCGAGTGAGTTGGATAAACAATTTTCTTTACCAACATTTCCTATTTTGGATTTAGCAAATATGATGGCAAACTTTCATGCTGGCTATGATTTTAAAGACGCCTCTAGTCTTAAACAAGTAGAAAAATCAAAGCAACCAATTTTATTTATCCATGGTGGTAAAGATGATTTTGTTTTATCAGAGATGGTTTATAAAGTTTATGAGGCTGCTAAATGTGAGAAAGATATTTATGTAGTTAAGCAAGCTGGACATGCAGAATCAAAGGATTTTAATCCAGAAGCATATTGGAATAAGGTTTTTACATTTATAGATCAAAAAATAAAGGAGTAAAGTCAGTTGACTTTATTCCTTTTCAGTTATATATGCAATTATTAATTCAAATGTATTCATAACAGCTTGAATATGCGTTCTTTCCATACCATGAGAAGCATGGACACCAGGGCCAATTAAACCACCTTTGATGTTATGACCACCACTTAATGCAGCTGAAACATCACTACTATAGAATGGATATATATCCACTGCATATTGTAAGTTATGATCTTTAGCAAGTTTTATGAAACGTGATGTCATATCATAATCATAAGGACCACTTCGATCCTTAGCACAAATGCTTACATCATATTCACTACAAGCTAAATCCTTTCCAATGCATCCCATATCAATCGCAATGAGTTCATCAACATATTCAGGAATATAACTACTTCCATGGCCAACTTCTTCAAAAGTAGAAATCATTAATAATAAGTTGTGTTGAGGGATTATATTTTTGTCTTTTAAACTCTTTAACATTCCAAAAAGAATAGCAACACTCATCTTATCATCTAAAAAGCGTGACTTAATAAATCCTGAATCTGTGATTATTGTCTTTGTATCAATCGCAATATAATCACCATTTTGGATATCTAAATCTTCCAAATCCTTTTTTGATTTAACCATCTCATCAACACGGATATGCATAGTATCAACATCTCTTGACAATGATTTAGCATCTTCATAAACATGAGCAGCAGGTGAGTTCGATAGAATAGTTCCAGTATAAACTTTATTATTTCGAGTTATAATACGGCAGTACTCACCATCTAAAGTTGGAATGATAGGCCCACCAACATTTGTGAACTTCAATGTCCCATCATCACCTAAGCTTCTCACCATTAAACCTAAAGTATCAACATGAGCACAAAGACCAACTGTATAATCATCTTGTCCCTTGACATGAATTTGAAGATTTCCTTTGTTTGTCTTAGAAGTTTCATAACCTAATTCTTGGGCAGTTTTCTCACAATATTCAATAACATTCTTTGTATAACCAGAAGGACTATCAATAGCCATGATATCCTTTAAAATATTTGTAATATATTTTTCCATAATCAATCTCCTTATCTTTTACTATTCTAACAAATATTTATATTTTTGTATGTATTAAAATATTATTTTCAATTTTTTTATTTTAAAGCATATATTATAAAGGTGATAAAATTGAAGATAAAACCTACAAAGTTAACGACTCAAATTTTTTGTGAAGTAATAAATGAGAAACCAAAAGTTTTTGCATTTATATCAGGTGATAGAATCGAAGGAACAGTTTGTTTTTATAAGTATCAAGAAGGAACATTAATGCTTTATGAAGTCAATGGTTTAAAAAGAAGTCAAAAATGTGTTGGAGGAATCTTTGGTTTTCATATTCATGAGGGAAATAGTTGTCTTAATAATAGCTCTATAGCCTATGAAAAAACCAAAGGACATTATAACCCAGATAAATGTGATCATCCATATCACTTGGGTGATTTACCACCATTGTTTGCGACTCAAGGTGTTGCTTGGGGATTGATTTATATAGATAAATTTAAACCTAAAGAATTACTTGGAAGAACAATTGTTATTCATGAACATCCAGATGACTTCCATAGTCAACCATCTGGAAATTCAGGAAATAAAATAGCGTGTGGAAAAATAGAAAGATTTTTAAAAGGATAAGTATAATTATATGTTTATTTGACCATTCTAATTGTGGAGGTAAATATAATGAAAAAATTATTAATGATGATGATGTGTGTGTCTTTATTAGCTGGATGTACAACAGGTGATGATAATGATGATAAAAACGATACATCAAACAACAATAATGACATTGTTGAACAAGATAAGGATAATACAAATACGAATACAAGTGATGGTTGGTATAATCGTTTTGAAACAGCACTTAAAGATCAAAATGTAAATTATACAAATCGTAGTGAAATTGATGCGACATCAATTGGTGGAGTAGAAGGTTATCGTTATACGACAAACAATGGAAATGTTGATGTTTATCGCTTTGAAGATGGTGATGATTTAAACAAAATCATGAAAGACAAAAAGATTAATATTGATGATAAAGATTATAATGTTGAAGTCAGAGATAGAATGGTTATTGTAACTGATAATCTTGCTGATGATGTTAGAGACATTTTTAGAGGTATGAAATAGGAAAGGGTTCTTTCCTTTTTTTTCTTTTGATGTATAATATGATTGGTGATAAAATGAATGAGATAAAAGAGGTTATTGTTGTAGAAGGAAAAACTGATACAGCAATTATTAAAAGATTATTTAATGCCGATACAATTGAAACGAATGGTATGGCAATTGATGATAAAATATTAGATCTAATTGAACAAACAGATAAAGCAAGAGGGATAATAGTCTTAACTGATCCAGATGGACCAGGGGGTAAGATTAGAAACAAAATAATGGCAAGACTTCCTCATGCAAAACATGCGTTTGTAGATAAAAAGGATGCTATTGGAAAAAATAAAGTAGGAATTGCAGAAGCAAGAGAAGAAGCCATTATACAAGCTATAGAAAATGTGGTCACTTTTACGCATAATAAGGAAACAATATCTTGGCAAGAGTTTTTAACTTTAGATATTATAGGAAACAAAGAAAAAAGGCTCCATGTTTATGATATATTCCATCTAGGATATGGAAATGTAAAAACATTATATAAAAGATTAAATATGGCACAAATTACATTACAACAA
>CAZWXH010000139.1:0-3858 GCA_964637725.1 uncultured Coprobacillus sp. | reverse complement strand
TTGTTTTTGGGCTTACACCTTTACGTTCTTTACGGTTATTTACTTTAAATGTCCCAAATCCAGAAATTAAAACTTTATCGCCTTCCATAATGCTTTCAATCATTGTATCAAAAACTGTATCTACTAACGCTTCAGCTTCTTTTTTTGTTAAATCTTTCTTTAATGAAACGACATCAATAAGTTCCTTCTTGTTCATCTATATTGCCTCCTACATAAATCTATGCCCTAGTATACCATTTCATTATACGGGTTGCAACACATTTATTACAAAACTATTGCGATAACATTTGTCTTCCCTTTATTGACGATTTTACTTAGAATATCATGCACTCGAATACAAGCGGTTTCATTCATTGAAGCCAGTTTAACTCGCATTCCTTCATTAATTAAATCGCCTAGTTTTCGACCAAATACATCACAGTCAAAGATTGCATCTTTATTGTTATCACCATGACTTTGAAGATATTGAATAAATGCTTCGGCTTGTTCTTTAGAACCAATAATTGGTTCAAAGGTTGATTCAATATCAACTTTAATCATATGAATCGTTGAAGCTTTAGAAACAAGTTTCATTCCAAAACGAGGTCCTTGTTTAATAACTTGAGGAACACTCACTTCAATATCATCACTCGTTGGTAATGCATAACCATAACCAGTTTGTTTAACCATTTTAATAGCGCCTTGATAAGCATCATATTCTTTTTTTATTTGCATTAGTTCTTGCATTTGGCTTAGAAACATGGCTTCATCAAATCTATCTTGCCCTAATATTTCATTAAGGATTTCATTATACAAGCCTTTTCTTTCTTTTATTCTTAGACTTGCTGATGAAGATGATGTATCAATAGAAGATAAATAAGCTTTATCAATAAAATCAAATTCACTCATACAAGATGCAATACTTTCAACATCTCTAAAACGATTAATCTCTTGTAAAGATTGTTCTAAGGCTTCATCTAATGTTTGTTTTAACCAATGTGATGAATCCATTAAAGCAATCCAACGTGGAACTTCTATTTTCACTTCATGAATTGGAAATTCATATAATGCTTCTTTTAATAAATGAGCAATATCTTCTTCATTCATTTCATTGACTTTTAAAGCCATAACAGGAACATCATGTTTTAATCTTAATTCTTCTACCATTTGAATACAATGAGGGCTGTTTGGTTCTTTTGAATTAACGACAATCACAAATGGTTTCCCTATTTCTTTTAATTCACCAATCACATCATCAGTTGCTTGACGATAATCTGCTGCCTCGATTTCACATATAGAACCATCACAAGTCATAACAATACCAATCGTTGAATGATCTTGAATAACTTTTTGAGTTCCTACTTTAGCAGCTTCATCAAATGGAATAGCTTCTAAATACCAAGGTGTTTTAACATAACGAATGCCTTGTTCATCTTTATAACCTTTTGCCCCATCAATCACATATCCAACACAATCAACAAGACGAATATTAACTCCTAAGTTCTCCTCAACAAAAATTCTAGCTGCTTGATTCGGCACAAACTTAGGTTCAACTGTCATGATCATTTTGCCTTCCCCAGATTGTGGAAGCTCATCAGTTGCACGAATCTTGGCATCTATATCATCAATATAAGGAATAACTGCGACCTCCATAAAGCGTTTAATAAACGATGATTTTCCAACTCTCACAGGGCCTACTACACCTAAATAAATATCCCCATCACATCTTTTTCCTATGTCTTTAAGTATATCTATTGTTTGCATATACTTCCTCCTTCTCACACATCAATATATGATTTTTTACTACATTTAGAACATTCTACTCGATATTCACTTTCTTGACGTCTTTACTATTATCTATGTATATTATCATGATAATATGCTAAAATGTTATGGAAAGAAGGGAAAACTATGAAATACAAAAATACAATGTTGGTTGTCAGTGACATGGATAAATCTAAGCAATTTTATCGAGAAGTTATGAATTTACATGTTATCTTAGACTTTGGCGCAAATGTCACATTAACTTCTGGTATTTGTCTACAAACATTAGAAACTTGGAAAGACTTTATTCACAAAGACAATGAAGATATTCATTTAATGAATCATGGTTGTGAATTATATTTTGAGACTGAGAATATTGAGGACATATTAGGGAAACTTAATCAATACAACGTTGCTTTACTTCATGGTATTAAAGAACATCGTTGGGGACAAAGAGTCATTCGTTTCTACGATCCTGATGGTCATATCATCGAAGTTGGAGAAAGTCTACGAAGAGTCGCAAAAAAATTTTTGAGTCAAGGTCTTTCACACGAAGAGATTGCCAAAAGAATGGATGTTCCTTTATCACTAGTCAGGAAGATGATTAATGGATAATATTCAAAACTATATCAATCAATTTGATAAACTCACACAAGATAAACTTAATACTCTTCGTAAAACCATTATGACATGTGCCCCTGATTCAATTGAAAAAATATCTTGGGGTGTCCCCACTTATAATAATCATGGTTTCCTTGTTCAATTTGCGGTCAATAAAAATCATATTGGTTTCTACTGTTCACCAGAAGCAATCAACAAATTTCAAACACAATTACAAGGATATAAAACCAACACAAAAAACACAATCCAGTTCTTACATTCACAAGATATTCCCTATCAACTGATTCATGACATAACATTGTTCTGTCTAGAAACAAACAAGAAAAATACTCCTTAATTATAAGGAGCACTTTTTTCTTTCTGTTTCTTTTTAATTTCTTTAGTCCAATACTTGTTTGCGGTTTTCATAAAAGCTTTCTCTGAAATCATTGAAACTTTTAAATGGGTTTTTCTGCCTTTTATAATAATATCAGAAAAATCCTTGATATAATTCGATACAATAAACTTAGATACACTTTTCATAATAAATAACATTGAACCTATTTTTAAAGATCCCATAAACTTAAAGTTTTCTCTTTCACACCACTTCTCAACTATCTTTTCAGAAAGAGTGCATTTTTCTGCTTCATATTCATCACATGCTATCATTGCATAAATTAATGGATTATTTGATTTTTGTCCTTCTAATTTAGAGAAGATCTCTAAAGTGGAAGAAGGAATTGAATCTAACGCTGTTGAGAAAACAAAAACAACTTTATCATATTCAAAGAAGGCTCTTTCATCAAATGTAGAGACAGTTCTAATATCTACACAATCACTTTTTGATTCAAGATAAACTTCTAATCTCTTAATAAACGGATCAACAAAGTCTTGAGCATGTTTTAAACCTGAACTAATTAACAATATCTTAGACATGATCAACACCTCCAAAGGTATGAAGAGCATCTTCTAATTCTGTTTCTTCACAAAAGTAAGCATCAACAGAAGAATAGGAAAAAGCTAATGTTGATTCATCTAATAAATCCTTAAACATTTTCTTTTCTTCATCAGTCGCATCACCATAACCAATAACCAATAATTTCTTTTGAAGTTGACTAATTCCTAAGTGACATGTTTCGCCATCTACAATTGAATAATATGGTTCATGATTAACCACTAATCTCTCTAACATCTTTTTAAAAGGGATATCAAAACATCCATATTTGATTTTTGTGACATAGATGATTAATTGACATTCATTCATCCATCTTGAAATAATATTCATATCATCTTTAAAATAACATTCACCTTCACACTTTAAACATTCTAATCCACCGCTACATGAAGAATAATGAATATTATTTAAATTCACAATTACTGAATTCTTAAATAATTGTGTTGATATGTCTTTGTCAGTAACAACTAGATTTTTCATATAAACTCCTTTATTTCCTTAGTATATTGTACTGTTTAGAAAATATTTTGTCAAACAAGTTCATCAAAATCAATGATCCT
>CAZWXH010000138.1:0-3872 GCA_964637725.1 uncultured Coprobacillus sp. | reverse complement strand
TTTAAAGCATGTCTTATAACTAAAATAGGATGAGTCCAAAGCATCCTTATGCCACTATAACGCATAACTTTTTTTATTTTATCTTGCATATGTTTTTCATAACAATGAATTTTACATTGACTACAAAATGTCTTTGATTTCATCATAGGACACTTTTCAATTCGTTTTGTAGAATATTCAATGAGTTCTTGAGCATCTATATCTTGATGATGTGATGCATAAAGTTCAATCATCGTTTGTATGAGTTTGATTTCTTTTTTTCTTTTCTTTTCAATATTCATTAGCTTATTCTTCCTTTATTTATTTCAATTATATGATTAACGACTTTCATCGTTGACTTACGATGAGTAACTAAAACAATTGTTTGTTGCGTCTGTTGTAAGCTTTTTAAGATAATAGCTTCATTTAAGACATCTAGATTACTCGTTGGTTCATCTAATAAAATACATGATGCATGACTTAGAAACGCTCTTGCTATAGCAATACGCTGTCTTTCACCACCAGATAATGATGAGCCTAATTCTTTAACAGTTGTATTATAGCCTTGTGGTAAAGACATTATGAAATCATGAATATTGGCTTTTTTACATGCTTCATATAATTCTTCTTTTGTAGCATCCAGATTAGCAATTTTAATATTATTGAAGATAGAATCATGGAATAACACAGTTTCTTGAGTGACATAGGCAAACATATGACGCATATCTATTGTATTGATATCTATTAGATTGTTTTTGTCAATTGTGATGTTTCCTTGTTGTGGATCATAAAAACGCATAATTAGTTTTAATAGTGTTGATTTCCCACTACCGCTCTTTCCGACAATCCCAGTAATATCATGCGCTTTTAAAGTAATATTAAGATCTTCAAGAATCTTTTCATCATCATATTGAAATGAAACTTGAGAGAACTGAATATCTCCAAATTCACTTTTGGGTTTAGAAGAAACTTCACGAATCGATTCTTTTTCATCAAGTAATGAAATTACCCTACGGCCACTGCTTAATGTCAACAAAAGATTATTGGCGAGATTAGACAAGGCTAAAACTGGTCCAAAACTAGATAACATTAAGACAGTAGATAACAAAACATGATAAAAGCGAACTATTCCATCTTGATAAAGCATAAACATAGTAATAAACATCATTATTGCAGAAACTGAAATAAGGAGTTGTGAAATAGTAATTTGGATAGCTTCTATTTTCTTCATTGATATTTGCATGTTTTCAACTGAATCATGTTTATGTAATAGCGATTCCATTCTTTCATGCCCCATTTGGTATTGAAGTATTGTTGGAATCCCTCTAAAACTTTCTAATAAGAAACTACTCATATTTCCTATTTCATCACGGGTTCTTTGTCCTAAAACCTTCCCTTTATTAGAAACATAAAAAGGAATAATGATTGCCATAGTCATATAAGCAAGAAAAGCAATGAGAGAAGCTAGTGGATGGATATGATAGAAAAAGATTAATAAGATTAATGATGTGAAGAAGGCAATCATAACTGGTGAAATAGTATGAGCATAGAATACTTCTAATAATTCTATATCATTAGTAATCAATGAGATTAAATCACCTTTATCCTTTGCATCCAGTTTAGCGGGAGCAAGTTGTCTTAACTTTGTATAGACACAATCACGAATATTAGCGAGTAGTTTAAAAGCAATATAATGATTACATGCTTGTTCACCATAATGAAGAACACCACGCATAATCGCTAAGCCTAATAATATAAAAAGTATCGCTGATAAGTTGAAATGAGGCACCATGCCTAAAACTTGCATAACTCCCATAATTGCTATAACAGGTATCCCTATTGCACAGATAAAGCCAAGAACCCCGAGTATAACCGCAAATATCATTGGAAATATAAGGGGTTTTACAAACTGTAACATTCTTAATATAACATACATTCCTTTCATCTCCATTATGCGTATTCCTCCAATTCTTCTTGTTGGCTAAACATATCATAATACATACCTTGTTTATTCATTAAAGTGTGATGATTGCCAGTTTCTTTTATAGTTCCTTGATCCATCACAATAATTTGATCAGATAAGACAACATTACTTAATCTATGCGTTATCATAATAACAGTCTTTCTCTTAGCTAAAGTTGATATAATATTAAGAATATTTTCCTCACTCTCTCTATCTATATTACTTGTTGCTTCATCAAATATATAAACATCAGCATCTTTTAATAACGCCCTTGCTAAATTTAAACGTTGTTTCTGGCCACCTGATAAATTATGACCAGCTTCTAATAACTCTGTATCTAAGCCATTGATTCCATCAAAATACCCCTTTAATGATACTTTTGATAAAACAGTCTCTAACTCTTCATCACTATATTCATGTCCCATTGATAAATTATAACGAACCGTTCCTTTAAAAATCATAGGATCATGACTAATATAAACAAAGTGTTTTAAGAAGTCTTGATCCAAAATATCACGTCTTTCTTTACCTTGGATAGATAACTGTCCGCTGTAGTCAGAATGATATCCCATAATCAATTTTGCGATAGTACTCTTCCCTGCCCCACTTTTACCAATAATACCAACAAACTCTCGAGAATTGATTTGAAATGAAACATTATTTAAAACATGTCTTTGTTTATCAAATTGAAACGATAAATTGTGAAACTGAATAGGAAATTCTAAACTATCAAAATTCAGATTTTTCTTATCATTTTCATTAATATCTAATATCTTCCATATCTTTTCACTAGCAGCAATGCCGTTCATCGCAATATGGAAAAAAGAACCTAATTGTCTTAAAGGAATAAAGAACTCAAAAGAAACTAATATGATAAAGATTGTTGAAAACAAACTAATATCACCTTTAATATAATGTGTTAATGCAAAGTAGTTTCCAAGTGCTGCTCCCCCATAAGCAACAATGTCCATCATACTAATACTATTAAGCTGCATAATTAAAACTCTCATCGTAATCTTACGAAAGTTTTCTGCCTCTTTATTCATTTCCTTTTGTTTATATTCATCACTTTGATATATTTTTAAAGTTGTTAAGCCTTGCAAGTTCTCTAAGAAACTATTTCCTAAAGTGACGTATTTACCCCAATACTTCGCTAATAACTTTTTAGCAAACTTTTGAACTAATATAATTGATATAGGAATTAAAGGAACACAAACAAAAAGAACAAGAGCACTTTTTAAATCCATAAAGGATATAATCAAAAATAAAGTAATAGGTGCTAAAACACTATAAAACAATTGTGGTAGATACAGGGCAAAATATGTTTCTAGTTGATTTATTCCTTCCACAGACAACTGAACAAGTTCACTTGTTGAAACATGATCTTGATAATCATTTCCAATATTTAATATTTTTTGAAATAATCTTTTACGTAAAACTGTTTTAATAAGACTCGCTCCTTCAAATGAATAAGTCGTTGCTTTTTTTAAACAGCAACTTCTTATGATTAATGTAAATAGAATACCCCCAACTAAATAAACTATATATTCTATATTTAACTTACGTTGAAATAATAGTACAAACATATACGTTAATAAGAATGTAAATATAATATTCATCATTAATGCTATCCACTGAAATAAAACTTGTTTAAGAACTGTTGATTTTGATTCAGGCAATTCTTTTAATAATCTTTTATCAAACATCGAGACCTCCTTAGTTAGCAACGACTAACTTACAAATATAGATGTTAGCATATGCTAACTTGTGTGTCAAATATAACCACAAAAAAAAGACAATTAATTGTCCTCTTCTGTATTATCTATGTCTTCTGTATATCTTGTATTGAAGATATCATCTTGATCAAAGTCAGCTTTGATTTCTTTTAATTCTGGTAACTCTTCTAATGAAGTTAGAGAAAAAGCATCCA
>CAZWXH010000137.1:0-3939 GCA_964637725.1 uncultured Coprobacillus sp. | reverse complement strand
TTTTCGGGTGTATTAATTAGTGGTTTAATGGTGTGGACAAAGTGCAGTTCAACACAGAAGTTATTACTGATCGTCAATATACGAAGCAATCTGATTTATATTCATTGGGATTAGTTATATATCAAATCTATAATAATAATCTTCTACCCTTTATGGATAAAGATTTTGAAGGTAAGGATATTAAAATAATTATAGAAAATAGAATAAAAAAAGAAGTTCCATATCCAATTAATGGAACAAATGAACTTAATCAATTTTTATCAAAAGCACTCCAAAGAGATCCAAAAAAGAGATTTCAAAGTGCAGCAGAAATGAAAGAGGAATTAGAAAGTCTAGAAAAAAATAACTTATTGCCAAAAGTGGTAGTTGCATTGCCTATTATGATGGCACTAGCGATTAAGATGAATCCGATCCAAGTATTTGGAACAGAGGCTACCAAACAAATGATAAAAGAAGGAACTAAAAAAACATTAAAGCAAACATTGACATCAATGACAACGAGTGCAAAGGTAATTATAGGGATAACTGTATCAATTGTTGTAGGTGGGAGTGTTTTTATGGGATTGAATGGATCAGAAATTTCTTCGATGTTTGGAAAGAGTAGCAAGGCAGAAGAACTCTATAAGGATTTAGATACAAAAGATATTTATGAAAAACTAAATAATAAAATGAATAATGAAATTAAATATGCAAAGGTAGATATCAATAGTAAGCACCCAGCATATTATCGAAATGAAGTTTATATTATCGATGGCAAAACATGCACAGTCCAAAGATTTAAAGATGATACTGAAGAAGATGGTTATTATGATTACTCTATTCATACACCAAAGAAGTGGCATATGCTAATGAATATGGAAGATGGAAAGTCTGAATACTCTGTTCATGACATTGAGTCACAGACTAAAGATTCTAATTACGATAAATGGTTCTATAATTTCTACGATATTGAAAGTTTTGAAGTCAAGAATATAATAAAAAAGGAAGTTGAGGGTAAATTATCATTGATTTTGCAAAGAAAAAATAACAGTACAGAGAATATACATTCAACTATTGAGTATATTATAAATGATGATGGATATGTAGAAACAATAGTGATGCGAGAAACAGATGAGTCGTTTGAGAAAGTTACAGGAAGAGAATTCACAGAAACATATTCGAATTATAATAAGAAAAGTGAAGCAGATTTCTATAAAGAAATAGAGAAAATGAAGTCATTTGATGGTATGGCAATAGATCAGATTATTGAGAAGTCTGGATTTAAAAAATAAATTAAATTATTTTTTTGGACGTTTAGCTTCATTAGGATATGAAAAAGCCATATCTTAATTGAAATTTTAACCGCACCACTTGTGCGGTTTTTGTATAATAAGGAAAATCTCAAAATTGCTGCTCTATTCTTATTGCCTTGATTATCAACTAAATTCTTAATAATATCAAATTTGATTTACAAAAAGTCATGAGTACTGACTTTTTCTTTAGTTTCTTTATAAAAAATGATATAATGAAGAAGCATAAATAAGGAGTGAAACTTGTGAAAGAACCAATATATAAATTTATTAATATCCAAGAAATAATTGCTAATGAAAAACAACCAAGAACACATTTTGAAAATGAAAAGATACAGGAACTCGCTGTATCTATACAACAAAATGGACTCTTACAACCTGTTGTTGTAAGACCGTATAATGGTAAATTTCAAATTGTAGTAGGTGAAAGAAGATATCGAGCATGTAAATTGGCAGGTCTTGAGGAAATACCTTGCATTATTCAAGAATATAATGAGGAACAAACTGCAACGGTTGCTATTGTTGAAAACATTCAAAGAGAAGGTTTATCACCTATTGAAGAAGCGTTAGCTTATCAACATCTTTTAGATACACAAGATATGACTCAAGAGGAATTGGCAAATAAAGTTGGAAAAAAACAATCAACAATTGCTAATAAACTTAGACTATTACAATTATCAATAACTGTTCAAGAAGCGGTTAAAAGAAAAGATATTACTGAAAGACATGCAAGAGCATTGTTAAAATTAGATTCAACTGCTAAACAAAATAATATGTTAAGAGAAATTATGGCAAAAGAATTAAATGTTGAACAAACTGAACAAAGAGTTAAAAGTCAAACTGAACCAAAACCACCAAAACCAGTGACTAAACAAGTATCTCGAAATGTAAAGATTGCTGTGAATACTCTAGATCAAGCAGTAACTATGATTAAACAAGCAGGCGTTGATGTAAGTATAAATTCAACTGAGACAGAAGAAGAATATACATATATAGTTAAAATAAAGAAATAACCTATAAAAGGCTATTTCTTTTTACTTACTTCATCTATTATTGTTCCTATATGTTTATCAGGGTTATTAACAATTGTTTCAAGTAAGTTATTTTTATCAATTATTTTTATATGAGATTCAAGTAACAATCTTGCAAAATCAACATATTTTTGATGATCTTCATATAAGAAATAAAGAGGCCACTCGAGTATCTCTTGATTATTTAAATGAATAGTAAGAGACATTGTTGTTGAGCCAAAACGAACACCATTAACAATAGAACTATTAATCATAATCTCTTTAATCTCACAATAAGGAATAGATGTGATATTCTCTTTTTTTCTTACCTTCTCATAAAAAGATTGCGGCTCAAAATAAGTAATAACTTTAATTTCATTATCAATACGACAACCATTTTTAATATCACCTAGTAAAATTTTATTCATTTTAATTTCCCTCCTACTTATATTATATTCTCATAATAATAAAAAGCAATAAAAATAATTAAAATAATAATAAAACTATTGAAAAGGATAACATCAAGTTATCCTTTATTGTTCAAATGCTATACAAACCGGAGCAGGTAATTCAAATGAAGAATCACTTAACAATAATTTTTCATTATCTTCATCGAATGTTAGGACTTGTAAAACATTGTCATCTTGACATCCGACTATCAAATATTTATCATCTAGTATATTAAAATCTCTTGGCGATTTTTTAGTATGAACCATATAAAGTAGCGCGAGTTTTCCAGTTTCTTTATTAATGCGATACATAGCAATACTATCATGACCACGATTAGAAACAAAGAGGTGTTCACCGCTAGATGTTATACGAATGGCAGATGCGCTTGAGAATCCTTTGAAATGTCGAGGGATACAATGAATTGCTTGAATCAATGAGAAATGTCCTTCAATATATTTAAAGACCATAATATTATTAGCAATCTCATTTACTAAATATGCAAATTTACCATCTTGTGAGAATATCATATGTCTTGGCCCAGAACCTGGAATAACATTAAGAGTGTAGTTAATGTCTTCCATTAAAACACCTTGATGATAACGATACATGATGACTTTATCAGCACCTAAATCTACAGAGTAGACAAATTGTTTATCAGGAGTAATTCCAACATAGTGAGCATGAGGACCAGTTTGACGTTTTAATAAATCAGGACCTAATCCCTTATGATGAACAGCACAGATCTTCTTTGTAATAATTTTATTTTCTAGTTGGTATGATGCCGATGATCCTACGTGATAATTTGCTGCAAAGATATAACGGTTTTTATCATCTACACAGAGGTGTGTATAAGAACGACCACTTGAATTATAGTTATTATTTAAAATAAGTTCATCGTTATGAATAGAGAAACTACCAAGACCTCCACCGTCATTATGAGAACCCGCATTTTTATAAGCAACATATAATACATGGTTGTTTGTTATCATATAAGAAGGGTAATCTTGAGTAACAATTTGCTGAATTTGTTTTATAGCAAGAGTCTCTTCATCGAATTTCATTATATAGATTCCTTTATCATTATTTTTACCATAACTTGATACATAAAATGTTTTCATAACTAAACCCCTTTCATAAATCTATTTTAACATAATAAGATTCTATTTACTAATATTAATAAATGTAATACA
>CAZWXH010000136.1:0-3954 GCA_964637725.1 uncultured Coprobacillus sp. | reverse complement strand
GTTGGAGCTGGATTAGTTCTTGTACTTAAAAAGAGAGAAGAATTATCTAAATAAAAAAGTTAAATTAGACATGTATTTTAGTAAAAGTGTTAATTAACATGGGATTAACGAATAAAGGTGCTTAGAAATGCACCTTTTTTCTATTTGATTCTATGTGTTGTCTCGATAATTATTTATCTTGGTAACAATAAAAAATCAAACTATATGAAAAATATGGGAAATTATGTATAATTTAAATATATATAATACATAAAGGAGAATTATGATGAAAAAATTATTAGTAGCATTAACTGCAGTATTCTGTGTGTTTGCTTTAGCAGGATGTAATCAAGTAAAAGAAGTAGAAAAAATGCTGAAGAAGATTTAAAGAAAATTGAAGAGATTGTAAAAGAAGATATTGAAAAAACAGAAGAATTTTCTAAAGAAAAGATCAATGAAGCAGTTACTTTCATTCATGAAAATGTTGAAAAGATGGAATATTTAGATATTGCTAAAAAAGTATATGAATATGCAACATATCTTGAAAGTTCTGCAAAGAAAATGGGTGTAGAAGCAGAACATGAAATTATTACTTTTGCTTCATCAGCAAAAGAACATGCTGAAAAGATTTATATTGAAGGTGAAGAAAAAGCAAAAGAACTTGCAAAAGTTGCTGGTGATACTTTAAAGGAAAAAGCTAATGAAATTAAAGAAGCTTCTGAATCATTAGTTGAAGAATTTCATAAGTTATTAGGTAAGAAATAAGTCTCTTAAAGAGGCTTTTTTCTTTATTAAAAGAGTGTATATGCTACAATGAAACAAGGAGGTCATATTATGAACAATGGTGTGATGATGCAATATTTTGAATGGTTTACTAATCATGAACCACATTTATGGGTAAAATTAAAAAATGATGCTAAGCATTTAAGTGATATTGGCATTACTGCAGTATGGATGCCCCCTGCTTTTAAAGCAATTGGGGGAATACATGATGTAGGTTATGGAGTCTATGATGTTTATGATTTAGGAGAGTTTAATCAAAAGGGGACTATTCGTACGAAGTATGGGACAAGAAAAGAGTATCTAGAAGCTATTCAATCCCTTCATGATAATGGCATTCAAGTTTACGGAGATATTGTTTTAAATCATAAAATGGGAGCAGATGAAAATGAAGTTGTCAAAGCTTTTGAAGTCAATAGTATTAATACAAATGAAATGGTGAGTAATGAAGAAACTATTGAAGTTGCAACTATTTATAATTTTCCTGGTAGAAATAAAAAATATAGTGATTTTACATGGGATTGGAGTTGTTTTAACGGTATAGATTATGATATTTCTACTAGAAGACAAGCAAAGTTTCTTTTTGAAACTAAGCAGTGGAATAGTGAAGTTGATAATGAAAATGGTAACTTTGATTATTTAATGGGAGCAGATATTGATTTTGAAAATCAAGTCGTCTTAAAAGAAATGGATACATGGGGGAAATGGTATTTAGATACAACTAATCTAGATGGTTTAAGATTGGATGCTGTAAAGCATATTGATGCTGACTTTTATAAGAATTGGATTAATACTTTACGCCAGTATACCGGTAAGGAGTTATTTACTGTTGGAGAATATTGGCATGGTGATGTCAATCATTTACTTCATTATCTAGAAGAGGTTAATTATGAAGTTTCTTTATTCGATGTGCCACTCCATTATCACTTCTATGATGCAAGTCATAGCAATGGTGAATATGATATGTCAAAAATATTTAGGGATACACTTGTAGAAAAAGCTGCTAATCATGCTGTGACTTTTGTGGATAATCATGATACACAACCATCACAAGGCTTGCAATCATGGATTGAAGATTGGTTTAAACCCCACGCCTATGCATTAACTTTGCTTCGTCAAGAAGGATATCCTTGTGTATTCTATGGAGATTATTATGGAATTTCTCATCATCATCTTAATGACAAACAAGAGTTGTTAGACTTGTTATTATACTTAAGAAAGACACATGCGTATGGAAATCAAATAGATTACTTTGATCATCCTGATATTATAGGTTGGACTAGACAGGGAAAAGTTTTAGACGGTTTAGTTTGTATAATGACAAACAAAAAGGGTGGTAGTAAAAACATGCATATTGGTAAAGACTATGCAAACACGACTTTTATAGATGTGACAAATAATATTCTAGAAAAAGTTGTTATTGATGAGTATGGTAATGGAACTTTTGGTGTACTTGACGGGAGCGTAAGTATATATGTTAATATAGAAAAGTTCACTTATAATAAGGGTTAACTTTAGTTTTAAAAATATCCTTTTTCAAGTTATGAAAAAAGGATATTTTTTGATATCTGGGTGGTAGAATATTTCTCATCAAAATATAAGGGAGAAATAGTATGTTTAAGAGGGGAAGTTATTTTAATTATGCATTAGCTAATGGAATGTTTTACTATTGTTGGGGAACATTTTCATGTATTATCTCTGTTTATTTGGCAGGGGTGGGATGTTCAGCAACGGAAATATCACTTATAACTTCAGCCGCACCGCTATTTGCGATGGTTTCTCAACCAGTATGTGGAATGATAGCTGATAAGCTAAAGAGTCCCAAACGAGTTGGTATGATTTGTATGGCATTATGTATCATCTCTGGAATGATATTTGCTTATACTAAAAACTTTGTTTTTCTATTCTTGTTTAATGGTTTAACACAAGGCTTTTTAAATGGCACAACAGCACTAACAGATAGATTAGCAACTGGTTCACCATATCCTTTTGGAATGATTCGTTTATGGGGTTCAGTATGTTTTGCGATAGCGTGTCAAGTTGCTGGTATTGTTTATGATTTTGTTTCTCCAACAGCCAATTATTATATCTTTGCATTAACTGGCTTAATAACACTTTATGCATTTTATCAAATGCATGATGTGAAACCATTAGTTAAAGAAAATGAAGAGAAATTCGCTATCAAACAAGTTTTCACTTCTTTGTTTAAAAACAAACCATTTGTTATTTTTGTTGTTATCTATATATTATTTCAAGGACCTACAAGTGCCAACAGTGTTTATATGCCTTTGTTAATTAAACAATTAGGTGGAACAACTGCAATGGTAGGGACAACCTTGTTATTAAGTACATTATTTGAAATACCAGCAGTTTTATTTAGTGATCGTATTATGAAAAAGATATCATATAAAAATCTTATGATATTTGCGGGATCTCTTTCTGTCATCCGTTTTGCATGGTATGCCACATGTCCTCCACCATCAATGATTATGTCTATGTTTTTCTTCCAAGGCTTAACAAGTATTGTCTTTATTTTAGTTGCTGTAAGAATCATTATAGATATTGTTGATGAAAGATATGTGAATAGTGCTTATGGGATATCTTCAATGCTTGCTAAAGGTTTTTCAGCACTTGTATTTCAAATGTTATCAGGTAATTTGATTGACTTAATTGGGGGATCACAAGCTTATAGTGTTGTCTATATTATTTATGCAATTATTATAGCTGTTGCAACAATTATTGCTTTTAAGTTTAAAATGCCAACTCATAAATTCAGAGAATAATAAAGGGACTCTTTTAGAGTCCTTTTATAATGCGGATAAGTAGAATACAGTAAAGCCAATTGTGATAATTATTGAAAGCAATAAGAGGAAGAATACTAACTTATATTTATGATGATCAATATCTTCTAGATAAGCTTTGTGTAATAATTGAAATGATATAAAGATAGGTATGATATTGATTATACTTAAAGTTGAACCAACAAGCGAAAGTATTGCAAATCCTAAACTTGCTTTAAAATATTCATTAACAGTTCTGTTTTTCATACAATCACCTTCTTCACTATTACTATAACAAATACAATAATCGGTGCTACCAATTTATCTTAAATGTATGTTAAGATTATATTAAATTCATACAAACAGTATATAACAGTTGACAACAGTTGTATACTGTTATATACTGTTTGTGAAC
>CAZWXH010000135.1:0-3956 GCA_964637725.1 uncultured Coprobacillus sp. | reverse complement strand
AAAACCAATTGTAAAAGGAGCGAACAGAAGCGATACCAGTCATACAAATCGTAGCTAATACCAAACCAGAGAAGTTCATTAATGTAGGTGCGGATAGAGTACCTGTAAAAATTTTAAAAATAATCGATGTAATGATGGAAATTAGCTTTGTAGTCTGATATGAATGAGTCATGCGGAAATACCTTCTTTCTATTGATTTGACTGCAATTTAATCATACTAGAAGAAGTGGGGTATATCCGCTTTTTTTGTTTAAATTTAAGAAAAAGTTGTGAAGTGCTGTATTTTTTGTAAAGTGCTGTTTTAATGAGTTTTTTTCTCAAGATTCATGTGCAAAAAAAGATTATATTGAGAAACGTTAAAGAATCTCCTTTTCTAAGCAGATGTCTAATCCGTAATCTTTTAAATCCTCATCGGCACTGATTAGGCGATTTTGAATGGTTAACAACACTTCGTAATATGCAAGATTTTTACTAGATAAAAATAACTTATTGTCTTTATCCGTTGCGTTGTGATAATCCGCTGCATTTTCCTTGGTATTTGTAATTAATTCTTCAATAATTGCATAAAAAACGACTTTTTAATCCATCTTTTTCACCTCATGTCTGTTTGTTCAGCTATATTATGATAGATTTGACGGAGTGTGTGAAGGTGCTATCTATTTCGTGGTGATTTTAGTATAATAAAAGCAGATTTTAGAATAAAGAGGGGTGTTTATCATGAAAAAAGTATCCAAAATGGTGGTTGTGGTGGCTAGTTTACTGCTTGCTGTCGGACTAAGCGCTTGTGGCAAATGGCAATCAAGTCAAACTCAATCAAGCACTAGTGCAACAAGTCAGATGAAAAAAGCGGATAAGGCGAAAAAATCAACAAAACAAAAACTTAGCGCACCTCTACTTCTAGCACGACTTCCAAACTAGTGAATCGAGCACGCCAGAAGTCGAACAAACAACAGCTTCTACTCAATCTGCGCCAAAAGTGGATGATCAAATTATTTACTCACAAATTTAGGAGGAATATCGGACCAAATCAGATCCTGAAAAAGCAGCTAGTGTCTATGCTTTTGTCGATGTAGATGGCAATGGACAAAACGAGTTGTTAATCGGAAATCAATTGAATCGGGGTGGCTATTATATTAGCGGGGTCTACATGCTCTATCAGCAAAAACAAATCGCTCCATTAAGCATCAGTTATGTAGCAAGTGGTGGTGGCGTGTGTAAAGCCGTTTTAGTCTATCAAGGTGGCTATGTGTACTCAGAAGAAGGCATGTCCTATGATCCAATGTTCCACGGTCGCTTAATCAAGATCGTCAGTGACCATTACATCATTGTCAAAGAAGAAGACTTTTCAATCGAGAGCGATAATTCAAACAAACTCTTCGGCCACAATCAATATGCACCGTTGAATGAGGACAGTATCCAATGACAAGCGTTGTAGGGAAAAATACCACAAGCATCACTTAAAGATACGATTATTTTAGGTGGCTTGTGGATTCGATACTATTCCCCATAAATAGGGGATGAGGTCTTAAATACAACGTTTGTATCTATAAACAACAGACTCATGCTAAATAACAACTAAAACATACAGTCATAAGAAACTTCTCAAGCTGTTTAAGTTTCTTATGTTCTAAAACCTACAAAGTAGAAGAAAGATAATGATATAAATTGAAAAACTTTAGTTATAAAATTTACAATTATGTGTTTAATTAAATTGTTTACTTTAATTTGCCAAACTTTAATCATGCTACTGGCATTATCAATAATTATAATCAATGTTATACTTATTATTTACATAGTAAACTTATTTTAGCTTATAATTTATTTGTTTATAAGAGTATTATAATATAAATTTTGTTTATTCGTAGGATTATAAAATTACAATAAAGGAATGATTAAAATGAAAAATACTTATAAATATATTATCTTAACATGTGGAGCAGCTTTAATTTTAGCTGCTGGTTTCGGTGCATACAAATATAATGAACATGTTAAATATGAAAATAGCGTTAAGGAAAACATTACTAGTGTTAAAACTGTAAGTGGTAAATATGTAGCAGAAAAAGATGACAACAAAAAGTTTGAAGATCTTAAGAAGTTACAAAAAGAATTAAAAGATTACCAAAATGGTAATGAGAATGACGAACGTGTTGTAAAAGAATACAATAAAAGTATTAATACTTTAGTGAAATATTTCAAAGATAAAAATGATAAAGTATTGAAAGACAACACTTATGATAGTTCTAAAGAAACTAATAAAGATGTTTTACAACAAAAGATTAACAGTCTTAATGAATTAGTTAAAGTTGTAGAAGGACAAAAAGATGTTGTGTATAGTACAACTTTAAAAGAAGTGAAAAAGGTAGATAAAGTTAATAGTATTAAAGAAAGTAAGGAAGGTAAAGAAGACAAAGGTAAGGAAACTAACAAAGTCGACAAAAAGGAAAATGATAAAGATAAAGTTGTTAGTGCTGAAGAAAAAGTAGAGAATAAAAAAGGTAACAAGGTAGAAGTCAAAGATACTCAAAAAGCAAAACAGAACAAACAAGAAAAACAAGACAAAAGTGAATTCGATGCTTATGTAGAGAAAATTAAAACTATTATTAATGGATATAATAGTAAGTTAAATCAAATTAAAGAAGAAGAAAAACGTAAAGCAGAAGAGGAAGCCAAACGTAAAGAAGAAGAAGCTAAAAGACAAGCTGAAGAACAAAAAGCTAGAGAAGAAGGTAAAGTAGCCTTTAATGCTAATGGTCAATATGTAGGTGAAGGTTCTCCTGAAGCTGTTTACAACGCTTCTGGTCAAACACAACAACAAGTTCAAAGTCAATATCAGAATAATTATAACAATAGTTATAGTGGCGGCAATAGTAATAACTATAACAGCTATAATAATGGTAGTTATACAAGTTCTGGTAATGCTGGTGGAAGTTATACTGCAAACAATGGTGCAAGCACTGGTGGATCTGCAAGTAGCTCTAACAGCAATGATAAAGGTGAATATACGGGGTGGTTTAAAACTGCTGGAGGAGAAAAAGTAAAAAATTATTATAAAGATGGTGTTAGTAGCACTTATGACTCTGAAGGTAATTATTTAGGGAAAACTTATAATGATGGTGATAAGATTGTAGTTGATTTAAGATGAGGTGATTAAATGAAAAAGATACCAATATTACTAATATCCCTGCTATCTATATTATTTATGTTTAATGTAAGTAATACAGTAAATGCTGCAGGTACGATAGGAACAAGTGGTGGTGTTTCAGGTAGCGGTGGTGGTTCTGGCAATGACTTTGATATGGGTTTGTATGGTCAATATGGTGAGCCATTAACGATCCAATATACAACAGGAAGCGGGGACAAATATGTTTATATACCAGCAAGTTATAATAGATATGCTGGTGTAGGGAATTATAAACGTGAATACAATTTAAAAGCAGATTGGGCATATTTAACAGCTCCTTATTTAAGAGCATGGGATACCGATGGACTTGAAGGCGAATCAGATCATGGCGGTACAGCATGGTATAGTTGGCCATTTTTAGAAAGAATTGTATTATCACCAAAAATGGGATTAGTAGGTAAAGGATTGAGACTTCCTCCTAGAGGCGGAATAGTAGGTAATGCTGCTAGATACCTAAGAAGCAAAGGAGGGGTAATAGACCCTAATGGTTGTTGGCACTGGAATGGTCAGCGTGTTGACTTAGTTTGTACTTGGGGCGGAGAAACTCCTCCACCACCTTCATATCAAGATGATAGTTATAGAGAAGTTATTGTTAGATTGTAAGCGTTGGATAGGATGATGGGTGTGTGGATGGAAAAAGAATATATTGGATGATACATGAAATTTCGGAAAATTTGGAGGGATATTCATTGAAAAAATACACAGATTCACGCTGGAATAATACAACTTTCCCCATCATCATTAGTCAGCGAGAACTTACTGAAGAAGAGAAAGA
>CAZWXH010000134.1:1202-3984 GCA_964637725.1 uncultured Coprobacillus sp. | reverse complement strand
TAGCATGAATGAACCACAAGATGATAAACAAAGTTTTCCCAGTTTAAAACTGCTATATCAAATCAGTCGAATTTTTGAATCAAAAATGATTGAAAATGCTAAAAACTATCATATAGATAAAGAAATTTATAAAAATATTAAAAGAAAGAAAATGGCACTTGGCCAACATAAAGATGATTAAGGAGGATCTTAAAATGATTACTAAATACAAAGCCAATCAAGTAGATATGATTGGTTTACTTCATGCACTTAATGAACCAGTTATAAAGAAAGGCAAAAAATATAAATGGACTCAGCATAACTCCATAGAGTTTGATAGAAACATGTGGTATCAACATTCTGCATCTCGTGGTGGACTACCACTAGAATTTTTAAGAATTTTCTTTGGAATGAATGATATCAAGGCAATAAATTTTATTACTGAAAATTATGATCGTTTAAAAATTCATGAAAATGATAATCCACAACAAGTACAATTTAAAATACCAACTAAGGCTTATTCGAATGATAAAGCCTTTTTCTATCTCCATCACTTTAGAAATCTAGAAAAAGAAGTTATTAGAACCTTCATGAATAATGGTTTAATTTACCAAGAAGATAAAACAGACAATGTACTTTTTATTGGTAAAGATAAAGTTGGTGAAATCAAGCATATTCATAAACGTAATACTCATGATTCAAAGTTTAGGGTCTTATACAATGAAACTGGGTCACAGTCTGAATATTCATTTAACTTTATAGGTAGAAGTAGTAAACTCTATGTTTTTGAATCACCCATTGATTTAATGTCATATATTGCACTGAATAAAGATAATTGGGGTGCTCATTCTTACGTAGCATTATGTGGCTTAAGTGATATTGCAATCCCTCGTCTTTTAAAAGATTATTCACAATTAAAAGAAGTGCATCTTTGTCTTGATAATGATTTACCAGGACTTGAAGCAAGTTACAACATTGAAGAGAAACTTAAAGATAAAGAATATCAAGTGGTCATCTCACCTTCCACTTTTAAAGATTATAATGAAGACTTAAAGTTTTCTAAAGGACTTCCTGCAGAACCAGGTTTTAATGAACCAGCAATGAAACTTTATGATAGTTTAACCCATGATGTTTTAAAAGAAACTTTTGAATTAAGAGACGTTACTTACAACGAATTGAGTAAATCTTTTTCAAGATTCATATATTCATATAAAGAAAATGAACCTGTGAGTAAATATACTTACAAAGCACTTTTTGAAACAGCAACACTTTCATCTAAACTAATTCTTCAACAATTTACACACCTAGAAACTAATCTTACAATTGATGAATTAAAAGAACGCCTAAATGAAAAAAACAATTATCATATCTACATAAATGTGAATAAAAATATACAAAATATGACTTATCATTTATCACAGATTTATGACTTATTTAAGAAAAGAACATTTCACTCAAAAGAAGACAAATTAAATATTATTAAACACCTCATGAGTTTTACAAATTCCCTAGTCTATACTCATGTTTTTTTATGCTTAGAGGAAAGGAAAAATCAAAATGAAAGAAAACTTTATTAAACCAAAATCACCAATTATTGGAGCCGATGGCAACATCTTTAATTTAATTGGAATTGCATCAAAATCACTCAAAAAAGAAGGATACTATGAAGAAGCAAATGAAATGAGTAAACGTGTTATGAGCTCTAATAGTTATGAGGAAGCGCTTGGAATTATTATGGAATATATTGATCCTGTTGATGAGTATGAACTGAATTATGGATACGATGACATAACTTATGAATGAATTTACTAATAAGGCTTTTAAATGTATTCCAAAAAGTTATATATTTATAATAGAAGGCTTTTTCAAAGGAAATTATCATGAATAAAGAAGCCATTATAATACTAAGTTTAATCGGATTATTCTTATTAATAATTATCATCATTTCAAATAAGAACTATAACCTTAACACTATTAAAAGTAAGCGTGTTGGTGATGGCCAACATGGTACAGCAAGATTCGCAAGTAATAAAGATATAGAAAAGTCATTTAATATCGTTCCCTTTACTCCAGCTAAATGGCGAAATAATAAAAAGAAACCAAACATACAAGGTGTGATACTCGGATACAAAAACAAACGTGGCAAAACATTTGCGATCGTAGATGATACTGATGTGAATACACTCATGATAGGATCAGCAGGAGTAGGTAAAACTGCCTACTTCCTTTATCCCAATTTAGAATATGCATGTGCTACTGGTATGTCTTTTATGACCACAGACACAAAGGGTGATTTATTTAGAAATTATGCAACAATCGCAGAAAAATATTATGGATATAAAGTATCTGTTATCGATTTAAGAAATCCATTAAAAAGTCACCACTTTAATATGTTACATCTTGTTAATAAATATATGGATTTATATAAGCAAAGTGACAATAATCTTTCCTTAAAAGCCAAGTCAGAAAAATACGCAAAGATTATCGCAAAAACTATTATTTACTCTGGTGGAACAGATATAAGCTTTGGACAAAATCAATTCTTCTATGATGCAGCTGAAGGTTTACTTACAGCTACCATACTCATTGTTGCAGAATATGCAGAAAAAGATAGAAGACATATTATATCCGTCTTCAAATTAATACAAGACTTACTCGCCCCAACAGGTCCCAAATCTAACGAGTTTAAAGTCCTAGTAGAAACACTACCTGAGAACCACAAAGCACGCTGGTTTGCGGGTGCTGCGCTTAACACGTCCGATCAGGCGATGCAATCAGTTATCTCAACCGCACTTGCAAGACT
>CAZWXH010000134.1:0-1102 GCA_964637725.1 uncultured Coprobacillus sp. | reverse complement strand
GAGATGATGTTTAGTGCATCAAGATCTCGTAAATTATCTCTTGTGGCTATTATTCAATCCTTAGCACAACTTGAAAGAAACTACGATGAAAAAGGTGCGGAAATCATTGTAGATAATTGTCAAAATTCTATCTTTGGTGGTTTTGCGCCTAACTCTAAAACTGCAGATGTATTATCAAACAATTTAGGTACTCAAACAATCCTAAGTGGCTCCGTTAATAGAGGTAAAGGTGAATCGTCACAAAGTCTTCAAATGATCGAAAGACCACTCATGACATCAGATGAATTAAAATCGATGCCTAAAGGTAACTTCATCGTCATGAAGACTGGCTTTAATCCTATGAGAATGAAGTTAAAACTATTTTTTGATTGGGGAATCACTTTTGATGAACCTTATTCAATTAAAGCAAAAAGACAAGATGAAATTAAATATACTTCTAAAGAAGAAATATATCAGTCTATTCATAATACAAATATCAATCAAAATATTAAACGAAAGAAAGGAAGTTTGAAATTATGAAAACATTTACTCATTTACCAATTATTAAAGATAGGACTGTCCTTTCCAGTGAACTTTTAATATACATGTATTTAGACCGTTATGGCGCCCGTAAAGGGACTTGCACGCACTCAAAAAGGACAATTGCAACAGGAACTAAACTATCGCTCAATACCGTCGCAAGGCGGCTCAAATCGCTCGAAGAAAAAGACTACATTCAAATAACAAACCGATATAGAAAGAATGGTGGGAAAACAAGTAATGCATACCGAATATTGAAATAGTAAATTTTCTTTTGAAACAATTTCAATCAATAAGATGATTGTAATTACTACGTGGGTTATGGGACCTCTCACCAGTGGTCTATCTAGTTAATTGAATAACTTAAGTATTAAGTAGAAAACAATAGTCTAATAGTTAATAACATTATTCTTCATTAATTAAGAGCGTCCATTTTTAAAAGCAACTTAAGAAGCATTAAAACAAAACAATGATTCTTTTTATATTGCTTTTTAAAAAGGGGGCTTTTTTTAATGGCGAAATAAGAGCGCCTCCTGTATCAAATCAAACACAAATTGATTTTAGATATAGGAGGCAAACATGA
>CAZWXH010000133.1:0-4014 GCA_964637725.1 uncultured Coprobacillus sp. | reverse complement strand
TATCAAAGATATCAAATGTTATCAGAGATGTCTGGGGAAATGTTATTTATGTATGATTATCATAAAGATGAATTGAAGATTAGTAAGAGTGCTCAAGGAAAGATCATGGAACAAGAAATGATTGATCATTTCTTTGAAAGGATGTCTCAACAAGAAGAGTGTGATGAGTTTGTTTGTTCAATTTATGAATATTTATTAAAGCAAGAAGATGTCGTGGTAGAAAAACAATTTATTCTTCTTGATAATGAAGAAAAGTGGTATCAAATTACTTTGAATATTGCTTATGATAAAGCAAATCATAAAGAGGATGCTGTTTATGGTATGGGAAAAGTTGTTGATATTCAAAATACAGTTGTAGAAAAACAAGTGTTAAAGAGAAAGAGTCAAACTGATCCTTTAACTGGTTTATGGAATCGTGCTGGAGCACGAGAACATATTAATTATCTACTTCAAAATGATGATAAAGTAGGAGCATTATTAATGTTTGATTTAGATAACTTTAAAGAGATTAATGATTCTTATGGTCATATTATTGGTGATGAAGTTTTAAGAGATATTGCTTATTTACTTGGAGAAGTCTTTGTTGATGGAGTATGTGCTAGACTTGGCGGCGATGAGTTTATTATTTATGTTCATGATACAACTAGAGATTCAATTGAAGCAAGATGTGAAAATCTATTAAAAAGAATTCGTTATTTAAAAACTTTAGATAATAAACCAGCTGAATTAACCTTAAGTTTAGGAGTTGTCTTTACGACTTATTCAAGAAACTTAACGAGATTAGTTGAACTTGCTGACGAGTCACTTTATGAAGTGAAACGTAATGGTAAGAATAGTTATCATATTTACAATAAATAAGATGTAAAGAGGATTTATATGGAAATATCTGTATATAAATTCTCTTTTTTCTTTCGTATGAAAGTTATATTGTATAAATGTATGTGCATTATAAAAAAATCTTACTTTTATAAAAAAAATGCATAGCCTTATGTGTGAAATTATATTATAATGGCAATGTATTATGATTTTTAAAAGTGAGGAAGGTACTTATATGGAAAGAAAAGTTGGAACTGTTTCAAGAGGAATTCGTTGTCCTATTATTAGAGAGGGCGATAATTTAAGTCAAATTGTTGTAGATAGTGTACTAGATGCTGCTAAATATGAAGGATTTGAATTAAGAGATAGAGATGTTATTTCTTTAACTGAGTCTATTGTAGCGAGATCTCAAGGTAACTATGCATCTATAGATGCAATTGCAAGTGATGTGAAGAATAAATTAGGTGGCGAAACTATTGGCGTTATTTTACCTATATTATCACGTAATCGTTTTGCGATTTGTTTAAGAGGAATAGCGAAAGGTGCTAAGAAAGTTGTTTTGATGTTAAGTTATCCAAGTGATGAAGTAGGAAATGCTTTATTAACATTTGATCAATTAGATGAAGCAAATATCAACCCATATAGTGATGTCTTAACATTAGATAAATATAGAGAATTATTTGGAGAAAATAAACATGAGTTTACTGGTGTTGATTATGTTGCATATTATGCTAACATAATCAAAGAAGCAGGGGCTGATGTTGAAATTATATTCTCAAATGATCCTCGTTCTATACTAAAATATACTGATTGTGTTTTAAACTGTGATATACATACACGCGCACGTACGAAACGTATTTTATTAAATAATGGCGCAAATAAAGTTTGTGGTTTAGATGATATTTTAACAAGTTCTGTTGATGGTAATGGTTATAATGAAAAGTATGGTTTATTAGGTTCTAATAAGTCTACTGAAGATACTGTGAAGTTATTTCCTAGAGAGTGTCAAGATTTGGTTTTAGATATTCAAAAACAAATCTTAGATAAGACAGGAAAACATGTTGAAGTTATGGTTTATGGAGATGGTGCTTTTAAAGATCCTCAAGGGAAGATTTGGGAGTTAGCGGATCCTGTTGTATCGCCTGCTTTTACTGATGGATTAGTAGGAACTCCTAATGAAATCAAGTTAAAGTATTTGGCTGATAATGATTTTAAGGATTTGAGTGGTGAGGAATTAAAAGAAGCGATTTCTAAAAGTATTAAAGAAAAAGATGATAATTTAGTGGGAAGTATGGCTTCTCAAGGAACGACACCAAGACAATTAACTGATTTAATTGGTTCTTTATGTGACTTAACGAGTGGTTCTGGCGATAAGGGAACACCGGTTGTTTTGGTTCAAGGATATTTCGATAACTTTACAAATTAAGGAGATTAAGAATGAAACAAGATATGATTGTTATATTAGATTTAGGAAGTCGTCAAAATACAAACGTAGCTCGTAGTATTAGAGACTTAGGTGTTTATAGTGAAATTAAACCTCATGATATGACATTAGAAGAATTAAATGCTTTATCTAATGTTAAAGGGATTATTATTAATGGTGGTCCAAGTCATATTGTGGATGGAGAAAAGATAGATGTTGTTGAAGGATTATATGAAGCAGGATATCCTATTCTTGTAATTGAACATCCTAATGATAAAGTTGAAAGTATTGCTTATCCAAGTCATGAAGATGAATTAAAAGATATTTTAAAACCTTTTGTGTTTGATGTCTGTCATGCTTCAACGAATTGGAATATGCAAAACTTTGTTCATGATCAAATTGAACTTGTGAAACAACAAGTGGGAGATAAGAAAGTTTTATTAGCATTATCTGGTGGTGTTGATTCATCAGTTGTTGCTGCTTTACTAGCAAAAGCAATTGGAAAACAATTGTATTGTGTTCATGTTAATCATGGATTAATGCGTAAAGGTGAATCTGAGGATGTTATTGAAGTTTTTCAAAATCAATTAGATACCAATTTAATTTATGTTGATGCTACTGATCGTTTCTTAGGGAAACTTGAAGGGATTGCTGATCCAGAAGAAAAACGTAAGATTATTGGGACTGAATTTATTCGTGTGTTTGAAGAAGAGGCAAGAAAGCTTGATGGTATTGAATTCTTAGCACAGGGTACTATTTATCCTGATATTATTGAATCAGGCACTAAAACGGCTAAAAACGTGAAATCTCACCATAATGTAGGGGGATTACCAGATGACTTACAATTTGAATTGGTTGAACCATTATATCAATTATTCAAAGATGAAGTAAGAGCATGTGGAGAAGAGTTAGGTTTACCACATGATATGGTCTATAGACAACCATTCCCTGGTCCAGGACTAGGAGTTCGTTGTTTAGGTGCTATCACAAGAGAAAGATTAGAAGCAGTAAGAGAAAGTGATGCAATCTTAAGAGAAGAATTTGCGAAAGCAGGTTTAGATAAAAAAGTATGGCAATACTTCACTGCAGTTCCTGATTTTAAGTCTGTTGGAGTTAAAAATCATGAACGTTGTTATGAATATCCAGTTATTATTCGTGCAGTCAACACTGTTGATGCGATGACAGCAACGATTGAAAATATTGATTGGGATATCTTATCTAAGATTACTGATCGTATCTTAAATGAAGTAAAGAATGTAAATCGTGTTTGTTATGACATGTCACCAAAGCCATGTGCTACAATTGAGTGGGAATAACCTATAAAACATCAAAAAGACCGATTTAATCGGTCTTTTTTGCGTATAAGGGGAGGTGCTGATACTGTTTTGATACTGTTTGAAACTATTTCTTATGACGCCATTTGTATTTTGGATTTGTACCACTAGACAATGGCCAGTTAACTTTCCAATCAATAAATTCTTCATAAGAGATCGTACCGTCAGTTAATTCTTTACGGATAGATACAAGTTCTTCAAGAAAATCATTAAAGAACGTACTATCAATGCTAATGGCATATTTACTATTGTTATCTTCAATAGGGTGCAATGTCACTTTGGCTCTTTCTTCCATATCAATTAAATCAAAGACCATATTCATGACAGTATCTTGTGTGCGTTCATTCATAATAGAAAGAACATGAGCATTAAGTACTTTAGCAAATTTGCCAATCAGTTCAGGTTTTGGTGTTCTTGTACCTGCTTCATATTGTGCAATAC
>CAZWXH010000132.1:0-4033 GCA_964637725.1 uncultured Coprobacillus sp. | reverse complement strand
ATGTCGTGGCAGAGGCGGCTAAGACTCGTCTGCCAAATAAGATTTGTAACTACACGCAGAAACTGGCTCAAAACTTTCATACCTTCTATGGGGCTTGTAAAGTGATTGATGAGTCTCAACCAGAATTGTCTAACCAACGCTTAGCTTTAGTGAAGGCGGCTCAAATTACGATGCGTAATGCCCTTGATTGTATTGGTGTTAGTGCACCAGAGAGTATGTAAGATGATGCAGATAGTGTTTGGATTATAGCGATATTGTTGACGCTGTTAAATATTTCCTATTCTATTAAGAAACAAGAAAATAATATTTTATTTATGGCTTTAGCACTTTCTTTTACTGCGCTAACGATGATGGCTTTTCATCATCAGATTAGTAGTTGGGTCAAGAGTGAAGATTGGATTGCGTTAATGGATGTTGTCCCTACGATGAATAGCATTTTATGGCTATTGGTATTAATTTCTATTATTGTTAATCTTGGGAGTATTTTTGTTTTTAAGGGTCGAAATTAGACCCTTTTTTGAAAGGATAATTAAGGTGTACTCATGTTATTGTTAAATTTAAATGAAAAAGACCAATGGCTTTTTACTTACTGGGAGTTTACGTATAAGGTAAGTTGGCCACAAATTTGTAAAGCGGCTCAACGATTTTATGATGATTTACATCAAGTTGAAATCTTGGTTGATCAAAAGCCAATCCAGGTTGATAGTAAAGATGCCATCAATCAAATAGAAGAGGCGAGGAATCTGACCATTCGTGGAATTTCTCGTTTATATGATGCACCTATGATGATTACTTTTTATAATCAAACAAAAGCTGTTGATGTCACTTTACCTACAAAAAGTAGTAAACATGATCTTACGGACTATCAGACATTAAATATCTTTTTGACTCATTATTTAACTAGTAAAGAACTGGGTATCTATTTGGATGTTTTTGACTAGATGATGGATAAAGATAAATTATTACAAGAGTGGTTAGAAGAAGAAAGACTTGCCCATATCAAAGGATGGGATTTTTCTCATATTCATGGTCGTTATGAAGAAGAGGATCAGTTACCATGGGATTTAAAAGAAACAATACTGACTTATTTAAAATCGGATATGAAACTTTTAGATATGGAAACCGGTGGTGGTGAGTTTTTACTTTCTTTAGGACATCCAGTCCAAAACACGACGGCGATTGAAGCTTATCCACCTAATGTTGCGTATTGTAAAGAAATGTTATTACCACTTGGCATCCATTTTATTGAAGCAGATGCAGAACAAGACTTACCATTTGAGGATGAGTCTTTTAATGTCATTACTAATCGTCATGGTTCTTATATCGCTTCAGAAGTGAAACGAATGCTTGATGATAAAGGCTATTTTATAACTCAACAAGTTGGTGCCAATAACGATTCGGAGTTAATTCAATTATTAGTTCCAGAAGTAAAAGAAATAGCCTTTCCTAAACAACATTTGTCTTTTAAAGTAAAAGAGTTAGAAGCATGTGGATTTGAGATTTTAGAACAAGATGAAGTCTTTAGACCAATTCGTTTTTATGATGTTGGTGCTTTAGTGTGGTTCGCAAAGATTATTGAATGGGAGTTTAAAGGATTCTCAGTAAAAAGTCATCTAGATAATCTATATAGAGCACAAGAAATATTAGAAGAGAAGGGTTTTATCGAAGGAACAATTCATCGTTTTTATATAGTTGCTAAAAAGAAAATAGGATTTTAAAAGTTAATTAATTGAACTATGTTTCATATTACAAGTGTTATAATTGAAAATTGTGTGTGTTATCTAGAAAGAAATAAGGAAATACGATTCGCTTGGGATGATGAAAAAGAGGATTGGTATATTTTGTCGCTGATATACAAAGTATTTGTCGAATCATTCAATTCATTTTGTTGTTTGAGAGAATTAAAATTCAAATTAATACGGTGTTAGGAAAAAATTTGTTACAGTAGGAATATGACAGGAGGACTTTATATGAAAGTCAAACGATTATTGGTGATATTACTAGTACTGTTATTAGTGTTAGGTGCTTGTTCAAATACAGCCCCTGAAGATGAGAATGGTGATGACGATGTTGTTGTTACAGACCCACAACCTGAACCAGAGCCAGAGCCAGAACCACAACCTGAACCAGACCCACAACCTGAACCTGAACAAAAATTAGGTTATGACTACATATCCAACATACAAACCAATGAGTTTTATGAACGTGAATATGAGTTTATGAGAATCGTTGAAGCAGTCGATGTACCAAAAACTGAAGAGGTCTATCGATTCTTTCTATCTGAATTGTCTGGTTCAAACCCAAGACATGCCTATGATTATTATCGAAAAGTTATTAATGACCAAGTTCAAGATAACCAACTTTTCTTATACTATTATGATATTAGCCAAGATGCTAGTTATAAAACCACGGATCAAATCTTAGAGAGCCTTGATGCGGGATTAAGTTTAATCTCTAATTTATTTGGGATTGAAAAAGAGATGTTAGTCTCTGAATTTCAGAGAATTAATGCGGAAAAAGATCCACAACAGACCACCTATACGGGTCAGTTTGAAAATGAACTGGTTACTGTTAATGGTGAAATTGGGGAGACAATCAGCAGCCCATTTGTCCATGAACATGCTGGAGAGGCAACACAGTTTATTATCGAGCTAGAGGAAACTCAAGATTTTAAATTGGAAGATGTTAATAATTTAATGGCCACCATTATGAACAAGGGAGCAGACTATCATGATTTTTATTTCAATACTGATAGTCGTATAGGGTATACCTTTGAGAATAACTATACCTATGATATGGTCTTTTATCGTAAACAAGAAAACGATCTTGAAACTTATTTCTACCATTCGCTTAAATACTATAAACAAGAAGATTCAACGGCAGAAGAAGATTCTAAACACTTAGAAACGTTAATAAGAGCCTTCTATGATTCAATCCCTATTGAATTAGAAAACAAAGAAGAGAGTATTCAAAACTCTGTAAAACTGTTTAAAGAGGCGATGGAAGATCATGATATACCAGACCATAATATGGCTGTTTATGAGGGTGAAAACTTTGTCTTTAATTTAGAAAACCTATTAGAAGAACAATCGATTAGAATTGTTTTCCATAGTTTTATAGACCAGGATAATAACGCGGTACCTGAACCACTTCATCCATATGATAGAGACTAAAAAGGAGTTATGCTCCTTTTTAAAATTAATTATTATATCGAAACAAGCTAAACAAAACTATATATTGTGTACAATAATATTTTGATTGAACAACCATATGATTGTACATATAAAGAGTGGATATTACAGATATGTAAAGACTAGTTGGTTGGTTATTAGTTATAACGGTATTTAGTATCATAGGCTTATTTTTGATTGGGGAGCTGCGCTATTATCAAACGATTTAGTTAGGTAATACATCCTATGGCTATATTGGGCGAAAAGCCCGAGTCTTAGACACACCAGACTCTTTAGAGAGAATCTTTAAAGACCTTCATCATCATAAAGACTTTAAAGATAAACCAATCATGTTATCAAGTCTGATAATCGACCCACAAACAATAAGTCTTGATATTCAAGATCCAAACAACGAAGACTATTTTGATACCTATCTATAGGATGGCACAAGGATCTTAGCCAATAAATGGTAAAAAAAGATCCGGTTAAGAATCTTTTTGAGCTCAATTTAATTGATTTTAATGATGTTAGAAGCAATGTTGTGGTTGATTTTTATAACTCAATTAACACGTATCTTCAAGAAAACAAAATCAATGTAGACAGAGAGATTTCAATCACAACTGTTAATTTAGATGACATTTATCTAGTCTCATTTGTGCGTGGGATAAGAGAAGATTATCGTTTTATGATGAAACTAGATGGCAGTGGCTTTATGTTATACAAATAAATTATAAATAAACTCAATAACCTTCGTTGTCCCAATCGTATAGGCCAATATCGCAATTGGCTTACACGTAATAATTATTAACATATAACGTCGAAATCTCATTTTAGTAAGAGCTGCCAAAGCACAGATAAAATCT
>CAZWXH010000131.1:0-4068 GCA_964637725.1 uncultured Coprobacillus sp. | reverse complement strand
TCAAATACAACAAAGAAAAATATATGGACGATTAAAATAATCCATATATCAGGATCTGTAAATGCTAGATGTTGTTGAAAATCATTAACTCCAAACTTTAGTAAATTCGCTCCCGCAAAGGATACTAAAATAAGAAGAATATCAAGGACTAATAATCCTTTTTGTCGTATATGAAACATTACGCCTCCAAAAATCTTTTATATTCTCTCATAATCAATCAGAAAATACAATATAATGATTAATTAAGATTAGCTAAAAGTGATGTTAGTAATTTGTAAGTTCTCTTAAACGACTCTATATCCAGTCTTTCTTTAGGAGAATGAATGTCATGCATGATCGGACCAAACGCAACAATATCAAGTTCTGGTATTTTACCTTTGAAGATTCCAAGCTCAAGGCCACCATGTGTTGCTTCTAAAGCCATGTCTTTGTCGTAGAGTGATTTATAAGTCTTTAATAGCGTTTCTCTAAGTTCTGAATTTGGGTCATAGTCCCAACCAGGATACCCTTCATTAAACTCTACTTCAGCATTACATAACTCTGCAGCAACTTTAACAGTATTAATGGTATTGTTCATCATAAAAGGTTGAGGTGAGCGAATCGAAAGACCCATAACAATTTGATTCTCATCTGTACGGATTGTACCAATATTCATACTCGACAGTGTTAAACCTTCAATAACAAGTGATTTATGGAAATAACCATAAGGAAGTAATTGCCATAAATAAGCAAACTCTTTATTGTGGTTGTGGTTCATTGTATATGTATCTTTTTGTTCCACACTCACGTCTAAATAAAAATCTGGATCAGAAAGAAGTAACATATTCTTAATCTGAGCTTCTAATTCACTTAAACTATTTTTAACATCGTCAAAATGTTCTGTTTTTAACCCAATAACTAACTCGGATTCACGAGGAATAGCATTTTCTTTTAAACCACCTTCCATCGAGTGAAAACCTATTTCATGTTTTTCTCTTAAAATAAAGAAAATTTGTCCCGCTATTTTATTAGCACTCCCTCTTTCTTTATCAATATCTTGTCCAGAATGACCACCTTTTAACCCTTTGATTTTTATAGACATTCTAGATTTATAGGTTTTTTCATATTTAATTGGGTAAGTTAGAACAGCTCTTGTTCCTCCAGAGCTTGAAATAGTCGTTTGATGTTCTCCAGAACTATCAAGACCAATTAATCTTCTTCCTTTAAGTTGATTTGTATCTAAAACAACTGCACCAGTTAAACCCACTTCTTCTTGTGTAGTAAAGACACATTCTAATGGTGGATGTTCTAGCGTGTTATCATCAAGGATTGCTAACATATACGCAACCGCTACCCCATCATCAGCTCCTAAAGTAGTCCCATCCGCTTTTAACCAGCCATTCTCTTCAATCAGTGTTAATGGATCTGAATCAAAGTTATGTTGACTATCCTTATTCTTTTCAGCCACCATATCAGTATGTCCCTGCAGAATAACAGGATCAAGATGTTCACGACCTTTAGATCCTGGTTTTTTAATAATTACATTATGTAACTCGTCGCGATATACCTCAAGATTTCTCTCATTAGCAAATTCCACTAAATAATCGGCTATTTTTTCTTCTTGATAAGAAGCTCTTGGTATCTGACTTATTTGTTTAAAGAATTCAAGTATCATTTTTACCCACTCTCCCTGAGAACTATTATACTATCTTTTGCCCTTACTTCAAAACAAGACTTTTTAAAGTTTTTCCAATAAAATTTCAACAATTTGTTTTGATGCTGTACCATCTCCGTATGGATTATTTGCTTTTGACATCGATTCATAAAAGTCATTGTCTGTTAATAGTCGTTTTGACATCAAGTAAATATCTTCTTTATTTGTTCCAACAAGTTTAAGCGTTCCCGCTTCAACCCCTTCAGGTCTTTCAGTCGTATCTCTCATAACAAGTACCGATTTCCCTAAACTTGGTGATTCTTCCTGTATGCCGCCACTATCTGTTAAAATGAAATGACTTTGATTCATAAAGTTATGGAAATCAACCACTTCTAATGGTTCAATAATTTTAACGTGTTCACATTCCCCTAATACTTCATCGGCAAGTTCTCTGACAGTAGGATTAAAATGTATTGGAAAGATAACTTTAACATCTTGAAATTCCTCAACTAACTGTTTTAATGCTCTAAACATATGACGCATTGGTTCCCCAATACTTTCACGTCGGTGGGCAGTTAATAGAATAAATCGACTATCTTTCACCCAATCTAAAACATCATGTCTATAATCTTCTTTAACCGTATATTGAAGAGCATCAATAACTGTATTTCCAGTTATAAATATATTCTCAGGATTTTTATGTTCATCAAGTAAATTTTGCGCCGCTTTTTGAGTTGGTGAAAAATGATAAGTCGCTATTGAACCAACCGCCTGTCTGTTAAACTCTTCAGGATAAGGCGAATAAGTATTATAAGTTCTTAACCCGGCTTCAACATGCCCTACTGGAATTTGTGTATAAAAAGCAGCTAGAGCAGACACAAAACTAGTCGAAGTATCTCCATGGACTAAGACAATATCAGGTTGATATTTATCTAATATTTGTCCAAAGTGTTCAAGAATATTAGTCGTAATGTCAAAAAGTGTTTGTTTTGGTTTCATGATATTTAAATCAACATCGGCAACAATTTCAAACTCCTGTAAGACTTGATCTAACATCTCTCGATGCTGTCCGCTTACCACGACAATCGTATCTATTTGATCGGAATGTTTATTTAGTTCTAAAACAAGGGGACACATTTTTATTGCCTCAGGTCTTGTCCCAAAAACAACCATAACTTTTTTCATGATCTACCCTTCTTTTCTACATGTTGATCTATTTCTTGTATCAGCTGATGCATATCCGTATCTGCATAAAATTTTAGTGCATTATCTGAATATTGTTCATAATTTTCTTCGATATTTTTAATCGCGGACACTACATCATCAGAACTAAATTCTTTAATAATTTCACCCATCTGATATGTATCAAATGGAATCTTTAAACCTGGAATATTATTACCAATCATAGGAACCCCAAGCATGGCGTATTCATAGATTTTATTTGGAGCACAATATAAAGCATTTAAAGGTGAATACTGATTTTTAACCGGTGTATATGTCAAAATACCAATATGTGCATGACTCGTCACCTCTAAATGATATGGAGGTTTAACAAAGTCGATAAAAAAACTTGTCTGACAAATATTGTTCGTAGACGTTTTTCCATCCACTCATGACGACTAACACATAGTCTTCACTCAATTGGTTTACCGCATGAATAAATGGTTCTAATGGTCTTTCAGGAGTAATAATACCTTGGTATAAAATAATCTTTTTATCTTTTAACTTCTCTATAACATCTCCCGCTTTGTCATCAGATATTTCATTATTTTGTTTAATTTCTATATTCGAATATGGTTTATTAGGTAAAACAAAAGGAAGTTCCTTTAAATCCCACCATAATTTTGATATATGCGCCCTATTATACTCAGTTTGAATAACCGCTAATGCATTTTGAGCATATGCTTTCGTATGAAATTTAATAAAAGGAATACTTCCATAATAATGCGTAGAATCCGAGAGCTCAAACATATGAAGAATATACTTTTTATCCAATAATTTCTTACCTAAGTGCTTTAATGTTAAATCCGAAAAGACCCATAATACAGTGTCTTCATCAGTATTATTTTCTATAAAGTCCCAAAGCTTCTGCTTAATTTCTTTAGTTCTGTTTAATTTTTGTTTTAGACTTATTTTTTTATCATAGCCAATATTTAAATTAAATGTCTTTACCCCTCTTTGATAACATACCTCTTGAACACTCTCATCAATATCAGTTGAGGTTAATAGCACTTCTTTATTTAAATCAACTAGATAATTTAATACTCCCATCACCGGCGGAAATTGTATCACTGAACCTACATGAACTAAGATATATTTCATCGAATTGTCCAACTTTCTAAACAAGCACATTGCATCATAGTTAATAAAATCAATTCTCAAAAAATAGACTATCAAAAAAAGCGAACTACTTTTGAGCAATTCGCTTTATTTAA
>CAZWXH010000130.1:0-4105 GCA_964637725.1 uncultured Coprobacillus sp. | reverse complement strand
CAGTTTATGGTGATTTAAGAATTATGTTCCCAATGATTGCTGTTTTAGAAGAATTTAGAAAAGCAAAAGGAATCTTATTAGAAGAAAAAGAAAAATTAGTAAATGAAGGAATTAAAGTATCTGATACTATTCAAGTAGGAATCATGATTGAAATTCCAGCTGCTGCTGTTTTGGCTGATCAATTTGCTAAAGAAGTTGATTTCTTCTCAATTGGAACAAATGATTTAATTCAATATACATTTGCTGCTGATAGAATGTCTAGTACTATCAATTACTTATATCAACCATTCAATCCATCTATCTTAAGATTAGTAAAGAATGTTATCGATGCTGCTCATAAAGAAGGAAAATGGACTGGAATGTGTGGAGAAATGGCTGGAGAACCTTTAGCTGCTCCATTGTTGTTAGGTTTAGGATTAGATGAATTCTCAATGTCTGCAACTTCAGTATTATCACAAAGAAAACTTATTAGAAGTCTTTCTAAAAAAGAAATGGAAGAACTTGCAAACAAAGCATTGAATTGTTCAACAATGGAAGAAGTTGTTGAAATGGTTGAAAAAGCAACTAAATAAAAAAAGGTGATGAGTTATTACTCATCATCTTTTTCATACACGGCTTCTTTAATTATTGTCATAACACCTTTTAATATTTCTTCATCTTTTAAAGTAAAACGATTAAAAGAAGGAGAATCAATATCTAATACACCAATGACTTCGTTATCAATGATAAGAGGAAGTACAATTTCACTACGACTTTTTGAATCACAAGCAATATGACCTACAAATTGAAATACATCAGCAACTCGGATAATTTCTCTACGATATGCTGAAGTCCCAACAACACCTTTCCCTAAAGGGATTCTTGTACATGCGACCTTTCCTTGAAAAGGACCAAGGACAAGTTCTTTATCTTTGAGGAAATAAAATCCTGCCCAGTTAATATCTTCAAAAGTATCATATATAAAAGCACTTATGTTAGCTAAGTTTGCAATGATATCTGGTTCATCTGATACCAGTGAATACATTTGATCATAAAATAATTGTTTATTCATTGATTTCACCTCTTTTTTAGTATAACATAAATTAGCGAGGTGTTATAAATGGAAAACAAAAAATTTGAAAAATATGCCATGAATGAAAATCATTATCAATATCATATAGCAATCCAAAGAGAAGATAATATCTATCAAAGAAGACAAGATTTAAGAAGTGAATTTGGAAGGGACTATACACGAATTATCTTTTCACAAGCTTATCGTCGTTTAAAACATAAGACTCAAGTGTTCTTTGCGGTAGAAGATGATCATGTATGTACCAGAAGTGAACATGTGAATTTGGTTGAGTCTGTTTCACATACTATCGCAAGCGAATTAGGCCTAAATACTGAATTAACGAAGGCTATTGCGGTAGGACATGATTTAGGTCATGCACCTTTTGGACATGGCGGAGAAACGATTTTAACTCAAATTGCTAAGGAACATGGACTAGAGAACTTTTGGCATGAAAAAAACAGTCTACATTTTGTTGATAATATAGAAATATTAGAAGATAATGAGCATCACTATCATAATTTAAATCTCACTTATGCTATAAGAGATGGTATTATTTCACATTGTGGAGAAGTCAATCAAAAATATATTCAAAGAAGAGAGAAATATATTGATTTAGATAATTATCAAAGACCAGGACAATACAATCCTTTTACATATGAAGGATGTGTTGTCAAGATGTCAGATAAAATAGCATATCTTGCTAGAGATATAGAAGATGCATTAAGACTTCATATCTTAGAAGATGAACAAGTAGAAGAATTAAAAAACAAACTCAATACAATGAGTGAATATCAATTCCATGCTATTAATAATGGATCTATTGTTAATTATTTTATATCTGATGTTATCAATAACTCAAGTGTAGAAAATGGGATAGGTTTATCGGACAGTGCTTTAGCTATTATGAAAGAAATTATGGAATTTAATTATCAAAACATATATATTATAAAAAGAGTACAAGTTCATAATAATTATGTTTCACTTATTTTAAAATCAATATTTGATTTCTTATATGATTACTCTCAAATGGAAGATATGATTTTAGCTTTAGAAAAAGATAAAAATCAATATCCTAAATTAATAACACATTATCTTAAATGGTTAGATAAATATGCATATATTAAAAATCATGATAGAAAAAAAGAATACAAAAACAAAGTCGTATATGACTTTACTCAAGATTCTTTTGCTTTTGAAAAAAGTATATTAGATTACTTAGCAGGAATGAGCGATGTATTTATCATTCAAGCTTTTAATGAATTAATATCATTTTAATGAAAATGTCTTTTCACATCCATATGATCAATAACTAATTCTAAGATCAAAGTATGATCTACCGATTGTTGTGTTATCTTCTTGGTATGAAGAGGGGTTAAATCTTGTAAGAGGGCATCGATAAGGGCTCTCTTATTTTCTTTGATTTCTTTAATTTGACCATAAATATTAACACTTTGATAGTTTTGAGTAGCTAAAGTTCCATTAATACCTAAATCTTCTATTACATGATAACAAGCCAGTTTATTCATACCTTTTAATTTAAAACCATTATAGCTAGTATGAAAATATAATCGGCCATCTACCACAAAATGGGTAAGTCCAACACAATAAGGAACATCGTTACTGATCGCAAGAGTTCCATACTTCACTCTACTAAGAATGTTCATACCTTCTTGATATGGTAATAACTTATTAGGTTTTCTAATGGCAGGGATATTTAATTTTAGATATTCTCTTTCATGAAAATCCTTATAGGCAATAAATAATATATTATCTTTTATCATTTCTTCTTGCTCTTTAAAGACAAGAACATAATCATATTGACAATGATTTAATTGATCTTTTGAATAAATATTCAATACTGTATCCTTATATTTCTTAAATAGTGTGTTTTTCATTTTGATTCTCCTATGTATTAATTTTAAATGAAATAATAGTTCAAGTCTAGATTAATCTATGATAAAATAAAAATAATGAAATGAGGTGTAATATATGCCAATAAAGATACCTGATCACTTTCCTGCTGCTAAAGTCTTGAAAGATGAAAATATATTTATTATGGATGAAACAAGGGCGACGACTCAACGTATACGACCATTAAAACTTTTGATATTAAATATAATGCCTACGAAGATTGTTACGGAAACACAATTGTTAAGGATGTTATCTAATACTCCTCTACAAACAGAGGTTGATTGGATCCATATGGCAACTCATGAATCAAAAAATGTTTCTAAAGAACATTTGCTTGCATTCTATAAAACTTTTAATGATATTAAAGATAATAGATATGATGGATTAATCATCACAGGGGCTCCTGTAGAGAAATTAGAGTTTGAGGACGTTGACTATTGGGAAGAACTCACAGAACTCTTAGAATGGTCTAAAACACATGTATTTAGTAGTTTCTTTATCTGTTGGGCCGCGCAGGCGACACTTCATTATTTCTATGGAGTTTCTAAATACTTGTTAGATCATAAACTCACGGGTGTTTATCTTCATCATACAAATGTAAGTAAAATGAAAAGAAAAATACTGAGAGGATTTGACTATCAATTCTTTGCGCCGCATTCAAGATATACAACAGTATCTAAAGCAGATATATTAAAGATAGATGATTTAGATATATTAGCACAATCAGAGGATGCAGGGGTATATTTGGTTGCTAATAAAGAAGGAACACAGTTCTTTGTTACAGGACACCCAGAATATGATCCTGATACATTAGATAAAGAGTATAGAAGGGATTTATCTAATCCGGATATTCATAGTGAGATGCCTAAGAACTATTACTTGAATGATGATGTCAATCAAGAAATTCAAGTTAAATGGCGTTCACATGCTTATTTACTATTCTCAAATTGGCTTAACTATTATGTCTATCAAGAAACACCATACAATCTTGAGGAATTAGATAAAAGGAAGTAATTGGAAATATATATTCTATATTTCCTTTTTTATTTCCACAAACTATCACATAATGTAAAAAACAGTGGTAATTGATGTCAAGCAATTTTGAAAATGTCTCAAATTTTATTAAATATGTGCGTTTTGTTG
>CAZWXH010000129.1:2552-4153 GCA_964637725.1 uncultured Coprobacillus sp. | reverse complement strand
AATGATATAATCGTATTTATTAAAACTTATGTTATTAAATGCTATATCATTAAACGTATAGTTTGTACAATCAAGATTCAATTGTTCTTTATAAAATTTATATGTGTAAGGATCATTTCCTTCTACGATATTATCTTTCATAAAGATTTTAGAAACTTCACCGTTACCACAAGAAAGATCAAGAACACGTTTATTAATTATCTGATTTTTCAGCTTAAAAATATTGAGTAGATATTCAACACGTTCTAAATGAGGATTTATATATTCACCGCTTTTATAAAAAGTTGAAATATCATTTTCTTCATATTGTGAACGTATTGATTTCATCATAATTTAAAACTTTAAAGTAATACAATTTGAGATAAATCTTCTTTCTTACATTTTGTATTGAAAGTATCATTATAATCTTTAACTGAAAGGAATACTTCGTAGTCATCAAAACGTGATGCTTTTTCATCACACTTCTCAACGAAACCAACTTTTGGATATTTTAATACATCATCGAAACCAACATAAGTTTCGTTATGTTCATCCCATAAAAAAACTTCATTATCACCAATTTCTGGATTATCTTCAAGCTCTTTATTAAGCTTAGAAAGTAAGTCTTTAAATTTCATAATATATATTATTCTCCAACAGCATAATAATTTTCAGAATAACCATTTCGTGCTGAGTTATTTGCAGCATTGTTTAAATTAGTGACTAAAGATTTAATACCTTTAGGGTTCATGTTAATCTTTTTATTACCACGCTCATGCTCATAGCATTTGCCACATTCTAAAGTATAAGAAAAATCTTTGATTAGTTCATCAATAGTTCCTTTATACTCAGTAACACGACCACGTCTATGAAGCTCTACAGTGTATAATTTCTTGTTTGACATAACAGTTTTCCTTTTGCGTTATCACTCTTTATATAAAGATAATAAGGGATTTAGATCACGTTGTCAACTTTTATTTTTGTATTCGATATACTTATTATAACTTGTTATTACGTTAATAATATGTTCAGTATATTTTTCAGCTTCAACTAATTTCGTTAGTTCAAGAACTTCCTTCTTATCAGATTCTAAAAAATTTTGAATATGAGTTGTGATTAAATCACGATTTTTATAAATTACACCATCAGAATCAGCAACCCAATCAGAATATTGGAATGTATTTGATAATACACTATTATTAAAAGGATTACCTGCTGCTAATGGAAGCGGAATTTTAATAATAGTCCCAAACACATTAAAATATAAAGATTTTTTCAAATTTAACTTTTTCATAATAATCACTTCCTATTAAGTGTGGTTCACATATATTATTGATTATGCTATCACAGTAAATCTTTTTTGATAGCATAATCAATAATAAATGGTGTATTAAATTAAACAATAAAGAAAGTGATTAATGTATTTTATTAGCCTGATTGACATTTTACCGACAATCGGGCTAAACCTTTTTAATGTATGTTAGAAGTAACATTAATCTAGCTTTATTGTTTAATTTAAATTTCTTTGATGCAGTAACTTTTATTTGGCTGATTACTCAGAAATCAATAAAAGTACATCAAAGAAATTTTCAAACATTTTTTTAATTTAAGGACAAGACTTG
>CAZWXH010000129.1:0-2452 GCA_964637725.1 uncultured Coprobacillus sp. | reverse complement strand
TTGTTTTAATTTTAACTATCAAAGCCATTATTGATTAGTTCCAAAATCTTACATTTAAGAACATAAGGCTTAATACTTAACTGTTTTAATAGTTTACCCATAATAGGATTGATAGCTTTTTCATTACCTTTGTTTAAGTAAGATTGTATATCATTTTTATGATCTGTCAACACATTTTTGATAATATTTAATTCATTATCTGAAAACTTATATGAGTTGACTTCATTTTTTAATGATTCCTCTTTAGCTTTCTTTGCAGAAGATTCACGTTCATTGTAAGAATCTTCCTTTGCTTTATTACACAAAGTTTTTAACTCTAGCATACGTTTATATGATTCTGCTTTATTGATCTCATCCATTATAGACCATTTGATATATTCAACAATACCTTTAATTGTCACCTTTGCTTCAAAGATTGTACCGCATCCGGTTGGTTGATCTTTCTTTGAATCATTATCAGCAACATAAAATATAAACTCATTCATAATTATTTCCATTAAATTACAGTTATTCATAATCTGAGGCTAGTTTTCTTTGAAACTAGCAAAAAGTCATTCCACACTAAACCGCATATTGTTCACTTAAGTTTAGTATTATCTCATCTACATTTTCAGGAAATAGTCAATCTAAAACCAATAAAAGAAAGACTCACGTAGAAACAACTCTATATATTATTAACAAACTAAAGCGATTATATAACATATTTATTAGTTTGTCAAATTTTATTTTTTAGTCTTATCAACTAAACAATGCAGCTATTATATTATGATTTTAAATCTTTGTCAAGTTTAATCATCTTCTTTACGCATTGCTAATTTATGTTCTTCAACAAATACAATTTCGTTATCTGAATAAAGAAAGTCATTTATCATCTTCTGATACTTTTGCATTATATCATAATATTGAAAATTCCTAAGATAGAACATGATTTCTTCAACGAAAATCTTTCGGTTAGTGTAACTATCATCTGTAAAGAGAATCGTTAAATTCACACCCGAATTTACATCAAAATTATAAGAAAAAAACGTATCATTGTATAGGTGTCCGTCTAGGAACTGCTCATCTATAACAATTGTGAAAAAATCATCATAAGGCATCTTATTTTTGAATACAAAATCATTTCTATAAAAAGTAATTGTATCGAGTATATCATATTTACCTTGATAAAATCTTCGCAATGTTGAAATATAGTGATCTCTAGTCTGCTGAGTGTTATTTTTATAAAATTTCTTATTTACAATCTTATCATCATAAATTGCATACATTGTTATCATTATTTTTGAATCCTTTCGATTTTTAGGAAGGCACAACACTTTGAAAATATTGTGCGTCCATATATAAAAAATTAACTAGCAACTTTAACTTTAGACTTATTGAGTGATAAAGCAACCGAGTAGTTAGAATGAATTGAGTATCCAATATAGATTTTACCTTCTTTATCCTTTCTAACAGCAATGTAAGGTTTGTTAAAATTTAAAACGTCATCTTTCAAAAATTCAATAGGGTCCATTGTACGACCTGCACCATCAAATGCATAATCATCTGATAAATGATGATCAACAACAATTTTATCAATTTGACCATTGACAACCATTTTAACAATATCATCACGGCGCAATTTACTATCCATTGTGATTTCTTTAGTGTAAGCCTTAACATTATTAATCATGTTATAAGGATTCATCTTAGCACCATCTTTATTATTTTCTTCGTAAACTGAGATATAAATTTTTTCATATACTTCTGGTTCTTTTGAATCTTTAAGTTCATTTTTAAGTAAAGTGACCATTTTATGAATATCACCTTTAGCTTCATCTATCAATCTAGCAACAGTGTTGAATACAATTAGATTATCACTTCTAGCTCTACTTCCAATAACATATTGAACAGTTTTTCCGTTTTTCATAAACATACTTGAATCTGAGAAAACGAAAACTTCTGAATCACTTCGGCGATATGAAACGTTCCACTTACCATCAGTAGTAACTAAGCTTTTATCTGTTCTATTGATAAGCTTTCCAAGTTCCTTTTTAGTTACCTTAGTAGCTGAAATGAAATGCTTATCAATAATTGAGCGAATATTTTCTTGTGCCTCGTTAATCATGCTTTCTGTTCTAGTATCAGGTGCATATTCTTCAGTCACAAAATCTTTGAAGTTTAACATCTTTAAAATCTCCTTGAGTGTATCTTCTTTTTCAACTGATACGATATTACATTTACTATTATACAATGAATGAATATCTATATCAAATTATACATAACAATATTTAATAAAAAATATAAAAAGATGTAATTGTAAAAAATTAGAAAAAGAAAGAAAATTATATGAAGCTACGCTTCATGTGCGAAGCACATAGAATTATACATTAAAATATATAAAAACAAATAAAAGTACATGAATAGAAATGAATATTAAATTTAAATATTTTTTTAAAGTTTTTAAAATATAAAT
>CAZWXH010000128.1:0-4176 GCA_964637725.1 uncultured Coprobacillus sp. | reverse complement strand
CAACTTTATATTGTTTATTTAATCTTGCAAAATGTCCATATACTTCTCTTCCTCACATATTATAAAGCTTGGTAGTGAAATTAGGATTCTCCCATGTATAAACTAGTACTTTAAAACCATGCTTGAACTTCTCTAAGCATGGTTTCAAAGACTTTTATATTATTTTGATAAATTATTAGTGAAAAACTGAGCAGTTTCTTTAACTAAGAACTCTCTTGGTTTTAAAGAGCCACTTTGGTCTGCTGCATCAAATATATGATCAGCGTTTTTTACATTTAAGACTTGTATTTTAGAGGGAGAATGAATAACTGCATTCATTGTTTCATCACTAATATAATCATCAAATTCATCTATTGCAATTAATAAAGCACCATCATATTGACTTAGATTATCAATTGGTTTTGCTAGTTCATTTTCTTCAAAGAATTTTAAGGAACAATTTACAAATGGCTCTCCCCATTCTTTAAAAGGAACTTTTCCATTAGTTTTAGCTTCATTGTACATATCCATAGTGATCTTTTCACCGCCCATGAAGTCGTATAACCCTTTTAATCCATTATTCGCTGCTGGTGCCCATAATGCTGTTGCTTTAATATTTTCATTAGCGTATAATGCTGCCATTCTACCACCCATACTATGTCCAACAACACCAACATCTTTAATCTTATAATTTTCTTTCATATGTGCTATTGCACTATCTAAGTCAGATTTCATATTTGTAATATCATAAGCTGTGTAATCTTCTTTACTTTCACCATTTCCAGGAAAATCAATACGAATACTTGCAATACCGTTTTCACTTAAGTTCTTTGCGAGAGGTTCGAAATTAGCACAACCTTCACGATCACCTATAAATCCGTGTGCCATAACAACTAACGACATTTCCTCATTTGTAGGAATTGATATTGTTGCATAAATATTAGTATCTCTATCTGATTTAAAAGTAATCTTTTCTGTTTTTGTTTCCTTTTGTTTTTGACTTGTACACCCTGTTAAAATAAGGGTTGATAAAACAAGCCCTAACATTAATTTTTTCATCTTATAACTCCTCGCCATTATTAGTTATCATTTTTTTATACCAATAGAATGAATCTTTTTTATATCTTTGAAGATCTCCTGTTCCATCGTCATGTTTATCAACATATATGAATCCATATCTTTTTTTCATCTCTCCAGTCGTTGCGCTGATGAGATCTATAGGTCCCCACATCAGATAACCAAAACATTCCACATGATCTTCATGAATAGCCTTTTTTATTTCACTTAAATGTTGTTGTAGATATTCTATACGATAATCATCATGAATTTCTTCATTAATCATTTCATCAACAGCACCAATACCATTTTCAGTTATCATAATAGGTAAACCATATTTTCTATATGTATAATTTAATAGATATCTTAATCCTACAGGATCAATTGCCCATCCCCATTTACTTTGTTTTAAATATGGGTTTTGTACACCACCAAATAATTTTTGATCTTCCTCATTACCATGTTGACCTTTAGCAACACCCGTTTGGTAATAATTCATACCAATAAAATCTAAGACACCTTCTTTAAAAGAGACCTCGTCTTCTTTTGTCATTCCAATATTGATGCCAAGTTCTTCATATTCTTTTAATTTATAACGTGGAAAGTGTCCATTAGACATAGCATCTATTTGATAAAAATCTCTATCCATTTCTTTAAAGGCTTTCATGATATTGTCTGGATGGCAATCTCTAGGATATATTGGATGAATCCCAAAGACACACCCCACCTGATTTGATGGGTCTATTTCACGAATTAACTTTGCTGCCTTAACTCCTGCCAAAGTCATATTATACCCAATAATCGCAAGTGTCTCTTTTTTATTTCCTTCTAATTCACTATACTTCATACCCGCTAGGATATACGTGAATATATCTGAGGCTTCTGTTTGCGGATCTATATGATTCATTTCATTAAAAGTAACCCAATATTTTACTTTTCCTTTTAGTGCTTTAACCATTGTTTCACAATATTTTAGATAAAATGAAACGACCTCTCTGTTTAACCAGGAATTATATTTTCTCACTAAGTGAATAGGCATTTCAAAATGGAATAATGTAACTATTGGTTCAATACCATTATCTATTAATGTTTGTACAAGATTTTTATAGAAATCAATCCCTTCTTGATTAGGTTGATTTTCATCCCCTAATGGATAAATTCTTGACCAATCAATAGAAATACGAAGAGCAGTGAAGCCCATTTCTTTAAATAAGGCAATATCTTCTTTATATTTATGATAAAAATCTATGCCCTCATGAGAAGGATACTTTTTATCCTTCTCTATATCATAAGTGAATTCACGAGGAATTTCATAAGAGCCTGATGTCGCATAATCCATAATTGCAGGTCCTTTTCCACCTTCTTGCCATGCCCCTTCACATTGATGAGCTGCAATGCTCCCTCCCCAGAAAAACTCTTTTGGAAATTGTCTTCTATCCATATTACTGTTCTCCTAATAAAGTTTCTTCACTACCAACACTTTCTTCAATCTCTTTTTTATATTGTTGTCTATCTGCCATTCTAAAGAAAGGATAATAAACAAGTATCGATATAACTACTACAAGGAAAGCCCAAATTGTGGTTGACCAAGCTCCACTCGTCATTACAAAACCAATAAGAACTGGTGGTAATGTCCATGGGACCATCGCTACTGTCGGTGTTGCTATAATTCCAGATGTCATTAAGACGTATGTAGAGAATGCTAGTAATCCTGGTAAAAATACAAACGGAATTAATAATACAGGATTAAAACAAATTGGTGTTCCAAAGATAACTGGTTCATTAATGTTAAAGATTCCAGGACCAATTGACATTCTTCCTAAAGTTTTGAAATACTTACTCTTAGCTAAGAATGACATTAAGATAACGAGACCAATTGTCGCTCCAGTACCCCCAGCCCAAATCATTGTATCTGTACCATATGTTGCCGGAAGTAATGCTACATTTCCTGCAGCGATTGCTGCTTCGTTTGCAGCACCATTTGCAACAATAAATGGTAAAGCTACATTACATACAACAGCTGAATTGATTCCACAGAAGAATACAAATCCACATAACATATGATAAATCGCATATCCCCAAGGTGTATTTAACATTGAAGAAATTGGAGACATTAGTGTCTGAATAGAAGCATTAACATCAAACCCTAATACAACTGAAATAATTGTCCAAATTGATAAAACAACAATTGCTGGTACAAGCGATGAAAATGAATCACTGACTGCTGGCGGAACACCGGCAGGCATCTTTAAAACAATATTATACTTTTCAAATATATGTAATACATACACTGTAACAAAACCAACTGCTATGGCAGTTAATAATCCTGATGATCCAAAACCAGCAGCATTAATTCCATCCTTTACATCATATTGTGTAATCAGAAATGCTGCCACAGATGTTACAATTGTTGGAAATGGCTTTGTTCCAAACTCTTGTGATGAATAAAATCCCATTGATGCTGAAATAAATAAAGCCATGACCCCTGTTGTACAATTTGAAATTGTACTAAAGAACGGACTTGCTGGTTCTAGGAACTTAGCAACTGGTTCATAAGGAATATTCCCTAATAATGTCGAAATACTTCCAATAATAAGTAATGCCATAGACGCTGTCATTGCATTACGAATAATTGTTAAAATACGATTACTTCCAAACTTTAATGCTATAGGCATTAATTTTGATTCCATAAATCCCGATAGTTTACCCATCTTTTTATCCTCCAAGTTTAATAATTCGATTTTGTTAAGTGTTTGGAATAGGACGGCTGTTCCATCCATATTTCCATAGTCTTCTCGGCCGATAAGAAAAACCCTAACTTTACAAGGCAAAGCCAATCTTTTAATTCTATCAAATTCATGAATAAGTTGAGGAGCAACTAGTACAACATCTACTTTTTGAATATAATTATCCACTAAGTAAGAACTTGTTGCACCAATTGTACATTCCACTCCATTTTCTTCGGCAGCTTCTCTCATTCTTTTTACAAGAATGCTTGATGACATACCTGCACTACAACATAATAGAACTTTCAACATGACTTCCACCTACTTCCATTATAATTATTTTAATTTAGAGTTAAATCCAATAAACTACCCCGGGGCAGAGCCCACAAATGTCCACCGGACATTTGCGACGGGG
>CAZWXH010000127.1:0-4241 GCA_964637725.1 uncultured Coprobacillus sp. | reverse complement strand
AACTGCGTAATGCATATGTTCACATACAATTCAGAGAGGAGAAGCTTAATGAAATAGTAAGGACTTGCTAGATTTGTTATAATTTAGAAAAGGGATAATACTCGAAAGGATATGTATGTTAAAACTTAATATTACATTATTAACGCATCCAACAACTGGTGGTGTAAGTGCTAGTTTTGCGATGTTAGGAGATATTATTATTTCTGAACCAAATGCTTTAATTGGTTTTGCTGGTAAAAGAGTTATTCAAGATACAATCAAACAAGAATTACCAGAAGGTTTTCAAACAGCTGAATTCTTATTAGAAAAAGGTTTTGTTGATATGATTGTTGAGAGATCAAATATGAAAAATACTTTATCTGATCTTTTGAAGATGCATGGAGGATAGACTATGTTTTTAAAAGAAAATGAAATTAAAATCAAAGAATTAGAAGCGCAAAGACTATCTATGGAAGTTCATGATGATGAATATGATAGAGTATCTTTAGAATTAGAAAAGTTAAGAAAAGAAACATATAGTGATTTAACTGCTTGGGATCGTGTTTGTATTGCAAGACATCCTGATCGTTGTAAAGCACAAGACTATATCCAAGGCTTATTTCATAGTTTCTATGAAATGCATGGAGATCGTTTTTACGGTGATGATAAGGCAATTATCGGTGGTGTAGCGTATTTCCATGAAACACCTGTTACAATTATTGCCCAAGCGAAAGGAAAGAGTTTACAAGAAAACTTAGATCGTCGTTTTGGTATGTGTAATCCAGAAGGATATCGTAAAGCTTTAAGATTAGCAAAACAAGCTGAGAAATTTAAACGTCCTATTATTACTTTTGTAGATACGGCTGGGGCATATCCAGGATTAGAAGCAGAAGAAAGAGGACAAGCTCAAGCGATTGCTGAGTGTTTATATACTTTCTCTGATATAAAGACACCCGTTATTTGTATTGTCTTATCTGAAGGGGGAAGTGGTGGTGCTTTGGCACTAAGTGTAGCAGATAGAATCTGTATGCTAGAAAATGCTGTGTATTCAGTTTTATCTCCTGAAGGCTTTGCCTCTATTTTATGGAAAGATGATACCCGTACTCAAGAAGCTGCTGAAGTTATGAAATTAACTTCATATGATTTATTAGAAAAAGGAATTATTGATTATCAAGTAAAAGAACCTTTGGGTGGTGTTCAAAATGATATTACCTTGGTCTTACATGATTTAGATAGATATATAAGCGAAGAGCTTACTGTTCTTTCACAAATGAAAGAAAGGGACTTACTAGATAAAAGATATGAGAAGTTTCGTAAGTTAGGGAAAATATCATGATAAATAAAGTGAATATTTTAAGTTGCGGTTATGCAAAACCACAACTTAAAGTAACAAATTCTGATTTAGAAAAAAGAGTGGATACAAATGATGAATGGATTGTTCAAAGAACCGGAATTTCATCTCGTTATATAAGTGAAGAAGAAAACACAAGTGAATTAGGATATAGAGCAGCATTAAATGCTATTGAGAATGCATCTATTGAAAAAGAAAGTATTGATGCTATTTTGGTAGCAACAATGACTCCCGATTGTTTTACACCTTCAACAGCTTGTATTATTCAAGAGAAATTAGGATTAATAAATAAACCTTCTTTCTTTGCGATTGATATCAATGCTGCTTGTAGTGGTTTCTTATATGCTTTTCAATTAGCAAGTGATATGTTAAATCGTTATCAACGTATTTTAATTATTGGAAGTGAAACATTAAGTAAAGTTGTTGATTGGAATGATCGTTCAACATGTGTATTATTTGGTGATGGTGCAGGGGCAATGATTATCGAAAAAGGAAATATGTCTTTATATCATTATTCAAATAGTATTGGGGATCAAACACAAGCACTACGTACTGAAGGATTATCTTTAGTGAAATCATTACAAAATAATGAAGCATCAACGCATTATATGACAATGGCTGGAAATGATGTTTTTCGTTTTGCGGTTAAAGTTATGAAAGAAGCCATAGAAAAGGTTTTAGAACAATCAAATTTCACAATTGAGGATATTGATGTCATTATTCCTCATCAAGCAAATTATCGTATTATTGCTCATGTTGCCAAAAAGATGAAAATCGATATCAATAAATTCTATATGAATTTACAAGAATATGGCAATACATCAGCAGCAAGTATTCCTTTAGCTTATGCATGTGCTAAAGAAGAAGGAAAAGTTAAATCAACTGATCGTGTTATTATGGTTGGTTTTGGATCTGGACTTGCTTATGGAGCAACATTAATAGATGGTGTAGGAGGAAAATAACGATGTTATTAAATGAATTATTAAATATAAAATATCCAATTATACAAGGTGCAATGGCTAACATTGCAACGGCCGAGTTTGCAGCTTGTGTCACGCAATGTGGAGGACTTGGTATTATTGCAACTGGTTCAATGACTGTTGAACAATCAAGAGCAGAAATAAGAAAATGTAAAGAACTAACAGATAAGCCTTTTGGTGTTAATGTTATGCTTATGAATCCTTATGCATCAGAAATTATTGATGTTATCTGTGAAGAAAAAGTAGCAGTTGTGACAACAGGAGCAGGAAATCCTGGACCTTATATTGAAAAGTTAAAGGCGAGTGGTGCAAAAGTATTACCAGTCGTTCCTAGTGTTGCCTTAGCAAGACGTATGGAGCGTGCTGGAGCAGACGCAATCGTTGTAGAAGGTGGCGAAGCTGGAGGTCATGTTGGTGAAATGACAACAATGGCACTTCTTCCTCAAGTTGTTGATGCTGTAAGTATTCCTGTCATTGGAGCTGGTGGAATTGGTGATGGACGTGGTCTCGTAGCTGCTTTCGCACTTGGTGCAAGCGGTGTTCAAGTTGGAACATGTTTATTAGTTGCAAATGAGTGTCCAGTTCATGAAAATTATAAAGATGCTGTTATTAAAGCGAAAGATACAGATACTGTTGTGACTGGTCGTTCAATGAATTCTCCTGTGAGAATTCTAAAGAATCAAATGTCGAGAGAATATTTGAATTTAGAAACAACTTTAGATGATCGTGAAGAATTAGAGAAATTAACTCTTGGAGCATTAAGAAAAGCTGTTCAAGATGGTGATATGAAAATGGGATCTGTCATGATGGGACAAATTGGTGGAATGATTAAAGAAAAGAAACCAATGCAAGAAATACTTGATCATATGATGACATCTGCTCATCTTACATTAGAAACACTTACTTCAAAAATGGAGGAAATTTAATATGATAAAAATACAAGAACAATATTTAGATATTCCTTTAATTCAAGGAGGAATGGGTGTTGGTGTCTCATTGTCATCATTAGCTGGACATGTTGCTGCATGTGGAGGAATGGGTGTTATCAGTGCTGCTCATCCAGGCTATAATTATGAAGGGTTTAGAAAGAACCCTATTCAAGTGAATTGCCTTGCTTTAAAAGATCATATTCAAAAAGCTAAAGCTATTGCAAAAGGTAAAGGAATGGTTGCTGTTAATGTTATGGTCGCAGGTAATGGTTATGATCAATATATCGAAGCATGTGTTGATGGTGGCTGTGATGCTATTATCTCTGGAGCAGGATTACCTTTAGATTTACCTAAGTATGCCAAAGGAAAAACATTACTGGCACCGATTGTATCTAGTGGAAAAGCAATTCGTTTAATTTCTAAAGTATGGGAAAAAAGATATCAATGTATTCCAGATTTTGTAGTTGTTGAAGGTAGCGAAGCTGGGGGACATTTAGGATTTAAAAAAGAAGATTTATTATCAGGTGCTTGTCAATCATTAGAAGACATCTTAGCAGATGTCAAAAAAGAACTTGCTCCTTTTCAAGAAAAGTTTAAAAAAGTAGTTCCTATCTTTGTAGCAGGTGGTATTGATTGTGGTAAAAAGATTGCTGATTTTATTAAAAAAGGGGCAACAGGTGTACAAATTGCAACGCCTTTTATAGCAACTCATGAATGTGATGCACACCAAGCTTTTAAAGATATGGTTATCAATTGTCATGAAAAAGATATTGAACTCGTAACAAGTCCAACTGGTTTTCCAGGAAGAGCAATTGTGAATAAATTTGTTGAAAAGACAAGAACGACAGGAAATATCAGTATGAAGAGTTGTTTGGATTGTATGATTCCATGTACGCCAAGCAATACACCATATTGTATTAGTGAAGCCTTAATTCAAAGTGTTTCAGGAAATGTTGATAATGGTTTAATATTTGTGGGAACACAAGCTTCAAAGATTACAAA
>CAZWXH010000126.1:0-4369 GCA_964637725.1 uncultured Coprobacillus sp. | reverse complement strand
AGTTTTGCGTATTCTATCTTTCAATAGTTTTGCTTTTGTACTTTTATAAAATTTTCTTACATTTAAAGAATCCCCTCAGATATTTTCCTCATACCCCTTCTTCCTATCTAATGTCTTTTTAAGCAAAGAATAGAATACTCGTCTGTTTTTAGGAATACAAAAAAGAGAAATATCTATTTTTTAGACATTTCCCATAATAGGTGAATATTTGTATAGTTCGTAAAAGTTTGCTTAAAAGAACTTTTTACCTATTTACATTATAACTCTAGCATTCATAAAAGGCAATCAATTTCCATTTTTTACCATATAAATAATAGATAACTTTGCATTTTAACAAATAATCATCTTCATTTAATAAATAGCATCTATTTCATTAATTGATCAATGACACTAATCATCTCTTCAATCTTTTTATCACTATCATTATTTTCAATAGCATCATGAACACAATGTTTCATATGTGATCCTATAATTTCTTTATTAGCACGCTTTAAAATAGCTTGAGTTGCCATTAACTGATTAGATACATCTATACAATAACGATCTTCATCAATCATCTTTAAGATTCCATCAATTTGTCCTCTCGCTGTTTTTAATAAACGTGTTACTTGTGATTTATCAGCCTTCATTATTTATACCCTAGTACTTTATATCCAGCTTCTTCAACTGCTTTCGTTAACACTGCTTCTTCTACTTCACGAGATAATTCAATGTTTGCACAATTGTTTTGTAAATCTACAGTTGCACTAACTCCTTCAATCGCATTTAATGCTTTTTCAACATGTGATTGACAATTCTTACACATCATTCCTTCAATATTCATAACTTTCATTTTCTTTTTCTCCTTTATGATTTGAATTTGTTTTGGTTTAAAAAATCTTAATCTTAATGCATTACTTACAACGAATACAGAACTTAAACTCATCGCAAATGCTCCAAACATTGGATCTAGTAGGATTCCAAACATTGGATAGAATAATCCTGTAGCAATTGGAATTCCTATCACATTATAGAAGAATGCCCAAAATAGATTTTCTTTAATGTTTTTAATAACTGCATGACTTAGTTCTATTGAATGTACAACATCAATTAAATCATTTTTCATTAAAACAATATCTGCTGAATCCATCGCAATATCAGTACCTGATGTCATTGCTATACCAACATCAGCTCTCATTAATGCTGGTGCATCATTAATCCCATCACCAACCATAATTACTTTATGGTTTCTTGATTGAATATCTCTGATATGTTTTTCTTTATCTTGAGGTAGAACTTCAGCAATAACATCTATTCCTAGTTGATTAGCAATGGATTGTGCTGTTAATTCATTATCTCCAGTTAACATATAAATTGATAAATTCATTTGTTTTAACATATCAATTGCTTGTTGACTTGTTTCCTTTAAAACATCACTTACAACAATCATTCCAATTAATTGATTCTCTCTTGCATAATATAAAGGTGTTTTCCCTACACTTGCAAGTTCTTTAGATAATTCAATAACTTTAGAAATATCAACTTGATGATCTTCCATCATTTTTTTATTTCCAGATAAAACAACTCCATCTTTGTCTTTTCCTTTTAATCCTTGTCCTTGAATCATTTCAAATGATTCAATTGGCTTATAAGAAATATTCTTATTTTTAACATATTCTATAATTGCCTTAGCGAGTGGATGGGCCGATGCATTTTCAATTGATGCAGCAATCTTTAATAACTCTTCTTCACTTATACCAAGAGGATAAATATCAGTCACTTGTGGTTTACCTTTTGTGATTGTTCCTGTTTTATCTAATACAATAGTATCGGCTTTTGATAACAGCTCTAAATTCTCTGCAGATTTGATCAAAATTCCAAGCTGAGCACCTTTTCCTGTTCCTACCATAATTGCTGTAGGAGTCGCCAAACCAAGCGCACAAGGACAAGAAATAACCAACACAGCAATAGCACACGTTAATGCAAAATGAAAACTTTGACCTAAAAGCATCCATGCTACAAATGTTACAATCGCAATAACAATTACTGTTGGTACAAATACACCACTAATCTTATCAGCAAGTTTAGCAATTGGTGCTTTTGAAGAACTTGCATCTTCAACGAGTTTAATAATTTGTGAAAGTGTCGTTTCACCTTTGGTATGAGTAACTTTAATTTGAACATATCCTTCTAGATTCATCGTTGCTCCTATTACTCGTTGATTAACTTTCTTATCAACTGGTAAACTTTCACCAGTAATCATTGATTCATCAATTGAAGTTTGTCCATTGATAATGATTCCATCAACAGGAATACTTTGACCTGGTTTCACAATAACGATATCATCAATTTCAACATCATCAATACTCACAACGACTTCTTCACCATCTTTTAATAAAGTTGCTGTTGAAGGCAAAAGATTAACTAATTTTTCAATAGCTTCAGACGTCTTCTTTTTAGAACGAGACTCTAAATATTTACCTAGTGATATCAATGTTAATATCATTCCTGCAGATTCAAAATATAGCTGCATCATATAACTATGGGCTTGACTCATGTTTCCATGTCCTAAATCATAACCCATCATAAAGATTGCATAAATACTATAAATAGCTGCCGCAGATGCTCCTAAAGCAATAAGAGAATCCATATTAGGGGTTTTATTCCATAAAGACTTAAAACCTCTTTGAAAGTATCCTCTGTTGATATACATGATTGGTAATGTTAACACAAGTTGTGTTAACGAAAACACCATCATATTTTCATGTCCTAATAAAAAACTAGGTAAAGGAGCATTCATCATATGTCCCATAGAAATATAAAACAGTGGAATCAAGAAAACAAATGACATTATCAAAGATTTCTTTTTCTTATTCATATCTTGACTTTTTACATCTTTTTTCATTTCTCCTTGAGGAGCAATCGCTACATATCCAGCTTCCTCAACTGTCTTTAAGATTAAATTATCATCAATCTTATCCTTAAAATCAACAACCATTGAATTCGTTAATAGATTAACACTCACTTCTTCAACATTATCTAATTGTCTAACAGCTTTATCAATATGAGCACTACACGCACTACAACTCATACCTTCTATATCATATTTTTGTTTCATGTCATCACCTCTTACACCCCTAGGGGGTATACTAACATTATATATACATTTCTATTAATGTCAAACAAAATGAAAAGAATCATTCATCAGAATGACTCCTTAATGCATTTTGTAATAACTTATACATTTTAAATTCTCGATACAAATCAAAAGACCATGAGCCAAAAACATAAGCAAGAAATCCTACATACATACCCCAACCCAAAAAATAATATCCAAGTCCCAATAAGAATAATAGTGCCAAAACAATATAAGGAGTATATTGAACATGCTTTCTAAGTAAGGTGTATCCCATTTCAATAATCAAAGACAGTAGTATAGAGTATAAAAATATCATCGCAAAAATGTAACCATCAATTATTAAAGTGACAATATTTAATGTTAAAATCAACCATACAAATATAATACTTATACTTATGCGTATTCCTATTTTCTCAAACATATCCTCACCTCATTTTTAGATAATTTTTAAAAGCTTGAACATAGCTTCTTGATAATTCAACATACTCACCATTTTTCAAATAGATTCTATACTTCATATTCATTAATGGTTCAAGTGAATCAATCATTCGACAATTAATAATTAACGATTTACTTATTCTTACAAAGTTATATTGGAATAGTTGTTCTTCTAATTCAAACAGTTTTTCTTTTATTTCATACTGAGCATCCATTGTATGAATATAAGCTTCTTTTGAAAAACCTTCAATATAGACAATACGATTGATATCTATTTTGTATATTCTTTCATTCTTTTTACCAAACAATACTCTCGATGAACTTTCAAGTGTATATAAATAATCTTCAAGTTTCTCTATATTATTTCTATCAAACACATAGGCTACACCTTGATAATTCATTCCTTTTTCAACCAAGACAATATTTAAGTATTGAAATCTTTCTAACCTTTTTTCTAAATTAATTTTGATTTCTTGAGCGCATATGATTTTCATAGTTTCACCAACATATACTCTTTAAAATCTAATTTTTCAATACTCTTATCTTGGTTTATAAATCCTATCTTAACCTTATAAGGAGCAACACCTATTCCATCACTACTAGTTATGTTTTCTAGATAGACGCTCTTATTATCAGAAGAGTTGTGGTCTCTATCTTCATATACAAAATTTGCTATTATCTCATCAGACTTATCATAAACTGTTACACTCCTAATAGCTTTATCTTTACCTGTAACTTGTATCCTTGGAAGGGAAAGAGCATATCCTTCTTGTATATAACAATGATCAATTTGAATATTCTTGTCTTTATATC
>CAZWXH010000125.1:1160-4456 GCA_964637725.1 uncultured Coprobacillus sp. | reverse complement strand
TTATAATATCATAATTTTAATTGAAATTCAATTAATCTCGTTAATATACAGCACTAAAGAGTAAAACTTCGTTTTTAAGTGTTTTAATCATCTTTTCCCTATGATTTTGATTTTATCTTATTCTTTTCTTAGAACGCAAAAAACTATAAGCTGTTTCTCTTTTTTTATGTATGCTATTGATTTTAGAGTCCTTTCATTCTACAATTTTAGTAAGGGATGAGTTTAATTATATAAAATCTTGTAGCTATTTTTCTTATGTCTTGAGCGCTTAGAATGGCATTTCTAAGTGCTTCTTTTAGCGTGCCAGGCACGGCATATCTATCTAACTGGTAGGAAGTCCAGTTGTGGGTATTTACCCCAATCGTAGTGAACCACAAGTCGTTATCAGTGATAGTAAGGATGAAGGAAGTGGTATAACAATCGTACGAATAGAAACTTGATATGAGGCTAAATGGTGTATAAGATTGCCTAACAAACCAACGTCCAAAAGGTAAACGTAAAACCAAGACAGTAAGAAGAATCTGTATTCCAAAAGCAGATGGAAACACAAGACCACTAGGAATACCAACAGTAAAAGATAGAGTCATACGACAAGCAATGGCACTGATATTGAGTGAGATTTATGAACCCCACTTTAGTGAGAACAGTTATAGATTTCGTCCAAGCAGATAATTATATTTAAAATTAAGATAAACTTGTAAAAGCATATCACTTATATATTCTAAAACATACTATCAAGAGTTTTCTTATGCACAAGTAAGGAAATTAAATGATAGTGAAATAAAGCAGTATATGAAAGAAAGAGATTATAAATAATTTTTTGAATAAACAACTTGACCAATAATACGAAGAGGAAGTTGTTCAACTTCTTGGGTAGTAAAATACTTATCTTTAACAGAAGGATTACTAGCAATTAAAGTCATGCCATCTGTATCTTTTCTTATTCTTTTAATAGTGACCTCATCACCAACAGAAATAACCGCAATACGATTATGAGAAACAGTGTTACACTTCTTGACATAAACAAGACCACCATCTTTAATACCATCATTAATCATTGAGTCGCCAACAACTCCTAAGAAAAAGTCACCTTGGTTATATTCCTCTAAAGTAATGTTTTCTTCACCAATATAATTACTATCTAAAAACATATCATAACCAGCTTTAGCCATTCCAAGAATTGGCTTTTTTAGTGTAATAGCAGTACCGCTTAATAAGGCATTAACATCACATTTTAAAACAGCACTCATTTTATCAATTGTTTCTTGTTGAACGGTTTTTACAGTTCCATTCAACCATCTTCCTACTGTTGTGTGGGTAACGCCAAATTGACTAGCAACATCTTTGTTTGTAAGATTATGCTTTTCTTTATATTCTTTAACTAATTGTTTGATTTCCATGAATTTCACCTCTATTAAAATTATACAGTCTACAAAAGACTTTTTCAACAAAAATAAACATATGTGCATAATTATGTTGATTATGCACATAATTAGATTTATAATAAGAGGCAAGGAGTGGTGATAATGAAAAAGACGTATATGTGTATAGATTTAAAAACTTTCTTTGCATCGGTTGAATGCGTAGAAAAAAATTATGATCCTTTCAAAGTCAATCTAGTTGTTGCAGATCCCTCAAGAGGAGAGGGGGCCATATGTCTAGCTGTATCACCAAAAATGAAAGCACAAGGAGTTCCTGGGAGATGTCGAATTAGAGATATTCCTAAGCATATTCAATATGAGGTGGCACTTCCTAGAATGAACAAATATATGGAATATTCGGCGCTTATTTATTCTATTTACCTTAGGTATATTTCTAAAGATGATATGCATGTTTATTCAATAGATGAAGTTTTTATGGATGTAACATCGTATTTATCTTTATATAAGATGACGGCTAAACAGTTGGCTAAAAAAATGTTAGATGATGTTTATAAAGAGACTGGAATAACCGCAACTGTGGGAATTGGGACGAACTTATATTTATGTAAAATAGCTTTAGATATTACCGCAAAACATGTTGCTGATAATATGGGAATATTAGATAAAGAAAGTTATCAAGAGACATTGTGGAATCATCAACCACTTACTGATTTTTGGCAAGTAGGAAAAGGAATCGCAAATCGTTTAGCTAAACATCACTTATATAATATGTATGATGTGGCTCACTGCGATGAGAAGATATTGTATAAAGAGTTTGGAATTAATGCTGAATATTTAATAGACCATGCTGTTGGTGATGAACCCACAACAATATCAGATATTAAAAGATATCGTTCTAAAAACAATTCTATATCACATAGTCAAGTTTTGTTTGAAGATTACAAATACGATGATGCCCTACTTGCCATGAAGGAAATGGTAGAATTAAAGAGCTTAGATTTAGTGCATCAACACCTTGTAACAGATTTGATTTCTCTTTATGTTGGATATTCTAAAAAGGAAGTTAAATCAACAGGTGGTAGCATGAAAATAGGGGTTCGTACAAATTCATATAAAATACTATTAGAAGAATTTATTCATCTTTTTAAAAAAACAACGCATCCTACTTATCCAATTAGAAGAATAGGGATTTCTTTTGGGAATGTTTTAGATGAAGTTTATGAGTATTATGATTTATTTACAGACTTGAAGGAAATAGAAGAAGAAAGAAGATTGATGGAAGCAGTTGTTGAAATAAAGGAGAAATATGGGAAGAATAAGATTTTAAAAGGAATGAACCTATATGAGAAAGCAACAACAAAGAAACGTAATTTATTAGTAGGTGGGCACAATGCAGAATAATCATGCTGATAGAGCTAAGTTATTTCTTTCTTTTGATGCATTAAAAGGATTTAGAACTTTTTTAAATAAGAAGGAAAGAGTTGTTGTAGATAGAAAACTATTGATGAGTGATAGTTGTGATGAATTAGATTGGAAACTTCATCAAGTTCAAGTAGGAAAGATGATTAAAATTATTTATTATGATAAAGGTGAATATGTTGCTTTGGAAGGTATGGTAACGAAGATTGATGTGGAAATAAATAAACAAATAAAGATCGTTGATAAACTTATTCAAGTCCAAGATATTATAGAAATTGAAATAAATGGGATGGATGAGTAAGATAAATTGTGACATGTTATAGAATAGCGTAGAATAGAAGTAAGTTGAGGGATAGATATGAATATTATAGTTTGCATAGATGATCATAATGGAATGATGTTTAATAAAAGAAGAGTAAGCCAAGATAAATTGGTTCGTGAAGATATTCTTAATAATCTTCACGGTAAGAAACTCATGATGAATTCATACTCTTT
>CAZWXH010000125.1:0-1060 GCA_964637725.1 uncultured Coprobacillus sp. | reverse complement strand
TTCTTAATAATCTTCACGGTAAGAAACTCATGATGAATTCATACTCTTTTCATATGTTTAAAGAAGAAGATACAAGTTTAATTGAGGTTATTGATAATCTTCCTGTTTTTACTGATTGTTTTCAATTTATTGAAGATATTGATATATCTTTAAAAGAAAAAGAAATAGATTTATTGATTATATATTATTGGAATAGAAAGTATCCTAGTGATTTCAGTTTTAAGATTGATATGAATAAGCAAGAATGGAAACTTATTTCAGAAAAAGAATTTGTAGGGAATTCTCATGATAAAATTACCAAAAGAGTATTTGAGAAAGTAGGAGGATAAAATGCAGAAGATTAAATTAATATTAGTCCTACTATTGACATTAGGATTAATGGGTTGTCAACAAACAGTTAAACAACCCTTCAATAAAAATGATATAAAAGACTCTCCTCCATCAGTAACGATAGAGAGTATTCCCGAATATAAAGAGGACACGTACTTAGTTATTGATGACAATGTTCCAAACTTTGAAGATAAATATAAAAATGAAGATTTTGAAAACTATAGTGATTTAGATGAATTAGGAAGATGTGGGGTTGCTTTTGCGAATATTTGTCAAGATATCATGCCTAAAGAACCAAGAGGAAATATCGGGCAAGTAAAACCGACGGGATGGAGAACTGTAAAATATGATGTTGTTGATGGTAAGTATTTATATAATCGTTGTCATTTGATTGGCTTTCAATTAGCTGGTGAAAATGCAAATAAAAGGAATTTGATTACCGGAACAAGATATTTAAATGTGGAAGGGATGTTGCCTTTTGAAAACCTAGTGGCTGACTATGTTAAGGAAACCAATCAACATGTTTTATATAGAGTAACACCTATTTATAATGGTGATAATCTCGTTGCTGATGGAGTACAAATGGAAGCAGAGTCAGTGGAAGATAGTGGGGAAGCAATACAATTTAATGTCTTTGTTTATAATGTTCAACCAGGTGTGACTATTAATTATAAAACAGGAGAAAGCTATTTAACAGAAACAGATAAATAAAAAAAGAACTTCTGTATGA
>CAZWXH010000124.1:0-4507 GCA_964637725.1 uncultured Coprobacillus sp. | reverse complement strand
AGAAGAATTATCTAAATAAATATGTGAAGTCCTTGAAAAAGGACTTCTTTTTTTATTTAGGCATATAATCAAATGGTGATGCTTATGATTTATTCAAAAATGATTAAGAAAATAAAATGGGTTAATGTGATTATGACTTTAATAGTTATGTGTATTGTGATAAGACTTGGTTATAGTCAATTTACGGCTTATCAAGAACTATCTTTAAAAGCAACTGAGTCATGGCAAAGAGGTTTTCCTTTAGAGGCTGCAAGGGGAAAGATTTATGATAGTCAACATAAAGAGTTAGTGGATAACTTAACAACTTCTTCATTAATAGTTGTTCCAAGTCAAGTTAAAGATCCAGTTAATACATCTTATCAATTATCTCGGATTTTAAATTGTGATGAAAAAAGGTTACTAGAAAAACTTAAAAAGAGAGTATCGGTTGAACGTATTCAACCTGAAGGTAGACAGTTAGGAGAAGAAAAGGCATATCAAATAGATCGTTTGAAACTACCAGGGGTTTATCTAGTACAAGATACACTACGTTACTATCCTAATAAAAATTACTTAGCACAGACTTTAGGTTTTGTGGGTATTGATAATCAAGGATTGGTTGGCTTAGAACTTAAGTATGATAAGTATTTAACTGGTGTTAATGGAAGTATTAATTATTATATGAATGCAAAGAGTCAAAATATTAATATTTATCCAGCTGATTATATTTATCCAACAACTGGTATGGATGTAGAATTAACTATTGATACAAGGGTTCAAGATGTGGTAGAAAGAGAACTTGATAATGCTTATAAGACATATGATCCAGATTCTATTCTTTGTTTAGCAATGAATCCTAAAAATGGTAAGATTCTAGCAATGAGTTCTAAACCAGACTTTGATCCTAATGATTATAAGAATGCTGATAGTGAAATATATAATCGTAATCTTCCTATTTGGAAATCATATGAACCAGGTTCAACTTTTAAGATTTTAACATTTAGTAGTGCATTAAATGAAAAACTATTTGATATGGATAAAGATACTTACTATGATAAAGGTTTTGAAATTGTTGGAGGAGCAAGAATCAAGTCATGGAAAAAAGGTGGTCATGGTCTTCAAACATTTAGAGAAGTTTTACAAAACTCATCTAACCCTGGTTTTGTAGAAATAGGAAGACGACTTGGAAAAGATAATTTATATAATTATGTAAAGAAGTTTGGCTTGACTGAAAAGACAGGTATTGACTTACCTGGAGAGTCTTCTGGTATTATGTTTGCCTATGATAAGTTTAATGAAGTTGAACAAGCAACAGTATCATTTGGTCAAGGTATTTCAATTACACCAATTCAATTAGTCAGAGCAGTGAGTGCTTGTGTGAATGGTGGTGTTTTATATGAACCCTATATTGTCAATAAAATATCCAATTCTCAAACTCATGAAGTCATGTATAAAAAAGAACCCAAAAAGATAAGACAAGTTATTAGTAAGGAGACGTCTATTCAAGTACGTGATGCATTAGAAGGTGTTGTTACTGATGGGGGAGGTAAGAATGCCTATATTGATGGTTATCGTATAGGTGGGAAAACAGGAACAGCTCAACGAGCAATTAATGGAACTTATGCAGGGAATGGATATATCTTATCATTCCTTGGTATTGCCCCAATTGATGATCCTGAGATTGTTTTATATATTGCGATGGACAATCCCGAAAAATGTGTACAATATGGTGGAACAACAGCAGCGCCTATTGCAAGAAAGATATTAGTGGATGTTTTACCAGCATTAAATATAAAGAAAGTATCATCACAAAGAGAAAAAGCATATGTTTGGACAGATGTAAGAACCTTTAATGTTCAAAACCATATTGGTCTTACAAAAAAAGATCTAAAGAATCAAGAGTATGGTTTTGAATATATCGGAAGTGGTGATTATGTTATTGATCAATTGCCGCGAGTAGGAGAAAAGATAGAAGAAGGACAAAAAGTAAAGATTATGTTAGGGAATAAAGAATCAACAAGAGGAAGATAGAGAAGGTGCTTTTTGCACCTTTTCTTTTTGGTGTGTTGTTATTGAGATAAAAATATGATATATTGAAGTGGTAAAATATATAAAGGAGTACAATTATGTTCAACACAGTCTTTTTTCAAATATTAATTAACTTTATAGTCGCATTTTTATTGGTTATGGTTGTTATGCCAAAATCAATTCAATATTTTCAAAAAGTAAAACTAGGACAAATTGAAAGAGATGAAGGACCTGAATCACACAAACATAAAGGTGGTACACCTACAATGGGTGGTATAGTCTTTATTATTTGTTCAATTCTTGTTGTTTATATTTTAAATTTTTCATTTTTTACAAACCCATTTATTAACTTAATTACATTTGCGTTTTTAGGATATGGTTTAATTGGTTTTTTAGATGATTATTTAATTGTTGTTAGAAAAACTAACGATGGACTTAAACCTATATATAAATATGGTTTACAATCTATATTAGCAATTGCTTTTTATATCTTAGCAAAATACTTTATTCCTGGTTTTGATACAAGTATTACAATTCCTTTGTTACATACAAGTATTGATTTAGGATGGTTTTATCCAGTATTAGTTTACTTTATGTTTACTGCTGGCAGTAACGCAGTGAATTTAACTGATGGATTAGATGGATTAGCAACTGGTCTTTCTATGATTGCAACAGCAGTCTTTGTTATTTTTGCAATTATGAATAAAAACTATGAAATTGCAATTTATGCAATGATTATAGTAGGAACTTTATTAGGATTTATGTATTTCAATTATCATCCAGCACGTATTTTTATGGGTGATACTGGATCATTATCATTAGGTGGAGTTCTTGCTGCTTTAGCAGTATTAACTAATCAAGAATTATTACTTATTCTAATTGGAGGAGTTTTCTTAATTGAAACACTTTCAGTTATTATTCAAGTTGTGTCTTTTAAAACCAGAGGGAAAAGAGTCTTTAAAATGGCTCCTATTCATCACCATTTTGAAATGCTTGGTTGGAGTGAACAACAAGTTGTTATCTCTTTTTGGTTCTTTGGTTTTATCTGTGGAATTATAGGAATTGTATTAGGAGTTATGTAATATGTTGACAGGAAAAAAAGTGCTTGTTTTAGGACTAGCCAAAAGTGGTCAAGCAGCAATTGAATTACTTGATGCTGTTCATGCAACAATTACTATTAATGAATTTTCTAAACAAGATAAGATTGATTGTTATGATGAATATATTTCAAGAGGATTTGAAATGATTGTTGGGGGACATCCTGATGAATTATTTGAAAGAGATTTTGATTTTGTGGTTAAGAATCCCGGAATCAATTATCATAAGCCTTTTGTCTTACGATTAAAAGAAAGAGGTATTCCCGTTTATACGGAAATAGAACTGGCTTATCAATTATCTCAACCTCAAAACTATATTGCTGTTACAGGAACTAATGGCAAAACGACAACTGTTACAATGATTCATGAAATTTTAAAAAATGCTAACAAAAAAACATGTTTAGCAGGAAATGTGGGAGTTCCATTATCTTCACTAGTATTAAATGAAAACTTACTTCAAAACAGTGGGTATAATATTGTGCTAGAAATGTCTAATTTTCAATTAATTGATATCGATAAGTTTCATCCCCATATTGCAACTATTATGAATCTAACACCTGATCATTTAGATTATATGGATTCATTAGATGAATACTATTCATCTAAAACACGTATATATCAAAATCAAGATCATCATGATTATTATGTTGAAAATAAAGATGATGTTGTTTTACAAGATTATCTTCAAAGATATCCTAATAAATCAAAGTCTATTTCTTTTTCTTTGAAACAAGAAGCAGATTGTATGATCAAAGAAAATTCTATTGTTTATCAAGGGGAAAAGATAATTAACCTTGATGAGATAAAAGTAGTAGGTCAACACAATATTCAAAATATGATGATTGCAATATGTGCTACAAAGTTATCACATGTTGAAACATCATACATTCATGATACATTAGCTGCTTTTAAAGGAGTAGAACATCGTATTGAATTTGTTTGTGAAAAAGATGAAGTAAGATATTATAATGATTCTAAAGCTACAAATACAGATGCTGCTATTATTGCTTTAAAAGCATTTGATAAACCAGTTATTCTTCTTATGGGTGGTCATGAAAAAGGATTGGATTTATCTGAGATGGCAAGTTACAAACATTGTATATCTCATCTCATTTGTTTTGGTGAAGCAAAAGACAGATTTGCGAAAGAAATGCATTGTGATTCTACATTTGTTGTAGAACATATGAAAGATGCAATCTTAAAATCAAAAGAGATTTCTAAAAGTGGAGATATTGTTTTGCTTTCTCCTTCTACCAGCTCTTATGATGAGTTTAAAGGATATGAAGAAAGAGGAAATATCTTCAAAGAGATAGTAAAAGAACTGTAAGATGGGTTATATCCATCTTTTTTTGTTAAAAAGCTCCAAAACCCTCTATTTATATGGTAAATAATGGGAAAAACAT
>CAZWXH010000123.1:3077-4699 GCA_964637725.1 uncultured Coprobacillus sp. | reverse complement strand
ACAAAGAAAAAAGGAATAGAAATCTATTCCTGTAAATCTTTAGCTACTCTTTTTAAATCTTCAATAATTGGTAATTGTTGTGGACACATTCTTTCACATGCTCCACATTGTTGACAATGACTTGCTTTTTTATCATCAGCCATATTATTATATTTTCCTTTAAATAAGACTTCGTCTTCGTATACAAAACAGTTATTCCAATATTTAAAGTTATTTGGTATATCAACACCAAAAGGACAAGGCATACAATAGGCACATCCTGTACATCCATTTTTCGTACGAGAATGTAATGTATCAGATACTTTCTTTACAATATCTAATTCTTCTTGTGTTAAATCTTTATATGTTTCAAATGTTTCTAGATTTCCCACAACTTGATCATAAGTAGACATCCCACTTAAAATAACTTTTACCCCTGGTAATGTCCCTACATAACGAAGAGCCCATGATGCTAAAGTTCTCTCTTTATCATAATCATTAAACATCTTTGTTACATCACTTGGAAGTGATGCTAATGAACCCCCTTTAATAGGTTCCATAACAACTATTGGAATATTTAATTCATTTGCGAGATCGACACCTTTTTGTCCTGCTTGAATATTCATATCCATATAATTTAATTGTAATTGACAAAAATCCCAATTATGATATTTGATAATTTCTTCAAAAACATTAAATTCATCATGAAAACTAAAACCTAAATACTTAATCTTTCCTTGTTTCTTTAATTCTTCACACATTTCAATAATATTATATTCTAAAACTTTCTTCCATTTATCTTCATCTAAAGCATGAAGTAAATAGAAATCAACATAATCAACATCTAATCTTTCAAGTTGCTTATCGAACATCTCTTTAGCTTCTTCTTCACTATTAATATTCCAAACCGGTAATTTAGTTGCTAAAAAGAAATCTTCTCTTTTATACTTCTTTAATACTCTTCCAACAAATGGTTCACTATCTCCATTATGATATGGAAAAGCAGTATCAATATAAGTGACACCTTTTTCAATAGCGAGATCTAACATTTTTTCAGATTCTACCTCATCAATATTTCCATCTTTATCTAATGGAAATCTCATACATCCAAATCCAAGTAATGATGATGAAACTCCCAATTTATCAAATTTTCTTGTTTCCATATCTAATTTATCCTCCATATTTATCTATATGTATTCAGTATAATGCTTTTTCAGTAAAAAAGGTATATATTTTCCTTTTGTGAAATTGTTATTTTCAAAAAAAGTGTTATACTTAAACTAACAAAAGGAGGCGTAATTCGTGATGAAACAAAACAATAAAGGTTTTACCCTTATCGAAATCATGGTTATTGTTGTCATATTGGCTGTACTTATGGCAATCGCTGTGCCTTCTGTACTCAAATATGCTGATGAAGGAGATAAGGCTCAAGCACTTGATGATGCTTATGCTTGTGTAAGTGCTGCTAAATACTATGGTGTTAGATCTTATGTGAACAATGATCCAATAACAAGCATTGATAGTAGTAAAATACTAAATCGTGCCGGTGCTGAGGGAGTTGTTGTTGACTTTACTTACAATATTCTTGAAAATACTTTGGATGCACTTTTATACAAGTCACCAAAAAATATTTATGTAAAATT
>CAZWXH010000123.1:0-2977 GCA_964637725.1 uncultured Coprobacillus sp. | reverse complement strand
TCAGTGATTTCTTCCTCTCTATGAGCAGGTAAGCAATGTTGTACCATAGCATCTGATTTGGCAACCGACATAATATGATCGTTGATTTGATACTTTCCTTCGAAGATTTGTCTTCTTTCTTCAGCTTCTTCCTCATCACCCATTGATGCCCAAACATCAGTAATAACAACATCTGCATCTTTTGCAGCCATCAATGGATCAGTTGTCATTGTAAAACAATCATATTGTTTTGCATATTCCAATGCCTTTTGGCTTGGTTTGTACGCTTGAGGACAAGCGATTGAGACTTCCATTCCAGCAAGCAAGCAACCAACAATTAAAGAATTAGCCATATTGTTTCCATCACCAATATAACACATCTTTAATCCTTTTAACTTTCCTTTGAACTCTCTTATTGTCATTAAGTCTGCTAATATTTGGCAAGGATGACAATAATCAGTTAAACCATTAATGATAGGAATAGTTCCATAAGTTGCTAAATCTTCAACATCTTGTTGAGCGAATGTTCTAATCATGATTCCATCTACATAACGAGAAAGAACTCTTGCTGTATCTTTAATAGGTTCACCTCTACCAAGTTGTAAATCACTTGCATTTAAGAATAATCCTTGGCCACCAAGTTGATAAATACCTGTTTCAAAAGAAACTCTTGTACGAGTAGAAGACTTAGTAAAGATCATTCCTAATGTTTTTCCTTGTAAATAAGGTTTATGAATGCCTTGTTTATGTTCATTCTTTAACTTATCAGCAAGATCAAGAATCTCATATAGTTCATCTTGACTTAAATCTTGTAACTTTAATAAATGTTTCATTGTGTTTCCTCCTTGTATCCTTTTTTAACAAACATTGTTCCAATTCCATCTTTTGATAACATCTCAATTAAAATCGAATGAGGAATACGTCCATCAATAATAACTGCTTTCTTTACATCTTGTTTTAAAGCCATCAAACAACAATCAACTTTAGGAATCATACCACCACTAATGATTCCTTTTTCTTTTAACTTATGAATATCTTCATCAAACACAAGTGGAAGTAAAGTATTATCATCATCTTTATCTTCTAACAATCCTGGAATATCACTCACAAGAATCATATTTTCAGCATTTAACGCACTTGCTATTTCTGCTGCGGCTGTATCGGCATTGATATTATAAGTATGACCTTCATTATCCATCCCCACGCTTGCAATAACAGGAATATATCCTTTATCTAATAAGTCTATAATTATATCCCCATGAATTTTTTCAACTTTCCCCACATATCCTAAATCATTCTCTGTGAGATACTTTTTAGCTTCTATAAGTTTTCCATCAATCCCACTTATGCCAATTGCTTTTCCATTCTTTTGCATAATAAGTTTAACCAAGTCCTTATTAGTTTTACCCGCTAAGACCATTTGAACGACTTCAATAGTTTCTTCGTCGGTATGTCTTAATCCATTAATGAACTTTGGCTCTTTATTCATTTTCTTTAATGTTTCATTGATTTCAGGTCCGCCACCATGAACAAGAATGACCTTCACTCCTATTTCAGACAATAAGCATATATCAGTAATGACATTTTCTTTGAGTTCTTCATTAATCATGGCGTTTCCACCATATTTAATCACAACTATTTTATTATTATATTTTTGTATATAAGGCAAAGCTTGAGATAATATTTCTGCTTTTACAATTGAATTTTTGTCCATATATAAACCCCTCTATGTTCTATAATCTCCATTAATCTTGACATAATCGTATGTTAAATCACATCCCCATGCAACGGCATTATAGATTCCATCATGAAGATTAATAATGATATCTATTTCATCTTCATCTAATATTTTTAATGCCTTTTCTTCATCAAAAGGATAACCTCTACCCTTTTGACAAACACAAATGACTCCTGCCTTACTTTTTAAATCTACCGATATTTTATCAATATCATATGATGCCTCACAATAGCCAATAGCACATAAGATACGTCCCCAATTCGCATCTTTACCAAACATTGCAGCTTTAAATAGTGAACTTGTAATAACTGACTTCGCTACACTTTTTGCATCTTTTATAGATGTTGCTTCATTGACATAACAAGTTAATAACTTTGTTGCTCCCTCGCCATCTTTAGCAATTGCCTTAGATAGACGGATACATATATTCATTAAAGCATCTTTAAATATATTATATTGATCATCAGGTTTTGTGATTTGTTGATTGTTTGCCATAGCATTTGCCATAACACTCAACATATCATTAGTTGATGTATCTCCATCAACACTCACCATATTAAATGTATCAGCGACTACCTCATGAACAACTTTTGTTAACATTTCCTTGGAAATATTGACATCTGTAGTAACGAACGCAAGCATTGTAGCCATGTTGGGATGAATCATCCCACTTCCCTTGGCAATCGCACCAATATGACAGATTTTCCCATCTAGTTCAAATTCTACAGCATATTCTTTTTTAACAGTATCGGTTGTCATTATTCCTTCACAAGCATCAGTACTCCCATTGTCCTTTAGACATGCCACTAATTGATTCATATGTGTTTGAAATGGTGTGATATCAAGTGGTTGTCCTATAACTCCGGTAGACGCAACAATAATATCTTCTTTTTGAATATCTAATTCATTTGCACATAACTCACAAACTTCATTAGCAATATCAATACCATTCTCATTACATGTGTTAGCATTTCCACTATTACAAATAATAACCTTTGCCTCATTATTCATTAAGTGATTTTTAGTTACTACAATCGGTGCCCCTTGGACCTTATTTTGTGTATAGGTACTCGCTGCATGACACATAACATCACTTACAATTAATGATAAATCTTTTTTATTTTTATTTTTTCTGATACCACAATGTATTCCTGCTGCTTTAAAGCCAAGTGGAGCACATACTCCTCCTAATATCTCTTTCATCATTTATCCTCCTCGTATAATATGTACGTAATCAGTTAGTGAAGTTTTATTAATTCA
>CAZWXH010000122.1:0-4782 GCA_964637725.1 uncultured Coprobacillus sp. | reverse complement strand
AAAAAGCCATGAAGTTATTCATGACTTATTTACTCTTTATTTGCATATGCATTACATCGTAATCATATTCTTTAGTCATTTTACAATGTAATATAATTACAAACATCAATACTATACTTCGAAAATTTGTTGTTTTGCTGATACTTCTTGATTACTAAAATCTAATTTCATATCACTTTCTAGCATTATTACAACAATTGTTTTTCCTTTACCTTGTTGCTCGATAAAATCAAAATCAACATTCGCTATTAAATCACCTTTTGCAATAGAATCCCCTTCAACTACTTTAAGTTCAAAACCTTCTCCATTTAGTTCTCCTGTATCTAAACCAATATGAATTAATAATTTTAACCCTTGCTTGCCTTCAATGATAATTGCATGTTTTGTAGGAAAAACCGATGATATTATTCCATCAATAGGAGCATAGATTTGATTATCATTTGGTTCTATAGCAAAGCCACCGCCCATAGCACCAGAAGAAAAAACTGGATCTTGAACATCTTCGATACATATTAATTGACCAGTTGTTGGAGATAAAATAACACTTTTCTTTTTCTTAAATAACCCCATATCTAATTCTCCTCTTCATAAAGATAACCGTTTAAATCATCACATTGACTATATAAATTCTTATACCCTCCTTGAAATTCAATAAAAGTGAATACTTTTTCACCTTTATTAAGATAAATTTCTATAAACGAGTGATCAACAAAAATATCAACTTCTTCTAAATTTTCTATACTTGTTTCTCTATATAATCCTCGCTCAATATCAATTTCTTTTTGAAGTCCTTTTCTTGATAACTGAGCAATCTTTGTTTCTTTATTATAGCTAAATTCCCAAAAATCATTTTCTTCTCCAATTCTAAATTGGAATCCATTAGTTATATGAACTCTGTAGCTTTTACTTGAAATATGTGTAACTTGTGATTCAATATTACTCTTTATTGGAAAGATATCTAGAATCTCTTTCATTGGAAATCTTTTGAATTTTTTATCTGTAAATGATAATTCTTGAGGATAAGTTAAACCATGTTTCCATTTTTCATCTTCAGGATATACTTGTTCTCCACAACCTGCCCATGCATACATAAGGGGTAAATTGTCTTTACCATAAAATGTTTGTGGAGCATAGAAATCAAATCCTTCATCTGCACGATTATACTGTTCAATGTTAAATTTCATGTGAGCTATATCTAGCTTTCCAACAGCAACCATTGATAGGAATGTGTTATCTAATTTTGGATCATCTACCTTTGCTCCCATTACAGATAAGAATAAGATATCTTTACCATTTATTCTCACTAAGCTTGGACATTCTAACATATAACCAGTATCTATATCTATGTCAATTAAGCCTTGGTATTCCCAATCAATTAAGTTTGAACTTCTATAAAGAATAAGAATTCCTTCATCTCCAAAACCTAATCTTTTTTCTTTATGGAACTTACCACCTCCTAATAACATATAATAGAAACCATCTTCTTCAAATACAAATGGATCTCTTAATTCCCCTGAGAAAAGTTCATGTTCATCTTTAATAATAGGATGATCAAACTTTTCAATATGTCCATCTTTATCCATAATAGCCAAACATTGTTTTGGCTTTTTACCATTATCTGTCTTATAATTTCCTGTATAGAACAAGTATAACTTTCCATTATGTTCTAATGCATTTCCTGAATAACATCCATCTTTATCAAATGCCTGTTCTGGGACAAGTGCTATTTCTTGATCTGACCAATGTTTCATATCTTTAGATTTAGTGTGTCCCCAATTCTTTAATCCATGTACTGGCGCAAATGGATACCATTGAAAGAATACATGATATTCATTATTAAAGAATGCTAATCCATTAGGATCATTCATTAAACCTGTTTTTGGATATATATGATATTGGGGAGGATAAATACTTTCTTTAATCTCATTAGCTGTTTGACATATCCACGCTTCATCTTTTTGTGTATAAACTCTTTTTTTATGTTCTTCAATATTTAACATCTTTTATTCTTTATCTCCTGCTTTACTATATTCACTACCTTTTACACCTCTTGTTTTATCAAGCACATATAATAAGATAATAGGTACAATAAATGAAAGTACACAACCAATAACATAATGAATCATAACTGGTGGATTGACAATTGTAATACCAGGAATTCCTGTTAACCCAAAACCTAAAGCTTTAACATCTAATAACTTCATATAAACTCCACCAATTCCTGCACCTAATACTGCTGTTAAGAAAGGAATTGCCGAATCTTTTAAATTGACTGCAAATATTGCAGGCTCACTTACTCCAACTAGCGTTGGTATAAAACTTGATAATGCTATTTCTCTACGTTTAGATCTTTTCTTTGCTAAATAGAACATTCCCATAGCTGCCCCACCTTGTGCAATAATAGATACTGCCCATAATGGTTGAATATAATTAAATCCTGTTTGTGCTAATAATTGTGCTTCAATTGAACCAATCATATGATGAGTTCCTGTAATAACAAGTGGCTGTAATAAAGCTGCAAATATACCTGCTCCAAACACTCCTGCTTTTACATATAAGAAGTCAGCAACATAACCAATTCCTTGAGCAACTATATCTCCTAATGGACCAAAAAATGTAAATAAAGCTATTGATGATACTAATATAGTTAATGCTGGTACAACAATAAATGTAAGCATCTGTGGTGAATACTTTGTAATTAATTTTTCAAACTTAGCCATAAAGAATGCAGTTAATATAGCTGGGAAAATCCCACCTTGGAATGCAACTTGAGGAATATTTAAACCAAATAAGTTCCAATTTTGAACATCAGTTAAAGTTCCTTGCATATATTGAAATCTATTTCCTAATTCAGGATGAACCAATATTAACCCTAAGATAATACCAAATACTGGATTTCCTCCAAAACGTTTCGTTGCTGAATAAGCTACAAATACTGGTAAGAAGTTAAGCCCTGTTGCGATAATATTAAGGAAACCTGCAATATCTGCTGCCCATTTATAATTATCTGCTAAAGTTCCTTCTAATCCAAATAATCCCGTTGTAATAAAAATCGATCTCACTCCTAGCAACATTGCACATCCAACAATTGCAGGAATCAAACTCACAAAAATATCTGAAAATGCTTTAAACAGTTCTAATACTTTATCTTTAAAACTTTGATCCTCTTTCTTAGGTTCTTGAGTTTTTGTGTTATCTGACACATTTTCATCATGTTTACCTATTCCAGTTTGACTTACAAATGATTCATAGATGTTATCTACCAACCCTGTCCCAAAGACAACTTGTAGTTGTCCTTTATTAAAGAATACTCCTTTAGCTCCTTTAATATTTTCTAATTTTTCTTGATCATACTCATCACTTTTTAACGTCATTCTTAATCTTGTTACACAGTGAGTAACAGTAAGTATATTATCTTTACCGCCTACTGCATCTACAATTGCATTGACTTCATCAACATATTTCATAAATACCCCTCTCTTTCTTTGGAACGTTCCAACTAAATATAGTATATACTTTGAACGTTCCAAAAGTCAATAGTTAAGTGAAAAAAAGTTAGATTTATTTTTCTAACTTCTTTGTCGTTCTTAATGGAACAAATTTTAATGGTAATATATGCTTGGCTTGTATTGTTTTCTTTTTATCAAAATTAAGGAGTTCTTCAACACTTTTTTTAGCAATGGCTTCAATGTCTTGCATTATTGTAGAAATAGTTAATGTTTGATGTTCATAGCTTTTGGCACCATCAAATCCTACTAGTTGGACATCATCAGGAATATTCCATTTAAGATCAGCAAAAGCATTCAACACATATTCTGCATATCTATCAGTTGCAGCAAATATACCATCATAAGTACATTTATCTTTATATTTATCTAATAAAAATGTTTTAATTCTTTCTTGAAAAGAATCTGAATCTCCTGTATCTTGATAGACCTCATAATCCAACTTTGCATAATGACAGTAATCAATAAAACCATTTCTTCTTTCGAATAATCCAAGATTATTTGGTATCTCTCTAAGGATAATAAGAGGTTTTTTCACACCTCTTTTATGCATTTCTTGAGTAGCTAGATATGCACCTTGGAAGTTATCGCTTGTTACGAAGGGAACAGTTTGATTAAAATATCTTTCTATTGATACTATTGGTAAACCTGAAGTAATATAAGGTTCTATATTACTATACGAGATGGTAATAATACCTTTTACTTTTTCTTCTTTTGCCATCTGTACATAATCTAGTTCTCTATTAAAATCATCTTGTGATGCACATAATAACATCTTCATATTATTCTTTTTTAATTCTTGTTGAATATAGTTTGTTAATTCTGAAAAGAATGGATTCCATATAGTAGGTAGAATAAGAGCTATTGTATCACTAGCATTCTTTTTTAACATTCTTGCTGCTTGATTAGGAACATAGTTAAGTTTTTTAATAGCTGATTCTATTCTTTTTGCAGATTCATCTTTTATCTTAACTCCATTAATATAATTAGATACTGTTCCTCTAGATACTTTAGCCATTTTAGCTACATCATTCATATTAGCCATACTCTACTCTCCTTTCATATTTCATTCACATAACATAATTCTATCATACAATTTATAATAATCAAACTTATTCTATTTTGTTTTAGATTGAATGCTTTCAATATGTTTATCTATAATTTCACCCTTGTGAATTATGAGAGATTGATTTAAGACATCATTAGCTTCTGTTATATAAGACCATCTGAAGTTGTAACATTATTTTTTAATTAGTAATAAAAGAGGAGTATATCC
>CAZWXH010000121.1:0-4799 GCA_964637725.1 uncultured Coprobacillus sp. | reverse complement strand
ATCTTTAAAAAGCCTAATTGAAGCTCTTTAGCTCTAAAGACAAAGACATCATCAAATGACTTACTAAATCTCTCATATGTCTCATATGGTAGACCAGCAATTAAATCTAGATGTAAGTCACATTTACCATCTTTCATCAATTGTTGAACAACTTCACTTAATCTTTCAAAGTTTTGAAGTCTTTTTACTGCTTTGTTGGTTGGTTCATATGTGGATTGAATACCTACTTCAAATCTCAATAATCCACTAGGAGCATTATCTCTTATATAATCAATAATCTTTTGTTGAAAGACATCAGCATTAATTTCAAACTGAAATTGTTGGCCCTCTTTATAATGATTAAAAATATATTCTAAAATCATGATTGCATGACTTGCATCAGCATTAAAACTACGATCTAAAAACTTAATTGTTTTCACATTATTATCACCAATGATTTTTAATTGTTGTTTCAAATAATCTTCACTAAAAAATCTTAAACCCTTTTCTAAAGAAGATAAACAATATTGACATTGAAAAGGACATCCTCGACTTGATTCAAAATAAAGAATACGTTTAGACATATTAGATATATCTTGTGGTAGATTATAAGGTGAATCCAATGATTCAACATATGCTAAATCAACACATGCGACATCTTTTGATATATGATTTTGATAACTCACACCAGCAATATTTATATCTGACTTGTTTTCTAAACAAGTCAGTAATTGATGTAAAGTTAATTCACCTTCACCACTGATAACATAATCAATCTGATAATTTTCTAAAAAATACTTAGGTTCATATGTAACTTCAGGTCCCCCTAATATAATAATAATATCTTTATTGATTTCTTTTAACATAACACAGATTTTTTGGATATATTCTATATTCCAAATATAACAAGAAAAAGCAATAACATTTAAATTCATTGATAAAAGATCTTCTACAATATGTTCAATTGAATCTTTAATTGTATACTCTTTAAAATCTATATCATGTTCTTTATAACAAGACACATATAATAAACGCAATGATAATGATGTATGAATAAATTTAGAGTTTAATGTTGCTATTAATGTTTTCATATGTTTCTCCTAAAAAATAATCTAGGACTTCTCCTAGATTATTCGTTTTCTTTAATTTTTGGAAGGACTCCATTATATAAACAATAATCTTCTAAAGTCCATTGTTTATCATAAATTTCTTTAGCAGCCTTTTTTCCTACATATCTAAAATGCCATGGTTCTACTACAATTCCTGTAATATCTGAAGTTCCATCAGCAAATCTTAAAATATAACCATACTTATGAGCATTCTTAATAGCCCACTTATATTCAGGTGTATCTCCAAAAACAAGCTTTTCTTTTTTTACAACACTTTCACTTGTTAAGTCAACGCCTAATCCAGTTTGATGTTCACTACATCCAGGAATAGCAACATGTTCTTTAGCATAGATTCCACCCCATCTTTTTTCAAATGAATCATACGTCGCTTGTTGTTCTTCATAAGAACGATAAGCACTATTGACAACAAGGTTTAAACCTTGTTTTTTTGCTTCTTCAGCCATTTGTTTTAAGGCTGTAGCAGCTTCTTTTCTAAGCATAAAATTCTCACAATCAGGTGCAATAGGAATTTCTGGTTTAACCAAATCATCAGGTTCATATGATGATGGTAATTGGAAGCCTTTTTTGACAAGGGCTAATATATCCTTTGGATCTTGAATTGTATAAGTCTTTTTTGCTTCGTTTTTAGAAATAATGAAAGGATAAGTTGTTACTAAAACAGCGTAGTTATAATTTTTCTTATCTTGATAAACTTTCATATATTCTTCCATATCAGTAAAGGCAAAACCACTTACTTGCATATATGGTTGAATTTTATTATAAGTATATTTTTTATCAATTAAGTATTGTAAATCATCAACAGATGCTGTTTTTAAAACTTCCCAAATTTGTTTATCATTATATCCTAAAGCATCAAGCTTAGGGATATAATTATCAAACATATCATCAATTGTTGAAACAACAGCTTTTACCTTCACATCTTTATGAAGAGATAAATATTGTTCATATTCATCATAGTATTTCACTGTTTTACTACCTTTAATCCAATCTTGAATATGAGTCATTTTATCATGTGATAAAACTTCATCAACTTGTTGACCAGTTAAAGATAAAATCTCATTTTGTTGTGAGAATGAATATCCTTTAAACATTAATTGTAAGCGACTTAAATTAAACCATATTAAAATACCTAAAACAACAACTACAGAACCACCAATAATAGCTATTCTATCCCATCTGATTTTAGGTCTTCTTGATTTTGAGTATGAATTATAATATGTATATCTTTTACCTCTGTTAAATCTCATAATATACCTCTTTCCTTATGTTATATAGTTTAACATATTCATTTATTAAATTCCACATTTAACACAAAAATAACATTATATTTCCTTCTTCTGCAATATAATACTATTGCAATATTTTGCATTATATGGTATTTTATACCTTGTATAAAGGAGGATGACTCTATGCATTTTGTGATTGGAGTATTTATAGCAATTATTTGTTTTATAACTGCAATTTTATTTAAAGAAGTATTCCCTAAATGGTTCAAAGCTATTCTATCATTAATTGGTGGATTTACATCAGGATACGCGCTTGCTATTCTAATAAGAAAAATTGCAATCGAATCAAAGGCTTATGCTGAACCAGAATTATGGATGACGACTGGAATCTGTACTGCAGTTGTATTAGCACTCATTATTATTGTTACACTTATTAAAAACAAGAAAAAGAAAGCTTAATATTTATGATTAAGGAGTTATGTAGCTCCTTTTTTGTTTATCAAAAAAAGAACCCGTAGTTTCTTATTAAAATTCTTTGTTTTCCATTATCTTATAACTAAACATATAAGAAATAAAGATTGTGATAACTAATGCAACAATTCCAAAAAGAGTTATTTGTAAAGGATCAAATGAATTGATAATTTGAATAAAATCAATGTTAAAAAAACTTAATCCTTTGACAAGAAGAAATGCTATTGCTATAACACCACCCATTGCAAGAACCATCGCAATTCTCACTTTTTCTGATCCATACTTTAATTGAATCGGAAGAACTACGGCTAAAAAGATAAGTGTAACACATAACAATACACCACAAGTCATAATCCATGTCATAACATCAAAGTGAGGTGTGTTAAACATTTGTAGCAGTGTACAAAAGAGTGTCGTCATCAACCATACTGAAAATGTAATACCAATTCCTAGTATAAACTTTCCTTGAACATATTCTTTTCTAGAAATTGGTAAAGTCATTAGAAACGTTGTTCCATGATTGAATTCATCATAACTTATTGTTGATATCACAACAAAAGTACACATAAATGTTGGATAACTCACAATAATTGATAGATTATAGTCTAACATCGTAAAGACTCCCATAAGTACCAACATGATGATAAAAAACTTATTTTGCATCTTTAGTAACTTTAAATCTTTAACTAATAATCCTCTCATAGTTTTTCACCTCTAATCATTAAAGTAATAACACTATCAATATTCCCTTTTTCAACAACAATATCTTTATAGTTATCCATGTAATATTGTTTTTGGTTTGTTAAACATTCATAACCATAATTTTGTTTAATAGCTCTTAATATATATTGTTTATCAATAGTTTCAAATTGTTTATCATCTATCTTCAAAACACAATATTCACTTAATAAAACATCAGTGTCTTCATGCAAGATAATACTTCCTGCATCAATCATATAAATCTCATCACACAAAGCCTCTAGATCACCTGAGATATGAGAACTAATAATAATAGAATGATCTTCATGATTCTCTAAATACTCTCTTAACATATCTAAGAGTTCATCCCTTGCAATAACATCCAATCCTGATGTTGGTTCATCAAGTATCAATAATTTTGCTTGATGAGACATTGCAACAATTGTTTTAAGTTTAGCTTTCATACCAGTAGAAAAGTCCATAATTTTTTTATCTAGAGGCAAATTAAACTTTTGACATTGATTCATAAAGTCTGCTTTTTCAAATCGCGAATAAAGATTATTCATAATTGGGATAATATCACGAATTTTTAAATATTCACTAAATCCAGCATCAGATAAAACAACTCCAATATCTTGTTTATCCTTAGAATTTATCAACTTATAATCTTTCCCATTAATTGCTATATCACCACTATCAATCGAGATAAGATTTAATATTGCTTTAAACAAAGTACTCTTCCCTGCTCCATTTTGTCCTATTAGACCGACCACACAACCTGGTTTAACTTCTAAAGAACAATTAAGTGTAAATTGATCATATTGTTTTTTTATATTATTTATTTTTAGCATAGTTATTCCTCCACTATTAGATTAAATAATTCTTTAATTTCACTTATACTCATTCCATATCTCTTTCCTTTTTGGATGGCCAATTCCAAATCAGATTCGATTTCTTTTCTTTGCTCCTCTATGACAAGTTCTTGGTTTGCACTTGCAACATAACTCCCTTTACCATGAACCGTAATAGTAAACCCTCCTGTTTCAAGATAATCGTACGCTTTCTTAACAGTCAAGGCACTAATCTTTAGTTCTTTTGATAAAGAACGAACAGATGGTAATATATCATTTTCTTTTAGATCACCATTGATAATCATCATTTTTATTTGTGAAACTATTTGTTCATAAATAGGTTCCATAGATGAATTGTTAATTAGTATTTTCATATAACTCCTCCTCTGTTCACAAACAGTATATAACAGTATACAACTGTTGTCAACTGTTATATACTGTTT
>CAZWXH010000120.1:0-4890 GCA_964637725.1 uncultured Coprobacillus sp. | reverse complement strand
TCTATTAAGATAGTCTCTTTTTTAGATAGTCTATGTAGTTCAAGGAATAAGTGTGTTTCATTTCACAAAATATGTAAAATAATGTATAATAATAAAGAAAGTAGGGATAAAATGAAGAAAAAAGGGACTATAAAATTAAAGAAGAGTGTAAAAATTGGGATAGTAGTAACTCTTGGAATATTTATTATTGGACTTTCTATCTTTCTTATTTTGAATAAACCAATAGTTGAGTTTAAAGAAAAGTCTGTAGAGTTAGAAATTTATAGTGAATATAAAGCAGATGATTTTATTGAAAAGATTAATGGTTATGAATTAAAGGATATTACTATTGATACATCTTTAGTTAATGTAGATAAAATAGGGAAATATGAGATTAAGTATAAAATAAAAGATAAAGAATATATATTAGAGTTGAATATTGTTGATAAGACACCACCAACTTATGAAGTCGTAAGCTTAGAAAAAGCAACTGGGGTTGATATTAATCCAGAAGAGTTTGTTAAAGATATAAAAGATCAAACAAAAACAAAAGTATCTTTTAAAGAAGAATATGATTTTAGAAAAGAAGGGCAAATAGATATTGTTATTGTTGTTGAAGATGAAAGTAAGAATAAAACAGAAAAAACTACAAAACTAACTTTAAAGAAGGATACTGAAAAACCTGTATTAGAAGGATTAAAAGATTATTCATTAACACCAGGTAGTAAAATTGATTATTTATCTGGAATTACTGCTAAGGATAATTTAGATGCTAACCCTAAAGTAGAGGTTGATTCTAGTGCGGTTCAGTTGTCAAAGTTAGGAAGTTATAATGTTAAGTATACAGTTACTGATCAATCAGGGAATAAGAATACATATACAAAGAAAGTTAATATTGTAGAAAAAAGAGAAGTTACAAAAATACCGGAGAACAGTAATAAGGTTGTATATCTTACATTTGATGATGGACCATCTCCAATCACAAAACAAATCATTGATATTTTAGATAAATATAATGCCAAAGCAACATTCTTTGTGACTGGTAATTCTCAAAAGTATAATCATTATATTAAAGAAGCACATGATAAAGGGCATACAATTGGCTTACATACATATACCCATGATTATAAAAGAGTATATGCATCAGTTGATGCATACTTTGATGATTTAAATAAAATAGGGAATATGGTGAAGGATGTTATAGGATATTTCCCTCATTATATACGTTTCCCTGGAGGAGCATCAAATACAATATCAAGACATTATTCTAAAGGAATTATGACGACCTTAACTGCTGAGGTACAAAGAAGAGGTTTCCAATATTATGATTGGAATGCTGGAACTGGTGATGCTAGTGGAAACAATGTTCCTGCCGCTAGTATTATTAGACAAGGGACATCAAGTAAATCGAATAATATTATGATGTTAGCTCATGATATAAGTAGCAAGAAAACAACTGTTGAAGCACTACCTAAAATAATTGAACATTATCAATCATTAGGATATCAATTCAAAGGAATTGATGATAGTACATTTACCCCACATCAACGTGTGAATAATTAATAAAACCTAGCTTTAGCTAGGTTTTACTTTACAAAGAAACGAATGAGTTTATCTTTGGTTTTATTATAAGGGTAATATCTAAGAGGTAAGTCAATCCAGTTAGCTTTTTTAACAATTCCTCTTGCATGGCTAAATGTTTCAAAACTCTTTTTACCATGATAGCTTCCCATACCACTATGTCCAACTCCGCCAAATCCCATTTGAGTAGTTGCGAGATGAATGATTGTATCATTAATACATCCACCACCAAAACTACAAGATTTGAGGATTCTTTGTTGAACATCTTTTTGATTAGAGAATAGATAGAGTGCTAAAGGTTTTTCTCTTTTCTTGATAAAGCGAATCGCTTCATCAAGAGATTGATAAGTGATTATAGGTAAGATAGGTCCAAAGATTTCTTCTTGCATTAATGGGTTGTCTTTTTTTATATGATCAACAACAGTCGGTGCAATCTTTAAAGTGTTCTTATCACTTGTTCCACCAATCACAATATCCTGATTTTCTAATAGACCACTTAGTCTATTAAAATGCTTCTCATTGATAATTTTAACAAGTTGAGGATTATCAATAGGACGATCACCAAAGAACTGTTTAATAATTGTTCTCATATAAACAATGAAGTCTTCTTTTAATTCTTCTCTTATCAATAAATAATCAGGAGCAACACAGGTTTGTCCAGCATTTAAGAACTTCCCAAAAGCAACTCTTTTTGCGGCTGATTTTAATGATTTTCCATCATCAATAATACAAGGACTCTTACCACCTAATTCAAGGGTGACTGGAGTGAGATGATGACTAGCTTTTTCCATTACAAGTTTTCCTACATTAACACTTCCTGTAAAGAAAATATAATCAAAACGTTGTTCAAGGAGCTCAGTATTTTGAGCACGACCACCTTCGACAACAGCTACATGTTCTTCATTACAAGATTCATCAATCATCTTTTTAATGACATGAGAAACATGAGGGGCATATGCGCTTGGCTTAATGATAACAGTATTACCAGCAGCAATAGCACCTATGGCAGGACTAATAGATAACATAAATGGATAATTCCAAGGGCTCATAACTAATACAACACCATAAGGTTCATATGATTCAAAGCTTACACTATAGAATTGAGCTAAAGGCGTTAAGACGCTTTTGTCTTTTGACCAATTTTTAATATGTTTAATTTGATAATTAAGTTCTTCCAATACTAATCCGATTTCACACATATAGGATTCAGTAGCATCTTTATTTAAGTCTTTTTTTAAAGCATTTATAATATGATTTTGATATGTTAATATCCATTCTCTTATTTTTATAAGAGTATCAATACGATGATTAATATCTTTTGTATAATCAGTATTATAAAAATCTCTTTGTGTTTGTACTAATTTATTAATATCCATATTTACCCTCCAAGATATCTAAGATATCTTTTTTTGTTGCATGCTTATTATTAACAATTAAAGCACCATCATTTAAAGCACGCTCAGCAACTTCATCTAAATGATCTTTTAATCCTTCTATTGATTCTAAAGAGATAGGAAGATTGGCATCTATATGCAATGTTTTAAGAAGTTTTGAAATTTGGTTTATTGTTGTGATTGCAAGCTTCTTCTTTGATGTTGATGCATATAAATCAGTGTCTCCTAGATAAAGAAGAAGATCAGCATAGAGTTCTTCATTAACATCTAGATTAAACTTCATACAAGGAACAAGCAACATAGTCATCGCATCACCATGAGGAACATGACAAACAGCTCCAAGAGCATGCCCAATTGCATGAATTATGCCTACCATAGAATTAGAAAATGCAACACCACCACAATATGAAGCCAATGCTAAATTCATTCTGATATCTTCATTTTGAGGTTTTTTTATGACTTCTTTTATATTTTTAGAAATAGAGCGTATTGTTGTTATGGCATAAGCATCACTAATAGGGTTCTTTTGGGAACAAGTATATGCCTCAATAGCATGAACTAAGGCATCAATACCAGTTGATACAGTTGTTTTCAAAGGTAGGTTAAGAGTAAAGAAAGGATCTAGAAATGTGATATCGCTCTGTATTTGTTGAGATATGATTTCCATCTTAATTTGTTTTTCAGGATGACTAATAACAGCAACACATGTTGCTTCACTACCAGTTCCGCTTGTTGTAGGAATAGTAAAGAAAGGAATATCTTTTCCTTTTTTAATATCTTCATAACCCATAATATCTTCAAACTTCTTAGTATCTTGGGATAACATCAGATAGACTCCCTTAGCAGTATCTAAAACACTACCACCACCTAACGCTATAATACCATCACATCTTTCCTTTAAATACAATGCTCTAATCTCTTCGACAACATGAATAGAAGAGTCAACAGGAATATGAGTGAATAGTGCATATTCTAATGATAAATGACTTAAAACATAATCAACATACTTGAGATCAAATAAAACATCATCAGTTAATATGAGAGGTTTATGAATATGATATTGAAGACATTCATATTCCAGATGATCAAGAGCATTCTTACCAGCACAAACTTTTGTTTTATTAGTAAATTCAAAATACATAAAAAAACCTCCTTATAAAGTCAATAATGCTTTCATGTAAATAACGAGAGTAGGTTTCAACTTCTTTTCCCGATGATTAAGAATTCTCTTTGTCATAAATCTAGGGAATAAATATGTTTCAACCAAATCAACACATCTTACAAACCTCATACTTTCATAAATATCACCTTTCAATGAAAAGCGATGTTCTAAGAAAGCTTGCTTAACACTCATCATGCCAGTAAATACAAGAAAAGCACTATTAATACTCTTAAATGTGATCTTTAAATCAGGTTTCTTACGACATTTTCTAAGACCTTTTAGATATGTGTATTGAAAGGTAATAGAAGGACCGTTCATGACTTTTAATTGAATAACACGATCTTGATTCCATCCATCAAGTTCATCTTTAATACGATAATCTTCATGATACAATACTTTCATGCCACGATATAGAAATTGCATAACAATATAAATTAATAACTTCTTCATTCAACCACCTCCAAATATTATAGATAACAAAATCAATGAGAGGAAACATTTAAGAATATACCTTATATATATTATATATGTTAGCTAATAAGAATAAAAGGAAAGCAATCAAAATAATATAAGTTTTCATATATAAAATGATTTAAAGATTCATGGATACGAAATAAACCATTCTATATGCTAATGTAGAAGATCAAAATAAAATACTTAGTTGGTTTAATAACCACAAAGAAGATGAGAAATAATATCTCATTTTTTTATTTTCATCATATTTGCATTAAGCATATTTATAAGTTATAATAAAGATGAGAAAATTATTAATAA
>CAZWXH010000119.1:0-4988 GCA_964637725.1 uncultured Coprobacillus sp. | reverse complement strand
AAAACGACCATCGCCAACTCAATAAAATAAGTTTGTTGGCAATAATCGTTTATAATCAGAAGGTAAAGAAACATATAAAGTTAAATCACCCCTGTTGAAATTAAGCTTTCTTTATATTAATAGTATTTTGATTTATTCTTCTACTATCTCTAAAGGTGGTAAACTATTGACTAAATCGACTGTTTTTACAGATAGGTTGATGATACTTAATAGTAGATTGAAAATGTATTTTTCATCATCTGAATATAAGTTAGGGTCATCAATAATTCCTGAATTTTTATCTACTTTTATACTATACTGATCCATAATCCAATGTATTGCAGAACGGCCATTTATTACATAATCGTATGCAATTTTAGGTATATCTTTAATAATTATGTCATCATTATATATGATGGTTTCTAATTGATTTCTTTTAGGATGTTTCATTTTTTTCACTTGAAAAGACGGTTTTGATTTAGAGTATAGAACTTTTACATTTTCACATGGAAATTGATTTTCATAATTTACGTGCAAATCAATTAGTTTCTTCCCAATATCAATAAATGTTTCTTTGTTTTTCACTATTGGTATTCGTGGGCTTGTTAGCTTTAGATTGTTTTCATATTTAGACAAGTATTCTTTAGAATGCAAGATTGCATAAAGATAAGGTAATACATCCTCATTTTTTAAATCATAATTTTCACTAGATAAATTCGAAAGATTATATTCAAACTCAAATAATGAGTTATCATTTTTAGAGTTTTTAAGATAATATCCATGTGCTCCTGCATCCATCATATTTTGGTCTGGAATCTCATTTGTTATATAGGCTGAAAAGCTACGTCTATTACTTGTTCCAGGGAGCATAAGAGCTAAGTTAGAATTTGTAAATAGCTCCTTATATCTTCCTGGTCTTGCTATAACTTTTTTATCCAAGTATAAATACTTTTTAGTGAATGGTCTATATTGAGCAGTCACTACATATTTGGGATCAAACTCAATCTTTTCACCTTTTTGATAAAGTCGTTTTAATTCAGCACTCCAAGCTATTTTTCCTTTATCTATTGTTATATGCTCTAGTCTTTCTTTTAAGTTTGTAATATTTTTATTTTTCTCTACATCAGCATTATAAGTATCAATAAATAGTTTTACATTCTCTATTAAATTGTCACGTGAAAAATTGTAAACCCAACGATCACGTTTTGTATTTATCCCTAATTGCCTCTTTAAAAATATACCTTCAGTATTCTTATCTGTTATTAAACTAGGGAAATTTTCAAATGATTCATCACCCAAGTTAATCCAATTATTATCATCTGGTGTGATTTTTTCAAATTCAATGTTTTTTATTGAACCCCATTGTTCAATCATGTTCAATTTTTCCGATCGGTTTAAATATTTCCCAACATCTTTATAATATATCCCATGATTTTCACTACCATCTTTTATGAGTATTACAATTGCTACTCCTGTCATGATATCAAAAACATTTTGTCCTTCCTTTTTCGCATCATCGCCGGTTTTCCCTCTAATTCCTCCTTTTAAGTTAATAACATGAATATAATTTAATTCTTTATATAAAGAATAACGTACTCCGTCCATACTGATTCTTTCTATAAAAGAATTTCCTACTATAAAACCTACAACACCTTGTTCTCCAATCCTATCAGTACCCCATCGTATTGCTTTTAAGTAAGTATCGTAGACAGAATGTGTGGCTGTAGCTTTAGAGTTTTTTATAAAAGTTTCTTCCATTCTTTTATCTAATATAGGATATTTTCTATTTTGATTATTATCATTTTCGTTTCTTTGTCTTGCACTATAGGGAGGGTTTCCTATTATAGCAAATATAGTTTTTTCCCGTTGTTTGTTTAACCTCTTATTATTTTCATTAAACAACATATCCTCAAAAGAATTTTCCTTCTCGGTACTTTCAAATGTATCAGTAAGCACAATTCCTTCAAATGGAACATATTCTCCACCATATAAGCTATGGAAGGTTTCTTCGATATTGATTGCTGCAATATAATAACTTAGTAGCACAATTTCATTCGCATGAATTTCTTGTGTGTATTTCCTTAGTAAATCCTCTTTAGGTATTAAGCCACTTTGCAGTAATCTTGTCACAAATGTACCTGTTCCAGTAAATGGATCTAGCACATGGACGCCTTCACTAGCCAATGATTTGCCAAAGTGCTTTTTAAGCACATCATCTACAGAGTGGATAATAAAATCTACTACCTCTGTTGGCGTAAAGACAATCCCTAATCGTTCAGTTGTTTCCTTAAAGCCGACTTTAAAGAACTTATCATATAGCTGAATGATGATGTCTTGTTTTGCTTTTAAGTTATCAATACCTTCTGCACGTACTCGTACACTATCGTAGAAATTTTCTAGCTGTTCCTGTTCCTTTAGTAATCCTTGCTTATCAAGTAACTCTAGTATAGATTCCATCGCTTGAGATACAGGGTTATTATTTACGAAGCTGTAGGTCTCAAATAAGGCTTCAAATACTGGTTTCGTTATTAAATGTTGTGATAGCATTTCAATTGCTTGTTGTTCAGAGATTGAATCATTAATGTTATGACGGATACTTTTCATGAACTTCTGAAACTCTTTGTAAACAGTACTTGTCTTATCTTCTAGCATGACATTAATTCGTGTGATATGTTGTTGAGCAATTTTAGCAACGTCTTCCGACCATTGCTCCCAGTAACGCACATTACCTACTTTTTGAACAATCTTACCGTAAATAGCCTTTTCTAAATCGGATAGATTTTCAGCAAATAATACATCATCACCTGTTAGTTGTTCTGTTCCTCGTTCATAGTCTAACTCCTCTGGAGCATCACCCACACCAATAACAGATATTTGACCAGGTTTCTTTTTATTTAATTCAAGCTTATTAATCGTTGCGTCAAATCGTTCATCAATAGACCGTAAAGCGTTTAGAATCTCCCAAACAACAGCATACTTTTCATTGTTGTCTAAAATAGAGTGAGCTTCTGCACCTGCTGGAACACCGATTGGTAAAATAATATAGCCATAATCTTTACCTTCTGCTGTCCGCATCACTCTTCCTACCGCTTGAGCAATATCAATTTTTGATTTACGTGGCTTTAAAAACATTACGGCATCTAAGTCTGGTACATCGACACCTTCTGTTAAGAAGCGGGCATTAGATAGGACTCGGCAAGTATTATCTGGTACTTCACTCTTCAACCAATCTATCTTTTCGTTCTTTTCTACAGCATTCATTGTTCCATCAGCGTGTTGAATTTCTATGTTAAATTGTGAACCAGTCATGTTCTGTTCTTTATATAAATATTCATCTACAACAGTAGAAAACATGTCTGTAATCATTTTCGAGTCTTTAATCGTACCTGTGAATGCAATGGCTCTTTTCATTGGTAAGCCAAGTGTTTTGTTTGAATCACCATCACGTTTTACAAGACCGTTCCAACAGCCAATGATTTTCGTTATATCATCAAATTGTAAGCCTGATTCTGTTTTAGAGAACATATCTTGGAAACGTCTAGCGATTACATCTTCATCTACTGCTAAAACCATAACTTTGTAATCAGTTAAAATCCCTCTACGGATTGCCTCACCAAATCCAATACGATGAAGCTCCTCACCGTAAATATCAGGGTCATTCATGTCTGCAACAACAACGGACTTTTCTTCAGCTTTTCTCTTTGCATCTTCTCCATACACACGTGGCGTTGCTGTTTGATACAGCCTTTTCTTTGCTTTGATATTGTCGTTACTATGTATTTTAGTAAAAGCAGATCCTTCCTGTCCTAATTCCGCTGTACCTGTTGTTCTATGTGCTTCATCACAAATCACCAAATCAAAGTCATAAAATCCTTGTTTCTGTGCATCAATGATTACATCAATAGATTGGTAAGTAGAAAACACTGTTATAAACTCTGGTTGTTCTTGTTTCTCTTCTATGACGTTTTGATAGTCTAATAGTTTTTCTGTGTTGGTTGTAGCTGGAAATCCAATGTCTGCTGTAGCAATATCTTCTATCTCTGTCCCGATTCTTTCCTTAGTAACTTTTCTGTCAGAACATACTGCAATTGAATCCATGGCAAAATTAATGTCGGCATTCCATCCTCTTAATGTCTGCGACAGTAATTGAATACTAGGTACAAGATATAATACTTTAAATGTGTCACTTGTCTTTTCAGCCATTCTTTCTGCAATAGCCATTGATGTGAATGTCTTACCAGTTCCTGGTGCCATAATTAACTTTCCACGGTCTGCATTTTCAAAGCCATTAATGACATCATTAATGGCAGGAACTTGGTGAGGACGTGGGGTCTTTCGTTCTTGTAAGACAACCTTCTTTGGTGTAGTAAATGTGTACTCCGACCAATCGATTTGGCTTTCTTTCAATTGAGATAAAGATATTCGCATAATATTTTTATCACGGTCTCCTAATGCACTATCGGCATTTTTAGACCACTTATCAGTTGTCGTTACGATTAATCCCTCGGCATAATATTTTTTCCCCACCTCATTAAGGAATGAATCGATATGTGATTTTTGAATCGTTGTATCTTTGTCATAATACTTAGCTTGAATCGCAACTAGTTCCCCTGTTTTAGCTTTCTTTGCTACCAAGTCAACCCCAGTATCAACTTTAGGTATGGTGTACTCTTCAGGTACTTCGCTTAACATCCATACATTTTCAAATAGTCTTTGGTAGGTTGGTTCATTTTCTAAATATGTTTTTACAAGTAGTTCGAATAACGTTCCTCTATCTCTTTGTGTTCGAGATTCTGTATCAATTTCTTGAACTAATGAAATAAAACTTTTTGCACTTTCTTTATACATTTATAAACCCTCCCCGTATAAACACAATTTGGAAACTACATATACTTTTATCTTTTAAATTCCAACACATCATCAACACAACAATTTAACGTCATGCAAATCTTCTCAATACTTTGGAAATTTTAAAAGTACCTCTTTAATTTGTGATAGTAGTTCAGTTT
>CAZWXH010000118.1:0-5127 GCA_964637725.1 uncultured Coprobacillus sp. | reverse complement strand
GTCGCAAGACAGGCTTTTCTTTTCAATAAAAAAAGAATTCCATTACGGAATTCTTATTTCTTTTCATTTTTAAAATCTTCTAACATTTTTAAAGCTTGATCAAGAACTTTAGAACCATCCATCATACCATAAGTTCTCATATCAATAACTTCAACTGGTACTTCTCCTCTAGTTTGTTCTTTGATACCATTTAAACGGAATCTTACTTGAGGCCCAATTAATAAAACATCACATGGATCATTTCCATATTCAATAGATAATTGAGTTTCACTAACAGCCCAGATTTTACATTCTAATCCTCTTTCAGCAGCAGCTTTTTCCATACGTGTTACTAATAAACTTGTAGACATACCAGCACTACATGCTAACATAATTTTTAACATATACTTATATTTCCTCCTTGTATATTATATTAAGTCCTGTATTCATTATACACTCTATTTGTATATATGAAAAGAATTATCACAAAGAAATATAAATTTATTGACTTATGTTTTTAACTTATATAACATTAAACTATGAAAACACAAAAAACTAGCTATATATTTTTAATAATTCTTATGATTACACTATTTTTGCAAGGTATATATACTATATCATCTGAATTAACTTTTACATTAATAGAGAAACTTATATTAATTTGTATAGAGGTATTAAGTGTTATTGGATACACTTATTTCATTAATATTTCTGCAAATAAAAAAACCAAGAAGAAAAATATGAAAAGAGCTCAAATATTTCTTTTTGTATTATATGTTTTAAATTTAATCTATGTGTTGTTTCTTGATCCTGACTTTGGAAGAAAAAGTTTATCATATTTAACAACTTTAGAAGAGTATTTAAAGTATAATGTCAATATAGAACCATTTGCGTCTATTCGTTTATTTATGAATGGCTATCAAAATGGTTATGTCACAATTGAAACTTTATTAAGAAATATTCTTGGTAATTTTGTTGTGTTTATGCCTATGGCATATTTCTTACCACTTTTATTTAAAAGACAGAGAAAATGGATAATATTTTTTATAACACTTTTATTAATGATTACAGGTGTTGAAATATGTCAAGTTTTTCTTAGAATTGGAAGTGGTGATATTGATGATTTGATTTTAAATTTAACGGGTGTTATGTTTATGTACACTTGTTTGAAAGTTTTGGGCATGGAACGTATATATAAAGATTAGGGGGATTTTGAAATGAAGAAAAAAGATATGATTGTGATTGCTATATTATGTATAAATATTGGAATTGGATATTTTGTATATATGATGACACAAGGAGAAAAGGAAATTGTTGAAGTTTTCTATAAAGATAAAGCAATAGCAACTATCGATATTAATGTGAATAAAACATATACTTATAAAGGAGATTATGGTAATTTTTCTTTAGAGGTTAAAGATCAAAAATATCATGCTGTTAATGTTGATTGTCCAAATCATGATTGTGAAAAAATAGGCTGGGTTAAAGAGGGCGAGTCTAAAAATATTATTTGTGTTCCAAATCAAATATATGTCACACAAAGTGCAAAAGATGATGGTGTTCAATGATTGAAAATAAATATCACTTCTTTCTCACTTTCTTGATTGGATTAGGACTCATATTTTTAGGAATTTTTGCACTTGTGAACTCATCTTCTTTTATTTATATAATTGTTGTTGTGTTAGGAAGTATTATTATTTTTAATGCCTTATATAATCTTGTGCAGTTGTTACAAGGGAAAAAACAAAACTTAGTCCAATTGCTTATAAGTATTGCTTTTGGATGTTTATTTATATTTGTGCCAAAATTACCGATGTCACTAGTCGTTATCATCTTTGCATTATATATATGTATAACAGGAGTATCACAATTTATAACATATTACTATTATAAAAAAGAAAAGGTATCAGGAAGAATTGCCTTCTTAGTATCTTCTCTAGTATTGTTGTTTGTGGCTATTTCATTTTTATTATCACCCTATATACATGCTGCAGATATGACAAGAATTTGTGCTGTATATATGATTTATATAGGGTTGAAATATGTTGGTCGTTCAATGAGAGAACTTTTATCTGAGAATCGCAAAAACTCTTTAAAGAGAAGGGTTCGTGTTTCTTTGCCCATCTTTCTAGAAGCTTTATTTCCAAGACTTGTCTTAGAAAATATCAATCACCATTTGGAAGTGGATGATAAAGTCATTTATCAAAGTCATACCACTTCACCAATTGAAGTATTAGTACATGTGAGTAAAGATGGTTTTGGAGCTATTGGTCATGTTGATATATGTTATGATAATAAAGTGATTGCATATGGAGCGTATGATGATCATTCTAATCATTTTATGGGAGCAATGGGTGATGGTGTGTTGTTTGAAGTGAATAAAGATGTTTATATTCCTTTTTGTTTAAAAGATGATCCCACAAGTGGAATCTTTGGATATACATTATATGTTGATGAATATCAAAAAGAGAAAGTCCTTGAAACAATTCAACAATTTAAAGTCGGCTTAATTGAGTGGTTTCCTCCTTGTTTTGAAGACAAGAGTGCAAATGACTATGCCAGTCGCTTATATCAAAATACAAAGGCATTATTTTATAAATTTAAAAAGGGACAATTTAAACATTATTTTGTGATGACAACAAACTGTGTATTATTAGCAGATAGAATTGTTGGGAAGTCTGGTATAGATATTGTTAATATGAATGGAATTATTACGCCTGGTACATATTATAGTTATTTAGAAGAAGAATCTAAAAAAGAGAACTCTAGAGTCTTAGAGAAACATATTTATATTAATGAATAAAGATCTAATTGATCTTTTTTCTTTATTTTCACACAGTATATCGATTTTTCATTAGAAATATTGATTTATACTTTGATTATAAAGGAGGAATTTAAATGTTTAAGAATGCTTTGTTAAGTATTAAGAAAAGTATTGGAAAGAGTGTTTTATTATTTATATTAATGTGTGTAGTTGCCAATCTTGTGATAGCTGGATTATCAATAAAGGAAGCAACAACAAAGTCAATGGACCAAGTGAGAACTTCTTTGGGAAGTGATGTCACTTTGTCATACAATATGCAAAATATGATGAAGGATAGAGAAAAGGGTTCAACAATGGAGGATGTTTTAACTCCAATAACATTAGAAATGGCTGATCAATTAAAAAAATTACAATATGTAAAAAACTACAACTACACTATAAATGCGAGTGTAACAAGTGAAGATATTGATCCAGTTGCTATGGAAGCAAGTCAAGAGATATTAACCAATCGACCATCTTTTGGTGAATCAACAAAACCAATGATGGATCAAAATGATTTTACTGTTGTAGGAAATACAAGTATGGAAAATTTATCTTCTTTTAAAAACGAAAATTATGCTTTAAAAGAAGGACGATTATTAACTAAAGAAGATAATGATAAAGGATATTGTGTTATTGAAACAAATGTGGCAAGTGATAATGATTTGAGTGTAGGAGATAAATTTGTTGTGACAACAACAAATGATGATAATGAAGAAGTGAAAGTAGAATTAGAAGTAGTGGGTATTTATGAAATAAAAACAGCTAGTCAGATGGGTGGGATGATGAGTAATAGACAAAGTCCCTATAATCAAATCTATACTGGTTTACAAACTGCTCAAACTTTAAACAGTAGTACGACTGAAATTAGTAGTGCAACATATTATCTTGATGATCCAGATCATATAGACTCATTTAAATCTCTAGCTAAGGAAAAGACAGATATTGATTTTGATACTTTTTCATTAGATGCCAATGATATGGCTTATCAAAGCAGTATCGCTTCATTAGAGAATATGGAGTCATTTGCGAGTATCTTCTTATGGGTAGTCATTATAGCAGGTAGTGTCATTTTATGTTTAATTCTTATCTTAACTTTAAGAAGTCGATTCTACGAATTTGGTGTTTTCTTATCTTTAGGACAAGCGAGAATAAAGATTATACTACAACAATTACTTGAGGTTCTTTTTATTGCATTGATAGCATTTACAATTTCTTTAGGAACAGGGAAAATGGTTTCTAATGTTGTGAGCTCAATGTTAGAGGGGACACAAAGTAGTAGCCAAGTAATAATGACTATGGGTGATGATGAAGAAATAACACAAGGAAATCAAGGAAAATCGAGTTTCTTTGATAAAGCAATGCAAACACCGACTCATACTGAATTAGATGTTTCAATAACATCAACAACTGTTATTCAATTATTAATGATTACTGGAGCAATATGTTTAGTATCAATAGCTTTGCCATCAATATATATATCAAGATTATCACCTAGAGAAATCTTAATTAAGAAGGAGGGGTAATATGGAAGAAAATATGATTTTAATCTTTAAAGATGTTTGTTATTATTATCAAGATGGATCAAGACAAGTTCATATTTTAAAGAATGCGAATTATCAATTTGAAAAAGGAAAAGCCTATGCCATTGTAGGCGCAAGTGGAAGTGGTAAAACGACTTCCCTTGTCTTAGCAGGAGGATTAGATAATCCTCGAAGTGGAACAGTGCTTTACAATAACAAAGACATTCAAGAGATTGGATTAACAAAGTATCGTCGTCATCATGTCTCTATTGTTTTCCAATCATATAATCTTATTCATTATATGAATGCCTATCAGAATGTAATGAGTGCACTTGATATATCACATATTCAAAAAGAAAACAAAAAAGATTATGTAAACAATATTTTAAAAGAGTTAGGCTTAAATGAAGATGAAATTTCTAGAGACATTCGTAAGTTATCAGGTGGACAACAACAAAGAATAGCAATTGCAAGAGCAATTGCTAAGGATGTTGATTTGATTCTTTGTGATGAACCGACTGGTAATCTAGATCAAGAAACATCAAAAACTATTATTGATACATTTATTAAACTCGCTCATGAAAAGAATAAATGCGTTATTGTTGTTACGCATTCAAAAGAGTTTGCATCGTGTTTAGATATTCAATTAAGAATTCATAAAGGTCAACTAGAAAAAATTTAAATTGTTCACAATAAATTCATACATTTGTTGTAATATATAGTTGTCTTAAGAAAGACAATAATAAAAACATAGGCGACCCCTCTCCCTAAATATATCGTCTATAAATAAAAAAAAAGAACGTTTCCCCACGTTCTTTTTTT
>CAZWXH010000117.1:0-5306 GCA_964637725.1 uncultured Coprobacillus sp. | reverse complement strand
AGCTATCGATTAGACTTAAAAGATACACAGTAATTCAATTGTGTATCTTTTCTTATGTCATATCATAAGGAACTGTTCATATAATACTAAAGGTGATGATATGAAAAAAGTAATACCCTTTGTCTTATTATTTGCATTATGTTCGTTGATGTTCAAACCAGCTATTAATGTCTCTTCATCACAAAGCTTAGCTAAAAAAGTGATTGTTTTAGATCCGGGGCATGGTGGATTAGATAATGGGGCAAGTATGGGGAAAACAAATGAAGATGAATTAAATCTTAAAATATGTTTTGAATTAAAAACAGAACTTGAATCAAGAGGGGCAACTGTATATTTAACCCGTACTGATGATCAAGATATGACAAAAAGAAATTATAATTATTCTAAACAAGATGATATGTATTTAAGGACTATTGAAATTGATAAATATAAACCTGATTTATTTTTAAGTATTCATTTGAATTCTTCGCATTCTTCGGCGTGGGGATCACAGGTATTTTATTATAAGAATAGTGATGAGGGAGAACGTTTAGCAAAGTGTATTCATGATCATATGAAGCCTATTACGGGAACAAGAAAGAAGATATCAACATGTGGTTTTAGAGTTTTAAGAGCAACAAAAGCAGTAGGGGTTTTAGTAGAATGTGGGTTTATCTCTAATGCTAATGAAAGAGGTCAATTAAAGAATAAAAAGTATCAACAAAAACTTGCTAAAAGCATAAGTGATGGAATTGAAGAATATTCTAAGTCCTTTGAACTGTCCATGTAGCCGAGTTGTTATTATCTAAAAAAAATGGTATAATAAAAATTATTACAAAGAGGACTCAATATGAAAAAAATAATGATGATTATGTTTTGCTTAATTCTATTAGTATGTGCTGGTTGTCAGCCAAAAAGCGCTCTTGATCCTAAAAATCCTGTGACTGTAGAGTTATGGAATTATTACTCAGGAAAGCAATTAGAATCATTTAATCAACTTGTAAAAGAGTTTAATGATTCAATTGGTAAAGATAAAGGGATTATTATAGCAACGACTAGTTTTGGAAGTGTTAATGAGTTAGGAGACAGTGTTATTGATGCAGCTAATAAAAAGGTGGGCGCAAAAAAAGTTCCCCATATTTTTGCGGCGTATGCTGATACTGCTTTTCAAATTGATAAATTAGGACTGGTGGAAAATATTAAACCTTATTTTAGTGATAAAGAATTGGATGAATATATTCCAGGATATCTATCAGAAGGTCATTTTAATAGTGAAGAGGAATTAAAGATTTTTCCGATTGCTAAATCAACAGAAGTTATGATGGTTAATAAGACAGATTTTGATAAGTTCTCAAAGGCAACAAATACATCAATAGATGAACTTTCTACAATTGAGGGAGTGAGCGAAGTTTCAAAAAAGTATTACGAATATACAGATAGTCTTACACCTTTGAAAAATGATGGGAAAGCATTTTTTGGAAGAGATGCTTTAGCTAATTATATTATTATTGGTTTAAAACAATTAGGCCACGATGTTATTACTGTTAAAGATGGTCAAGTGACTTTAGATTTTGATCAAGCAACAGTTAAAAAATTATGGGATCATTATTATGTGCCTTATATTAAAGGTTACTTTTCTTCACAAGGTCGCTTTAGAAGTGATGATGTGAAGATAGGTAATATTTTAACTTGTGTTGGTTCTTCTTCTGGAGCAACTTTCTTTCCTAAACAGGTTATTACAAATGATAATAAAGCATATCCAATTGATGTTGAAGTTTTAAAAGCACCAATATTTAAAGATGGTGAAAACTTTGCAGTGCAACAAGGGGCTGGATTAGTAGTTACAAAGAGTGATGAAGCTCATAGCGAAGGCGCTGTAGAATTTCTAAAATGGTTTACTCAAGATAAACAAAATATTTCTTTCTCAATTGATTCAGGATATTTACCAGTTACAAAAAGTGCGAACCAAAAAGAACAACTTGAAAAACCACTAGCAGATAAACCGCAACTTATGAAAGATGTTATTAATCGATCAGTAGAGATGGCTAATGAGTCTCAAATGTATGTATCACAAGCTTTTGATAATGGTGGAAGTTTACGTAGTGAGCTTGAAAAAGGAATGCAAATAAAAGCCAAAACTGATCGTGAAGCGATAGTTAAGGCATTAAAACAAGGTCAAGATTATGATCAAGAGATTGCTAAGTATGATAATGATGAAAACTTTAAACAATGGTATGATCAAACATATAAGATTTTAAAAGATATTATAGGATAAAGGTATGAAGAAAAAGAGATTAATTATTAATAAACACAATTCTATATTTAGACGAGTATTTTTTCCAATGAGTATACTTGTTGTATTTATCATTTGTTTCTTTATTGGTATTGTCTATTATTATGATATATTAGGGCAATTAGATGAAAACAATGAAAGTATTTTTAATCAACAAGTTGTTAATAGAACTGAGTATTTGGAAAATCTAATGTTGTCAAAATGGTCAAGTATTGATGAAGATGTCAAAGATATCCAAAGTAAGGTAACGAAACTTATTGAGGATAAAGATATTTCTATTAATGAAATTATGAAATCTTCACAAGATACAAACTATCTTTTAAGTGAATTATCTCCTGATATTATTCATCTATTGAGAAATCATGGAACTACAGGAGCATATTTGTTTTTTGAGGATGGTTCTTTTGATGTATCAAGTGCACCAGGTATGTATATCACTGATGATGATCCAACAAGTTCATATGAGGAATCAAATTCTGATTTATTACTTGAAAGAAGTCCGATTGAAATGCTAGGTGAACTTCGTATTCCAACGAATCATACATGGCAACCTTTATTTGAATTTGCTGAAACAGAGAGAATTGATTATAAAAAAGTTTATGAAAACTTTAATTTAAGTATTCAAAATCCTGATCTTTCTTTTAAGGATTTAGGAAGATGGTTAAGACCATATAAAGTTCATGGAAGTGAAAGAACAGCTATTTCATATATCTTACCTTTAGTTTATGAAGAAAAAGTATTTGGGATTGTTGGTATTGATATTTCTTTTGATTATCTTGAAACCATTCTTCCTCATTCTACTTTAAATACGAATAATGACGGGGCTTATGTATTGGCATTAAAGCAAGATAGTAATCAATATATTCCTTTATTTATAAATAAAGATTCTTCTTTTTCTTCAAAATTATTAGAAGATAAACTGATTGATGATAATCTTAAAGATATTTATTATAATGGTAAAGATTTAAAGTTATATAATACAAACACGCCTTATGAGAATGAACAGTGGGCATTATTAGGAGTTATTGAAGAAGATAATCTATATGCATTTTCTAATCATCTTCAAGAAGTATTTGTGATTGGTTTTATTCTTATATTTATTGTAGGGACTGTGCTTTCGTTTGCTTTGTCGCATTACATATCTGATCCTATTATTAGTTTGTCTAAGTCTATTGCTAAGACTAAGAATGTTATTTCTAAAATGAATTTAAAGCGAACTCATATTAGTGAAATTGATCAACTGATTCAAGCAATTGAAAAGATGGGTAATGATTCTATTAATTCAGCTTCTCGTTTTACAAATATAATCGAACTCGCAAATACAAAATTAGCTGGTTTTGAAATTAATTATGAAGATAATTCTTTATTTATTACAGATAAGTTCTTTGATATCTTTATGCTTCATGATATTGATACAAAGAAACTAACTGTTGAATCATTTTCACGTATTCTTAAATCATTTGATAGTAGTTGTATTAGTGCTACTAATATGAATGAGTATCTTTATCATATTGAAGCTAATCAAGAAAATATTTATCTTCGTCTTAGATTTCATTTAGATGATAAAAGATGTGTTGGTCTTATTGAAGAAGTAACGGACACTGTGAAACAAAGACAAGTTATTGAACATGAACGTGATCATGATATTCTAACTTCACTGATGAATCGAAGAGCTTACCAAACAAATATGAAGAGATTATTCTCGATTGATTCAAGTAAGCTTAATATTGCGGCATTAGTGATGCTTGATTTAGATAATTTAAAGAAAATCAATGATAAGTATGGACATGATTGTGGTGATGTTTATATTGCCGGTATTGCTAAGATATTTATTGATACTGTTCCCAAGGATACTTTGGTATCAAGGGCTTCAGGTGATGAATTTTTCTTATTCTTCTATGGTTATCAAACCCGTGAAGAAATAGAAGCTCAGATTACACTTTTAAAACAAGCATTAAATCAAGCTTATATTACTTTACCAAACAATCATGAAGTGAAAGTGTCAGCATCAGGAGGAGTCTCTTGGTATCCTGATGATAGCAATAATTTTGAAGAACTTCAACGTTATGCAGACTATGCTATGTATTCAGTTAAGCATACAGAAAAAGGACGTATTGAATCATTTGATATTGCTGATTATGAAAATGATACGTTTGTGATGAAAAAGAGAATGGACTTTCAACAATTAGTTGAAGAAAAGAATTATACTTTCCATTTCCAACCAATCATTGATGCTAAGACTGGTCATATATTTGGTTATGAAGCATTGCTTCGTTCTTTGCATCCATCTTTTAAAGGTCCTATGGATATTATTTCAATTGCTAAATTGGAAGGTCAATTAAGCCGAATTGAAATATTAACTTGGGAAGGTGCAACAAAGATGTTCTGTGACTTTTATAAGAACGATATGGTTGATAAGAACACAAAAGTATTTATTAATTCTGTATCAAGTCAATACATGCCTGATGATATCATTAAAAAGATTGAAGTGGAGTCCGCGCCAATCATGGATAAGATTGTTCTAGAAGTTACTGAGGATGAAGAGAATGATATTAATGTTTATCAATCAAAACTTACTCATTTAAAGCGTTGGAAGGCGCAGGTCGCTTTAGATGATTATGGTACAGGTTATAATAATGAGCGTAATCTTTTGAATGTTAATCCTGATTATGTAAAAATAGATATTGGCATTATTAGAGATATTAATAAAGATATGGATAAACAAAAATTAGTTGATAATATTGTTTCTTATTGTCATGAAAGAGGTAAATTTGTTATTGCTGAAGGAGTAGAAACATTAGATGAATTAGCTAGTGTTCTTCGTTTGAATGTAGACTATATCCAAGGTTATCTGTTTGCCAAGCCTACCGCAACCCCTTCTCAGATTAATGAGGATGCACGATTGGCATTAATTGAATATAATAACCAAACAACACTCTATTAAGAAAGTAGGTCTAATTCAGGCTTGCTTTCTCTTTTTTTTCTTCAATAATTGTTAAAAAACTATTGACGAAAAATAGGTGCTATGCTAAGA
>CAZWXH010000116.1:0-5361 GCA_964637725.1 uncultured Coprobacillus sp. | reverse complement strand
CCAAATAGCAGACTAAGGTCTGCTATTTTTTCGTACCATATTTTAAATGATATAATGCTTCTAAGACTTCAAATATATAAGTAATAGAGAACTTGCCAATCAATGAATGGTGATTGTTCCCAACTCTTATAAGCATATCAATCTTATCATCATAACAAAATTCATCTAACTGTGAAATAACAATAATATAAGCTTTTGATTTTGTGATAGCTCTCATAGCATCTGGATGGTCTTGAAAGAAACCACCAGCAATAGATGTCACAATGATCAAATCATTTTCATCTAAAGACCTATATATCTCTTTTTGTTGTTCTAAAGGATACATAGCGACACAATCTTTACCAAGATAAGATAATTCAATTTGTAATTGCATTGAAACAGATTGAGTAAAAAAGTTTCCCGCAAAACAAATCTTATGAGACTCATGAATCTTATCAACAATTTTCATAAGATCTTCATAATGAATGCTATCATATGTATCTTGTAAGTTATGAATAATATTTTGGAAATGATTATTAAAGATTTCTTTTCCATCATTAATTGTTTCTTTTTCTGGTAACTGATGATCAAAGTATAATCTTTTTGCATCTTGATTAAAGAAGTTAAGATTTAAAGTAACATCATTTTTAAAATCTGCGAATGATTCATAATTAAGTTTTCTACACAAACGAGAAATTGTAGCTGTTGAAACATAACACATTTGAGCGACTTCTGTAATTGTACAATGAGGAACTTTATAGATGTTCTGTAAAATCTTTTTAGCGGCACCCCAATAAACATCATGTACATTTGTCATATTAATAAAGTTAATTAAATTATAAAATGCGCTTCTCACTACATTTGTCCCTCCTCATACTTAATCACTGTTACACTCTCATCATTCAGACATAAACAATTGAGCTGGCCTTTGTTTCCCACTGCCAAACCCCCATCAAGAGCTATTTTATTGTGATAATCCGGATCATGCCAAATATCAAAAGATTGATCATCATTAATAAAACAACAAGGCGTATGTCCGAATAAATATGTATAATCAGGATTTGCTTCGTTTAAATAAAAATATTCTCGAATCCATGCTAAGATATCTTCATTATTTTCCTCTAAAGGTATTTCAGGATCAACCCCTGCATGAACTAAAACATAATGCTTTCCTTTAAAGTCTAATTCTATATAACTTGGTAAGGAATCTATAAATTCTATAATTTCTTTTATAAAAACTTGTTTTAAGTCAAAATATTCTGCATAAGGAATGAAGTCCTTCTGTAAATATTCACGAATACTATTGACTGTTTTTAAAGCACCATTTTGTTTCCATAAACGATATGGATTTGATCTTTCTGAATCTAGATCATTATATTTAAGCGCCGCTTGCATCGACTGCCTCATCATAATTTCATGGTTCCCTTTAATTAAATGAATATTGTCCATAGCCTTCACAAAGTAGTATATATCTATACTATTAGGACCTCTATCCATAATATCACCTAAAATAAACAATTCATCATTATCAGTAAATTGAATACGTTCTAATAACAATTGTAATAATACAAATTGACCATGAAGATCCGATATAACAAATATTCTTTTTTCCATATATCATCACCCTCTATCATTCTACCATAATTAATTTTTAAAAAAAACTAAAGCACAGTATATTTTGAAAAATGTTTGATAAAATAACCTTTAGTTCCCTCACTTACAAAGAAATATCATTTCTAATTACTTTTCTTTAAAAAAAACCATCACTGCTAAGTGATAGTAAGTTAAATCTTTTTTAGTTTAATCTTGTATAAGTATATTGTTCATACAAGTGTTTTTCTTTTGTGTCTACAAAGAATGAAACATAAATTCCATTATCTAAGTATTGTTCATTATTTGTTTGATACTTTTGTTTAATCTTTTGAAACACTTCTCCTTGTTCATAAGGAATAATCAATTCAATTGCTTCATAATCTTTAAAGAGAGTTTCAAATATAAGATCTTCTAACTCATTTAGATTCATATGATTTTGAGCTGATATAAAGATTGATGGTTGATGTGTTTGTAAGAATGGATAACGATCTTTATCTATTTTATTATAAACAAAAATCATAGGTGTTTCTTTTACTCCCAATGCTTCTAGTACTTGCATCGTTGTTTCTATTTGTACATCACTATAAGTTGAAGATGAGTCAATGACATGTAATAGTAAATCTGCCTCCTTAACTTCTTCAAGTGTTGAGCGAAAAGCTTGTACAAGATGATGAGGTAATTGATTAATAAAACCAACTGTATCACTCATTACAATTTCTTTTTGTCCTTTTAATAAAACTTGTCTTGAAGCTGTTTGTAAAGATGCAAATAACATATCTTCTTGATAGACTTTCTTATCAGTAAAATAATTTAATAAAGTAGATTTCCCACTGTTTGTATAACCAACTAAAGCTACGACTTTCTTTTGATTTCTTTTACGCATCTTTCTTTGTGTTTGTCTTTGTTTAACAATCATTTCTAATTCTTTTCTTGCTTGAATTAGTTGTCTATGGATGAAACGTCTATCTAATTCAATTTGTTTCTCCCCACTACCTCTAAAACCAGAACCACCTTGTTGAGAATAGAGTTCTTGTTTCATTCCTGCAAGTCTTGGTAGTAAATACTGATTTCTAGCAATTTCTACTTGAAGCTTTGCTTCTTTTGTTTTTGCTCGTGATTCAAAAATACGTAAAATAAGATCACTTCGATCTGTCACTTCTACATCTAATTCATCAGTTAGATTTTTTACTTGTAAGGGTGTTAGTTCTTCATTAAAAATAACAACATCATCTTCTTCTAACATCTCTTTAATTTCTTGAACTTTACCTTTTCCTATATATGTCTTAGATGATACTTGTGAAAGATTTTGAATGACAACATCTTTAACTTCCATCTGACATGCATATACCAAATCTTTTAATTCTTCAATGGATATGTCTAAATCATAATACATTTGATCATACGCTACACCTACTAATATTGCCTTCACATTCTCACCTCTTTTCCATTATAAGGAGTTATCATGAAAAAAGCCAACTATTATTTCACTCTTTTCCTCGTATTGTTTACAACTATTTTTTCTTTTCTTAATATGTTTCAAATTGTTAAAGTATCTAACAATGTTATTTCTATTGTTTTAACAAATTTATTACCCTCACTTCTTCCTTTTATGATCTTAATATCTTTATGTTTATCATTAGGCATATTTCAAATCTTTAGTTATTTTATTCAATTTATTTTTACTCCTTTATTTCATTTGTCTCCACATATGTCTTCTTTATATTTTGTGTCGTTCTTTTGTGGTTATCCCACAAATGCTAAAATCATCAAAGAATCTTACGATTTAGGTTATATTAACCTCAGTCAATTACAACATCTTTTATCTATTGCTTCTTTTTCTTCATTAAGTTTTATTCTAGTTTCACTTCATCTTCCTATAAATATTGCGATTATGATTTACTTGTGTCATATTATCCCCAGTATTATAAGAGCTTTATTTTATAAAGAAGTCTATCATTTTATGAGTATAAATGAAGCGATTTTTCATTTAAAAAACCCTCACATGGGTTTTGTAGAAGCTCTTAAAAAAAGTATATTATCTTCTATTCATGCCTTTATATTTATATTAGGTTATATGTTAGTCTTTCAATTTGTTGGTTATAGTCTCCATTCAATTATTCAAAATGAGTTTATTTTATCAATCATTCAAGGTTTTCTTGAATTCAGTTCTGGTTCTATTCATTTATTAAAATATCAATCTTTTCTTATTTACCCTATTATTTGTTTTTTTCTTTCATTTTCTGGTCTTTCTGTTTTAATGCAAGTTGACAATATTCTTGAAGGTGTTCCGTATAGTTTTAAAAAGTATGTAAAAGATAGATTTATTCATGGTGCCTGTTCTTTTTTATTGTGTTTTTTGTATATGTGGATATTTAAGTGTTAACTATTCGTACATCATTGACCTTTATTTATCATCTTTATGATATATCATTTGACAATATGAATAAAAGTGATAAAATAATAGTAACCATTATTGATAAGGAGGAAAAACTATGTCAGATATAAAGTTAAGATACTCTAAACAAAGAGAAACTATTTTTAGTATTCTACAAAGAGACTGTACTCATCCTAATGTTGATACAATCTATATGAATGTTAGAAAAGAAATTCCTGATATTAGTCTTGGGACTGTATACAGAAACTTAAATCTATTAGCTGATCAAAAGAGAATCGTTCGTCTTGATATCGGTGACAATGCTGTTCATTTTGATGCAAGGATTGAACCACATTTTCATATGGTTTGTGATGAATGTGGTGGTATTCATGATTTAGCAATAGATGAGAGTACTCTTTCTCCTCTTATTGATAAGGTTCAACATCTATGTGACGACCATATTACAGGAGCAGAAATACTCTTTCATGGGACTTGTCGCCATTGTCAAAAAAAACAATCTTAGAAGGGAGGGCATTATATGCCTACATTAAAAAACACAAAAACTGCACACAACTTAATCCACGCTTTTGCGGGAGAATCTCAAGCAAGAAATCGTTATACTTTCTTTGCTTCAATCGCTAAGAAAGAGGGTTATGTTCAAGTTGCTAATATCTTTGAAGAAACTGCTAACCAAGAAAAAGAACATGCTAAAAGATTAATGAAATTATTAAATACTGATCTTAAAGGTGAAACTGTTCACACTGAAGGTGACTTCCCAGTTATCTTAGGAAATACAGTTGAATGTTTAAAGTCTGCTGCTGCTGGTGAAAATGATGAATGGACTGGAATGTATCCAACATTTGAAAAAGAAGCGAGAGAAGAAGGATTTGAAGAAATCGCTGATATCTTTGCGGCTATCGCTAAGGCTGAAAAAATGCATGAAGATAGATATTTAAAACTATTAAAGAACATTGAAGATGGAATTGTATTCAAAAGAGATGAAAAAGTTTTATGGAAATGTAATAACTGTGGATACACTGTTGAAGCATTAACTGCTCCTGAAAAATGTCCAGCTTGTGATCATCCTCAAGCACACTTCGAAGTTTATACATTCTTTGATAAATAATTATTTAAAACAACTACCAATAATTACATTGGTAGTTGTTGTTTTTTTTATTTAAATACCTTTTCCTTCAATTCCTCAAGACTTATATCATCTATAATGAGTTCACTTATCGTGTCTATTTGTTGGCTTGTGCATTCACGAATCCATAGACATTTATCTCCATACTTTCTTTTTAATTGTTTTTGAAGAATAACCATCTTTCCTTTATCGATACCTTTTTCAATACCTTGTTTCACACTTTCTTCTTTTGTCTCTTTTAACATAAGATCATAATCAATTGTAAAATACT
>CAZWXH010000115.1:0-5453 GCA_964637725.1 uncultured Coprobacillus sp. | reverse complement strand
AAAACCCTCAGTGGATATCTTCCCTCATAGAGAATTCAGTAAAAAAGGAAAATGGAAATTCCCCTTTGACAGCTATCCCCTCATCTCAAAACATGTTGAGAGTGTTGTATTGATGACACACCAGAACCCTTGATATTACTGGGTTTTAAGATTATATCTAAATCGACTACTCGACATAAATTTTTTTTTACGTTGTTGGGAACATATCAAAGAAAGTTATAATGTAAGTAAGGTTGAATGGATAGGATAGATGAAATTGACATGTTGAGAAGATAGAATATATAATGAAATAAAAGGAGATGAGCAGATGAAATTTGAATTAAATGAGTACCATAGAAATACTTCAGATGAGGAATTGATTGAGGATTTACAGAGAGTAGCGAAACTGCTTCAAAAAGATTCAGTAACAATTGCTGATTATAATCAATATGGACAGTTTCATGCCACTACTTTGACAAGACGATTTAAATCTTGGTTTTGTTGTTTAGAAAAAGCTGAATTATAAATGTCAAGATCGCTGTTAAATATTAGTGATCAGGACTTATTTGAAGAAATTGAACGTGTATGGGTTTGCATTGGTAAGCAACCGTCATATACAAAAATGAGAGATTTTTCAAAATATTCAGTTGGGACATATGAAAAAAGATTTGGTGGCTGGAGAGCAGCATTGAAATCTTTTGTAAATTACATAAATTGCAATGATGAAAATTTGAAAGAGCCAATTAATAAGACAGATGTTGAATTTGATCATCAGCATAGAACTTCACGCACAATCAATTTAAGATTAAGATTTATAGTATTTTCAAGAGATAAATTCAAATGCTGTGCTTGCGGGGCTTCACCTGCAAAAGACCCTTTGGTAGAATTGCACGTTGACCATATTGTCCCATGGTCAAAGGGTGGAAAAACTGTAAAGGATAATTTGCAGACTCTTTGTTCAAAGTGCAATTTAGGAAAGAGTGATTTGTTATAGGTTGATATTGTTCCACCGACAGGCAAAATGTAGTGGATATTTTTCCATGAACGAGCAACAGACAATATTGGCTAAAAGCGGGACGCTGACATTCATTCACTCAACTCATTTCGTGTAGAGAGCATTGTTTGACTAGTTAAAGTGTAGTAATATTAGAATTATTGATACTATAGCTTACTATCATACAGAGAAATGTTACAATTAAATAATAAATTATTTAAAAATTATTTTTAAATAAAAACTCCGGAAAGCCTTGTCTGTACTAGGTTTTCTTTTTTTATTATGATTTTTACATGTTAATTAATTAACAAAGAGGTTGCAAAAAAATTAAAAAGTTAAAATATGTAAGAAAATAGGGAGGGATTTTATTTTATGGATGCAAAGGAAAAAAAATTATTAGAATTACAAGTGTTATTTTTATATTAGTAGGGTTGATTTCAACATTTACTTTTTTAATTCCAACAATATTAGGAGGAATGTTTTCTTCTGAAACTAGTGGTGTAGCTCAAACAACTGGATTGTTGATAACAGGACTATTTTTTACATACTTTATATGGAGTTTTTTCCAGTTAGTAACTGGAATTATTGGCTTAAAGAATGCTGCTAAAGTAGAAAAAGCAGGACAACTTATAACTTTGGGAACTATATTAATTATTGTTTCATTGATTAATGGGATATTAGGAATTATTGGTGATGGGTTCTCATTACAAACAGTAATATCTATTATTGCTGGTTTACTGTTACCAGTGTTATATGTTTATGGAGCAAAACAAAATCAAAACTCGTAGTTTAATGATAAATGCTTCATTTTGATATTCATCAAGGTGAAGCATTTATATTGTACTAAGAAATATGGAGTAGGAGGGGAACTGATTTGAAAATAAGTGAGTTAAAAGATTGGCAAAAGAAAAAACTTTTTATTTGGTCAATTATATTTATAACTATTGGGACTGTGTTTTTATCTTTTGTTTGTATAGTTGTTAGTCAAGAGAAGAAAGCAACTGCAATTGAGTATGATAGTGCATTAGTAGATGATCAACATAATCTTGAAATTAAAGAGAAACTTTCAAAAAATGCAACACGTGTAAGTTCAGGAACTTATGTTGAAACATTAAAAGATATTTCATTTAAAAATAGTAATTTTAGAGTTTCTTTTATTGCTTGGTTTAAGTGGGAAAATAATGATCGTTTAGATTTTATTAAAGATGGAGTCAGAATTTATAATGGGGTTATTAATAAACAAGAGACGATAAAAAATTATTCAAAGGATAATCTTCATTATCAAGAAATGAGAATTGATGTTACAGTTTCTAAAAATTTTAATATTGCTAGATTTCCACTAGGTAGTCAAGTCTTGAAGTTCTATATTGAACCTAATGCTTATACAATTGATGAAGTTGTATTTGTTCCTGATATTGAAAATAGTGGCATAAATCAAAACTTAAGTATCTCAGGTTACTCATTAAGAAGACATGGGGTTTCAGAAAACTTGATGCATTATCCAAATACCATGAGTAATCCGCGTTTTGAAAACCCTCGTGTATCTTCTGAAATTGTAACTGCAGTTGAAGTTGTGCGTGACGATTGGGGATTATATATTAAATGCTTTATGGCATTAATTGGAACATCAATATGGGTGTTTATGGCTTTATATATTTGTGGAAGCCATCATGTGAATCCATTAGGAACGATGCCAGCAGCTTTATTTGGGACTATCGCAAATTTGATGGTAGGCGCAAATCTTTTACCAGATGTTGTCGAACTTGGTCTTGTTGAGTTTGTTAATATCTATGCTGCGCTCATTATCATAGGTTGTATTATCAGTATTATCAATGTCAATCGTATTCGAGAACATAAAGGAGAAAGTGCGTTTTCTAAATTGTTTGGAAGAGTTATGTTCTATATATTATTAACATTAGCTATTGCAGGACATGTAATTATGCCATTTAGTGCACTTGTTGGGGGGTTATAATGATGGATGATAAAAACAAAGAAGTTCAAGAAGTAGTCGTTAAAAAGAGTTTTCTTCAACAATTTAAAGAATTCAAACCGTGGCAAAAACGAAAATTAGTCATGTGGTTTTTAGCTATTGTGATTGGTGGAGGATTATATCTAGGGATTACCAATCATAAGCTTTATACTGATAAAATGGCGGAAGAAACATATTGGCAAAATGGTTTAAAAGATAATGAAGAATATGTAAAGGAAGCAGATAAGTATAAAGATCAAGCAACTTTTGTTACTGCTGGAACATATATTGAAAACTTAAAAGAAGTTAATGTAAAAACAAGTAATTTTAGAGTTATCTTTTCTTGTTGGTTTCAATGGGAAGATAATGAGTCTTTAGATATGGCTAATAATTTTAGAATTTATAATGGAGTTATTAATAAAAAAGAGATATTGGAAGAATATCATCAAGGAAATAAACATTATCAACTATTAAGAGTGGACGCAACTGTTCAAAAGAATTATTGGATTGTTCGTTTCCCACTTGAATCATATCAATTAAGATTCTTTATTGAACCTAATGATTCCGTAGAAAAGATTAGATTCATTGCTGATACAAAGAATAGTACAGTGAACCCTTATTTAAGTGTATCTGGATTTGATTATCGTAGAAGTGCTGTATCAACATACACAGTCAAATATGATACGACTTTAGGTGATCCTGAACATAGTGTACCTATTAATCAAGAATTAGCAACTTCAATTGAAATTAATAGAAGTGGTTTTGGATTGTATATGAAATGTTTCATTGCTTTAGTAGGAACATTGACATGGGTATTTATTACTTTATTCCTATGTACATATCATAGCGTGGATCCGTTAACAATGATTCCTGCCGCCTTATTTGGAACAGTTACAAACATTATGGTAGGTGCAAATCTTTTACCAGATGCTTTGCAAGTTGGATTACTTGAATATGTAACTATTGCTGGTATTGCTTCGATATTAATGTGCTCATTAAGTGTTGTTAATATAAATAGAATTCGAACTAAATATCATGATAGCGCATTTGCTTCATTATTTGGTAAAGTGATGTTCTATACGATCTTAACATTTACATTACTATCATTCTTCTTATATCCGATTTGTTCATATCTATTTTAGGAGGGGATACTAATGAGAGAGAAAGTATACAATTTAATTGAAAAAACAGATCATGAAAATATCTGGAGTCGTATGTATGATTACTATATTGTTGCGATTGCAATTATTAGTGTTACACCATTATTGTTTAGAACTCCACATCCGATATTTAAGTATATTGAAACATTCACTGTTTATCTTTTATTTTTAGATTATATTTTAAGATGGATGACGCATGATTATCATATCAAAAAACATTCACCGATAGCTTTTATAGTCTATCCATTTACACCATTAGCATTAATGGATATACTAGGGATTCTTCCAACTATTGGATTACTTCCTGGTAGCTTTATGGTATTACGTTTATTAAGACTTACTAAAATAGTTCAATACTCTAAAAGTTGTAAACATATTATGGGAGTATTTAAAAATCAAAGTAAAATGTTATTATCGGTTTTAACTATTGCGATTGCTTATATATTCGTTTCGGCATTAATTATGTTTTTACAAGAACCGGCAAGTAACTTTAATGATTTCTTTGATGCTTTATATTGGGCAACAACCGCTCTTACAACAGTAGGTTATGGAGATGTTTATCCAGCTACTGATATTGGAAAATTCATCAGTATGTTATCATCCTTCTTTGGGGTAGCAATTATTGCAATGCCGGCAAGTATTGTAACTGCAGGTTTTATGGAGGCATTAAGTAATGATCAAGATAAAGTTAATCAAGCAAAGGAGGAAAATGATGAAACTATCAGATAAAGCAAGACATTATATAATTATTATGTTAATTGGTGTAGTTTTAAATGTTGGACTCTATTATGTTGCTCATTTCCTTCGTTTACCGATGTGGATAGATAGTATTGGAACAGCATACGTAGCTGTTGCTTTAGAACCAGCTGCTGGTTTATTGGTTGCATTTGCGACTAATTTCTATCAAGCAGCAATTATCTATGATAGCAGTTCATTGATTTATTATATTGTTAGTGCCATTGCTGCATTAACATTTGGTATTATTTTAAGAAAAGAAGGGAAGATATGTTGGAAAAGATTACCTTTTGCGATATTATCATATTTCTTGATAGCGACTACGCTTGCTTCTTTAATTACGATATGGCGAACAGCGAGTATTCCTGATAGTGGGTGGGAAAGATTGTTCTATCAACAAGCTATTGATTCAGGGATGAATCGCTATATTGCTTGCTTCTATGGAACAGCAGTATTAAAAATTATAGATACTTTTATAATTGCGATTGTTTTACCAATCTTATATAGTTTGACACCAAAATCTATGAAGAATAAAGTGATCAAAGATCCAGTATCATTAAAAAATCCTTTTTGGAGTCATAAATTAAAATCAAAAGTTTAAAAGAACTGTTCGCAG
>CAZWXH010000114.1:0-5467 GCA_964637725.1 uncultured Coprobacillus sp. | reverse complement strand
TATTCTCTCTGCGAGATAAGAAGAGAAGCTTACTTTAACAAGTGAGTGGAATTATAAAATAATTCCTTTTCTCGTGTTGATTTATTTAACAAAACAAAATGTATTTTATTTGAAGAAAAGGTGAATAGTGTTATAATAAACAAAGGAGGTATTTACTATGAAAAAATGTATTATTAATGGAAAAGTGATATTAAAAGATGAAGTAGTTGAAAAGAAAATATTTATTGAAGATGACATCATTGTTGAAATTAGTGATAGAGAAGTCACTGATGAAGAGTTAATTGATGCTAAAGGATTGTTTGTAAGTCCTGGGTTTATAGATGTTCATACTCATGGTCGTGCAGGTAGTGATACTATGTATCCGACATTTAATGATTTAAACAGTATTTCTGTTGCCGCACTTAAAACAGGAGTAACAGCTTTACTTCCAACAACAATGACTATGCCAGCGAGTGATATTGCTAAAGCAGTAGATAATATTGCAGAGTATAAAGATAAAGTTGCTGGGGCACAAATTTTAGGAACTCATTTAGAAGGACCATTTTTTAACAAAATTTATAAAGGTGCTCAACCTGAAGAATGTATGATTGAACCAACTGTAGAGAATTATTTATCTTTTGTTAAAGATCATCAAGATGTAATTAGAAAGATTTCAATTGCACCTGAGTTAGATCATTCAATAGAATTGATTAAGTACTTAAATGATAAAAATACTGTTGTATCTTTAGGTCATACAAATGCAACATATGAAGAAGCACAAGCTGCTATCGATGCAGGTGCAACTTCAGGTACACATACTTATAATGCCATGACACCATTGACTCATAGAGCTCCAGGTGTTGTTGGGGCTGTCATGGTTAACGATTCTGTTTATGCTGAGTTAATATTAGATGGTATTCATGTGACTTATCCAGCAGCAACTGCATTATTAAGAGCTAAAGGAAAAGATAAAATAATCTTAATCACAGATTCTATCGAAGCTGCTGGTCTCCCAGATGGGCAATATAAATTAGGAACACAACCAGTATTTGTAAAAGAAAATCAAGCAAGGCTAGAAAATGGTGCTTTAGCTGGGAGTGTCGCAAATATGAATGAATGTGTTAAAAATGCTTACAATCATTTAGGTTTAACAATTAATGAAGCAGTTAATCTTGCAAGCTATAATCCAGCCCAAAGTATAAATGAGAAGAAACTTGGTGAAATCAAAGTAGGAAACTATGCTGATATTATTTTCTTTGATAATGATATTTATATTAAACAAGCAATGATTAAGGGACAAATGAAATAGGAGTATAAAAATGACAATATTAAAAAATGACTTATTAGAAGTTGAATTAAATCCTAAAGGGGCTGAAATCATTAATATTATTGGTCGGAAAGATAATATCAATTATATGTGGAGAAGGGATCCTATTTTATGGGCTAATAGTGCACCTATACTTTTCCCAATTGTTGGTGCTTTACAAAATAATGAATGTCGTATCGATGGAAAAACTTATACGATGACACAACATGGCTTTTCTCGTCACAATGTTTATAAAACAAATCAAATATCTGATATTTGTGTTGAATTTGATTTACAATCAAATGAAGATATTATTAAACAATATCCATATTTATTTGATTTAAAAGTTAAATATTCTTTAGAAGACAATCAATTAGTTTGTCATATTGAAATACAAAATATTGATGATAAAGAAATATATTTTCAAGTAGGGGGACATCCTGCATTTGCTTGTCCATTTTATGATAATGAATCAAGTAATGATTATTATGTTGAATTTGAACAAAATGAAACATTAGATCAAAAAATTATTGATGTTGAAAAACGTGGTATGTCATTTGAAACAAGAAAACTATTTGATAATGAAAAAAGATTTTTTGTAAGACAAGCTATGTTTGATAATGATGCAATTGTTGTCAAAAACTTTAAATCTAAATGGGTTGAACTAAAATCACTCAATCATTCAAAATCATTACGTTTTCATATGAGTGGTTTTGAGCATTTAGGAATTTGGACAGCAAGTCATGTCGGTGGTTTGTTAGCGTTTGAGCCTTGGGTAGGACATAATGATTATGTTGATTTTACTGGAGAATTCAAAGAAAAAGAGAGCGTTGTTTGTTTAAAACCAAATGCTAAATTCACATGTGAATTTAGAGTAGAAATCAATCAATAATGACAAATATTTTATAATAAATATGTTATTCTCTATTTATGAAAATAAAAATAATTGAAAAAACACATGAATTAGATTTAGAAGATGCAGTTAATGATTTTTTTGAAAAAGAAGAAGTAAGCGTTCAAGAGATTAAATATCAAGTGAGTTTAACTTCTCACAATGGTGAACTAGAATATAGTTTTAGCTGTCTTATCGTATATTCATCGTAATTATTGCCATACTATTCATGGAGGTGATACCATGGCAAAAGACGTAAAATGTAGCGTAGATAGCTGTAAATATAATTGTGAAGGATCTTGTGATGCTAATTGTATTCAAGTAGGAAAATGTCATTGTTCTAACGCAAAGGAAGTTGATCAAACTGCATGTGATACTTTTGAAATGAGATAAAGGCTAATAAGCCTTTTTTCATTTTTAAAATCATGATATAATAAACAAGGTGATAAAATGAAAAAGATATGTTTATTTATTTTTACTTGTTTACTTTTAGTAGGTTGTTCTCAACCTTCAAAGGAAGATAAACAGTTTGAAAAATACAATTCTATAAAAGAAAAATTAGTTAATCAAAAAGAATTTAGTGATTCATATCCTTTTAATGTTTCACTTGTTTATAATACATTAGATGATGTATATCGTTATGATATTATCATTAATCAAACGTCTGAACCGATGTACTCAATAGAAGCTATGGCTTATGCATCTGAAGACGATACATCAATGTGTCCTACAATTGGATTATTTGATGAAATGGTTTATCATTTAAAACCCAATTACATTGATAAACCAAATGGTTATTATAAAGGGGTACAATTATCTGGGAAAACAACAACAAAACAAATGGTAAAATTATACATAAAATATTATACTGATGAGAAAAAAACAAAGTCAGTTGAGAAATATATAGAGGTTAGAGATGAGATTAGATAAGTTATTAGCCCATTCGGGATTTGGAACTAGAAAAGAAGTCAAAGATATTTTAAAAAAAGGTCGTGTATCTATTAATGGAAATACTATAAAAAAAGATAGTCATCAAATAGATATTGAAAATGATATCATTATCGTTGATGATGAGGTCATTAAATATGAAGAATTTGTCTATTATATGTTGAATAAGCCTCAAGGATATGTCAGTGCAACTGTTGATAATGTTAATCCAGTAGTTGTAGATTTAATAGATGATTACTTTCGTCATGATCTATTTCCTGTAGGAAGACTAGATGTTGATACAGAGGGTTTATTGTTACTTACAAACGATGGAAAGTTAGCCCATTCTTTATTATCACCAAAAAACCATGTTTCTAAAATATATTATGCAAAGATAGATGGCATTGTAACTAATGAAGATATTAAAGTATTCAAAGAAGGGGTTGTGATTGATGATTATCAATGTCTTAGCGCTCATCTTTCGATTTTATCAATTGATAAACAAACAACTGAAATTGAAGTAGAAATATATGAAGGAAAATTTCATCAAGTCAAGAAGATGTTTATAGCAGTAGGAAAAGAAGTGACTTTTTTAAAAAGGATAAGAATGAAGGACTTAACTTTAGATGAATCCTTAGAATTAGGTGAATATCGTCGATTAAGTGAAGAAGAATTAGATAGATTAAAAGCTTAAATTGTGTTACAATATTAAAAAAATAAGTGGAGGGCTTTATGCGATTAAGGAATAACCCAAATGCGGATCAAATTTTAGAAAATCACAAATACTTTGTTGTATTAAATACAAAAGACCACAAAGGTAAGTGGAAAGATATATTTCATAATGATAATCCTATTTATATAGAAATAGGGATGGGTAAAGGACAGTTTATTATTGAAAATGCAAAGCAATATCCAGATATAAACTTTATTGGTATTGAAAAGTTTTCTAGTGTTCTTGTACAAGCTATAAAAAAACTGGATTGCGAAGCACCTTTAGATAATTTAAAGCTCATGAAAGAAGATGCTGCTGATTTATTGGAAGTATTTGAATTAGATGAGATTGATTGTATATATCTAAATTTTAGTGACCCTTGGCCAAAGAAAAAACATGCTAAGAGAAGATTAACTTCTTCAACTTTTTTACCGATATATCAAGATATATTGAAAAAGAATGGTCATTTAATATTAAAAACAGATAATCGTGGATTATTTGAATATTCTTTAATCTCATTTCAACAATTTGGGATGAATTTTGAAGATGTGTGTTTAAATTTACATAATAGTGAGGGTTATGAAGATAATATTCGTACTGAATATGAACAAAAGTTCTCACCTCATGGACCTATCTATCGTATTGATACAATATTTAAAGGAGAAAAATAATGGATAATTTATTAAAAATTAAGAGTATAGAAGATTATAAACAAGCAATACAAGGACATAGTATACTTGTGTTTTCAGCAACATGGTGTCCAGATTGTCATTTTTTAAAAACATTTATTAATGAATTGGTTGATGATAATAAAGAGTGGACTTTTTATTATATTGATCGCGATGAAATGGTTGATTTATGTATTGAATTAGGAATTATGGGAATTCCATCTTTTATTGCATATGATAAAGGTAATGAGGTTTCTCATTTGGTTAGTAAACTAAGAAAAACAAAAATTGAGATACAAGCATTTATTGATGCTATTGTAGGGTGATGAATATGAATTTACATGCATTCTATAATTATCATAATGTCGGTGATGTTTTATTAATTCGTTTATGTGATGAAAGAATAACGACTTCTTCAAATAGAATTGATGATTTATGTATTCTTTATCATGATGATAAAGTGATTGGATATAATCTTTTCTCTGCATCTTTATATATTGATAATTTAACTGACGGAATGATAAAGATATCTCCTTTATTTGTTGAGCAATTCAATAAAATATTAAATCAATACAACCAAAAACCAGTAGAAAGTGATTATGATGATGGGTTTGTTGTTGGAAAAGTCATTGAAATAGAGAGTCATCCTGATTCAGATCATCTTCATCTTTGTAAAGTAGATATTAAAAGCGAGCTACTACAAATTGTTTGTGGTGCCCCTAATGTTGAACTTAATCAACTTGTTGTGGTCGCAAAGATTAATGCCGTTATGCCTTCGGGTTTAATTATAAAGCCTTCCAAGTTACGTGGAATTGATTCTTTTGGTATGTTATGTTCACAAAAAGAATTAGGGCTTGCCAATGCACCACTAGTTCGTGGTATAATGATATTAGATAATGAAAAGTATGAAGTTGGAGAATCATTTTTTAAATAGACAAACTATTAAATGTCAATAAATAATGAAAATATATTTTATTTATTGG
>CAZWXH010000113.1:0-5583 GCA_964637725.1 uncultured Coprobacillus sp. | reverse complement strand
TGAGGAAGAGAAGTATATGGACATTTTGCAAGATTAAATAAACAATATAAAGTTGAATTCATCCCAATACTAGAGTATGCTTAGATTATAAATATGTGATAGATAGGAGATAGAATTGATAAAATGAAAAGGTTCTTAAAGATGTTTTTAAATCCGATATTGATAATTATATATATCATTTTTATATATATTCTTTTAAAACTTCTTCAATATGGAAAGGGGTTTATACCTTATGATATTCCTATTTTAATTACATTAGGAATAACTATTTTTACATGGGTAATTATATGTATTGTTTTGGCTATTCTTAAAAAAGAACTTATTATGGTAAAGTGGAAACAATGGATAAAAGTTGCTTTGGTGTTATTTGTGTCTTTATCATTATTTACTGGTTATAAGATATTCGATATGGCAACACATTATAACAGCGCTTTAGGGATGAAAGTAAGTCAAAATAAGAAAACAAAGGAATTTGAATTAAAAAATGATAATTTATTTGAGGGTGGATTTATTAGTTTTATTAATGAGATAAAAACTGAATTAGTGATGCCCACTGATTTATATATAAGTTCAGATGTTAATATTAAATGTCAGTATGATGGAAGAATATCTTCTTTTGATTTATATGTATATGGAAAAATAGAAAATGAAATAAAAAGTTATTTGATTTCTTATAAAAGTGGCGCAAAGGCAACAGTTATTATAGGTGGGTATACATCTGCTGATTATCAAAAAGAAAAAAGATTGTCACCATTTCTTGATGCACTAAAGGTTATAAATATGCGTGAATATGTGGAACCTTTCCAAGTTAAGTATTCTGGAATACAAAGCTTGGGTTATAATAATGAAAATATTTACTACATTGATTTGCAAGGAGAAAAGCGAACATCTGAGGTATTATCTCATGAGATATATGGTTATACTGTTGAAATTATTCCAACAACTTCAAAGAGTTATTTGCGTGAAAAAAGATATATTTATGTTGATAACTTAAATCAATTACCAAAACCCCCAGTTCAAAAAGGTGATGATAATAGCGAAGATAAAGATTTGAATTCTATGATTAATGATATGATAGGATATAAGTTAAAAATTATGGATGCTGCTGCAGGAAGCCGATTTTATTCATTGTTTAAAAGTGATGATGGTGGTGTGAATTGGATTCAATTTAATAAAGATCCATTTTTAGGAGAGATTGGTGTCTCTCACGGTATTAAATTTTTTAGTGAAGATATTGGCTACATTGGAATGAGTCATAGTGGTAATGAACACGCAAGTTTATATGTTACAGAAGATGGTGGCCGAAGTTTTAAGAAACTTGATCTAAAGAGAGAAGAATCCTTTGATTATTATAATCTTCCTTATAAGGAAGAAGGTTTATATTATTTGAAAATAACGAAAGCTAGAGAAAGTGATCAACCTAATGATTATATGATGTATGTATCAAATAATGGTGTGGATTGGAATTTAAAGTAATGTTTTTATCTTTTAAACAAATTAATTATCTAATTTTCGTATTTAACAAAAAAAGTGTTGACAAATATATTCTTCCACTGTATTATTAACGCAAGTTAAAGAAATCGTTGATTGGGAGAGTAGTTTATGAAAAGCTTCTAGCGAGGTAACACAGAGTGGAAGGTTACTAAGTTATCATAAGTGAAACGCACCCATGAGAGTTCGTTGGAATTAAGTATAACGAAACGTGTCCTGCGTTAAAGGCAAAAGGGGTTAGAATATGGTGTTCTAATAACAAGAGTGGTACCGCGTATATATACGTCTCTAGATTAATTTCTAGAGGCGTTTTTGTATATAAGGAGTGATGAACATGCGGCGAATAAGTTTAATAATCTATAAAGGTATAACTAAATAAATGAAAAGAGGATAAGAAAATGGAAAAGAAACAATATAAAAAGGTTGTATTAGCATATTCAGGAGGATTAGATACTTCAATTATTATTTCATGGTTAAAGGAAAACTATGGTTGTGAAGTTATTGCTGTGGCAGGAGATGTTGGTCAAGGTGATGAGCTTGATGGTTTAGAAGAAAAAGCAATTGCATCAGGAGCATCAAAGTATTATGTAGCAGATTGTAAGAAAGAATTTGTGGAAGATTTTATTTTTCCAGCTATTCAAGCTAATGCAATGTATGAAGGGAAATATTTATTAGGAACTTCACTAGCAAGACCAATTATCGCAAAAAAACTTGTTGATATTGCGATTGCTGAAGGAGCTGATGCAATTTGTCATGGTTGTACAGGTAAAGGGAATGATCAAGTGAGATTTGAATTAACGATCAAAGCATTTGCGCCTGAACTCGATATTATTGCACCATGGAGAACATGGGAATTAAAGAGTAGAGAAGATGAAATCGCATATGCCCAAGAGAGAAATATTCCTTTAAAAATTAATAAGGAAACAAATTACTCTAAAGATAAAAACTTATGGCATTTATCTCATGAAGGATTAGATCTAGAGGATCCTAATAATGAACCATTGTATGATAAGATTTTAGAATTAGGAGTGACACCAGAAAAAGCTCCAGATGTTGCAACATATATTACAATTTCTTTTGAACAAGGAAAGCCAGTCGCTATTGATGGACAAAAGATGGATGGGATTACATTAATTGAAACACTTAATAAAATAGGTGGGGAAAATGGTATTGGTATTATTGATATGGTTGAAAATAGACTTGTAGGAATGAAGTCTAGAGGGGTATATGAAACACCAGGAGGAACTATTCTTTATAAGGCTCATGCTGATTTAGAAGAAATAACTCTTGATAAAGAGACACAACATTTTAAACAACAGGTATCATTGAAATTAGCTGATATTTTATATAATGGTCAGTGGTATACACCACTAACAAAGGCTTTGTTAGCTTTTATTGAAGAGAGTCAAAAGAGTGTTAATGGTGATGTAAAACTTAAGTTATATAAAGGAAATATTATAGAAGCAGGAATGAGTTCTTTGGATACTTTATATAGTGAACAAACAGCTTCATTTGGTGAAGATGAAGATTATAATCAAATGGATTCTCAAGGATTTATTAATTTATATGGATTACCAATTAAAGTCAAAGCATTATTAGATCAACAAAGAAAGAAATAAGGTGAGAATATGGCACTATGGGCAGGAAGATTTAAAAAAGAAATAGATGAAAATGTTAATGCATTTAATTCATCATTATCATTTGATAATAGATTGTATAAACATGATATTATGGGAAGCCTTGCTCATGCAAAGATGTTATGTAAGCAGGGGATTATTGATAAAGAGAACTTAGATGAAATTATAGAGGGTTTAAATAATATTTTAAGTGATATTGAAAATGGAAAGTTATTATTTGATCCCCATGCTGAAGATATTCATATGTTTATTGAAAGTGAATTAACAAAGAAGTATCCCATAAGTGGAAAGAAACTTCATACAGCAAGATCTCGTAATGATCAAGTGGCATTAGATTTAAGATTGTACGCTAGAGATGAATTAAAAACAGTTAAGAATATGTTAGTTGAATGTATTCAAGTTATTATAGAACAAGCATCCAAGCATACAGAGACAATCATGTGTGGATATACGCATTTACAACGTGCTCAACCCATTACATTTGGACATCATTTAATGGCTTATGCTCAGATGTTTTATAGAGATATAACAAGATTAGATGACTGTTATAAAAGGATGAATGTTTCGCCACTTGGAAGTGGTGCTCTAGCAACAACCACATATCCTCTTGATCGTATATTTGTTGCGAATGAATTAGGAATGAATGGAATTACAGAGAATTCACTAGATGGTGTTAGTGATAGAGATTATGCCATCGAGTTTACAAGTTGTTTAGCTACAATAATGATGCATCTTTCACGTTTTAGTGAAGAAGTTATATTATGGTGTTCATGGGAATTTAAGTATATTGAACTAGATGATGCTTATGCTACTGGTTCAAGTATTATGCCACAGAAGAAAAACCCTGATATTGCTGAGTTAGTCAGAGGAAAAAGTGCAAGAGTAATAGCTGATGTTTCCACTCTTCTGACTATGATGAAGGGGTTACCACTTGCTTATAATAAAGATATGCAAGAAGATAAAGAAGCATTATTTGATGCAATTGATACAGTGAAGTTATGTTTACCAGTTTTTACTGATATGTTAAAAACAATGAAGGTTAATATTGAAAGAATGAGAGAATTTGCTGCAAAAGGATTTATTAATGCTACAGATTGTGCTGATTACTTAGTAAAAAAAGGCTTGGCATTTAGAGATGCATATAAAATAACAGGAGAATTGGTTGGATATTGCATTGATCATGATAAGGTTTTAGAAACATTATCATTAGAAGTTTATCAATCTTTTGATAAAGCATTTGATGATTCTATCTATAATGCAATCTCTCTACAAACATGTGTTGTAAATAGAAATGTCAAAGGTGGTCCTTCACCAAAGATGGTTAATGAAAGTATTGAATTAATGAAGAAGAAAGTAGAGGCGTTATCATGAAAATCAAAGTAGGAATTATTGGTGCTAGTGGTTACGGGGGAGTAGAACTTTTAAGATTATTACTTGCTCATGATGAAGTAGAAATCATTGCTATTAGTTCACAAAGCTATATTGGACAAAATATTTCTGAACTCTATCCTTCTTTTTATAAGATTATAGATATGGTTTTTGTTTCAGATGAAGAAGTCTTAGATCAAAGTGATGTCATCTTTGCAGCCTTACCACATGGCTTAAGTGAAAAGTACGGGATGTATTGTGATCAACATGAAAAGAAATTCATTGATTTAGGGGCCGACTTTAGATTAGATAAGGAAACTGACTATCAGCAATGGTATGGTTTAGATTATAGTGAAAAATCACTTCATGAAAAACAAATCTATGGTTTAAGTGAAGTCAATAGAGATGAAATAAAGAATGCATCATTAATTGGAAATCCTGGTTGTTATCCAACTTCAATTACATTAGGGCTATATCCTTTATTAAAAGAGAAACTAAATGAATCTAATGAAATAATAATTGATTCAAAATCAGGAACAACAGGAGCAGGTAAAGCACTGAGTGAAGATACTCATTTTCCTAGATGTAATGAATCGTTTCATCCTTATAAACTTTCAACGCATAGACATACTCCAGAGATAGAACAAGAGTTGTCAAAGATGAATGAAAATGATATTCAAGTTACATTTGTTCCTCACTTATTACCAGTAAATAGAGGAATAATATCTACAATTTATGTATCATTAAAAAAAGATATAACATTTAAAGACATTATAAAAACATATCATCAATATTATGATAAAGAGTTTTTTATAAGAGTCTTAGATGAGGGCAAGGTTGCAGATTTGAAATTTGTAAAGTATTCAAATTACTGTGATATTTCATTACATTATGATTCACGTAACCATAAGTTAATTGTTGTTTCAGCAATTGATAATATGGTTAAGGGAGCAGCTGGGCAAGCTATTCAAAATATGAATATAATGTGTGGTATTGAAGAAACTAAAGGATTAAAGATGATTGCTCCATCTTTTTAGACAAACTATTAAATGTCAATAAATAATGAAAATATATTTTATTTATTGGT
>CAZWXH010000112.1:0-5935 GCA_964637725.1 uncultured Coprobacillus sp. | reverse complement strand
TTGATAAAAGTCTTTGTTATTTTAGTAATCTATTATATAATGTGCTTGTAAAAGTAAATAAATTTGTTGGTTAGAATAATATGATTATTTTATGAAATTGGAATGAGGTGTAATTCCTCAGCTGTCCCGCAGCCGTAAAAGGGAGTCGACACATAATGTCACTGGGAAACTGGGAAGACGTGAAGACTATGAACTTGAGCCGGAATACAAGCCAACATCTAAGAATACACTTTACGGAGTATAAAGTAGTTCTAGTATGAATCTAGGACAAGTATGTCCTATTTTTTGTCTAGACCTAAGAGGGAGGACGAAATGAAAAAGATTTTAATAAGTATGTTTTTAACAGTTATGGTTGTATTAAGTGGGGTAGTACCTACTATGGCATTAACTTATGATGAAAGTTATAATGCTGCTAAGAGTTACTATTCACAAACAAAAGAGTTATATGGATTAGACGAAGTCTTAGCTTACGAAGCACTTGGTTTACAATCTGAAAGTCTTATTGTTAAGGAGCTTGTAAAGACTGACTATGCAAGCGATATTGCTAAAACAATTATAGGATTAGTGCTACATGGTGATGATCCTAGAGATTTTGAAGGTGTTAACTATGTAGAGATGTTAGAGAACTGTGTTCAAGAAAATGGTGCAGTTGATAAAACAAATTCATCAACATATGCAAACTTTCAATTTATGTGTGTTAATGCTTTATATGTTGTGAATTCTTCTAAGACAGAATTAGCAGCTGATTACTTAGCATCGTTGATAGATAGTGAAGGAGCTTTTGGTTCTAGTTGGGGATCAAGCTTAGATATTACAGGATGGGTTGTTGAAACATTAAGTTTAGTTAACAAAACAAAATATCATACAACTATTGATAAGTCAATTCAGCATTTCAAATCTGTCCAAGAGCCTTCGGCTGGATATAAAGATAGTTTTATGGGAGTCAATGCAAGTACACAAGCTTGTGTTTTAATGGCTCTTCTCACATATGATCAAACAGGAGTTAAAGCAACAACATTTAATCAAGGTGATAATAATCCTTATGATGTATTATTGACATACCAAAATGATAATGGAAGTTTTTGGTATAGTGCACCAGGTGAAGATAATCCGTTTAATACTTTACAAGGAACTCAAACTATAGGCTATTACTATAATGGTTCTGTATATATGAAAGCAAAAAACGAGTTTAAAGAATTGACTTCAAAACCTGAAGAGGTTGTTCCTCCAAAGGAAGAAGTTAAAGAAGAACCTAAAAAAGAAGCAGTTCAAACTGCAGATGAATATATGGTTTATGGATATACTCTTTTATTATTAATATCTGGATTTGTTTTAATTAAAGGAAAGAAATTCATTGGATAAAGCCAAGAAGTATACAATTATCTTTGTATTTCTTTGTTTCTTTATTATTGGGGGAGTAAGTGTATATAATGCTACTGTCCCAATAAATAAAGAAAAACCAATAGAAATTAAAAAAGAAGATAATAAAGAAGTAGAAAAGAAAGAAGAAGTCATTGAAGATGTTCCAAAAAACGAAACAAAACCAGATGAAGTAGTAAAGCCTAGTCAAGTAGAAACAAAAAAAGAAGAACCAAAAACGGAGTCAAAGAAACCAATAGTTGATTCTAAAGTAGAAGAGATAACTAAGATTAAAGTGAATGTCTCTATTAAAGGAATTGATTCAATAATGACTCAAGGTGAAGTAGAGATATTACCTGATCAAACTGTTTATGATGCTTTAAAGGCAATAACAAACTCTAAAGGAATACAATTAAATACAAATGGCTCAGGAAGACTGGTGTATATAAGAGGAATCAATGGGTTAAATGAATTTGATCATGGAAGTCAATCAGGATGGACGTATTATGTAAATGGGGTATTTCCTAATAAGGGAGCAGGTCTATATAAATTAAAAGCAGGTGATCAAGTTGAATGGCGCTATTCAATCAATGAGTAAGATTAGAGAGATAAGTTTAATTGGGATGTTAGCAGCTGTTAATATTGCTTCACGAATTGCTTTACAATCACTTCCTAATATTAAACCAGTGACATCTATTATTATTATATCAGTGATTATATTTGGATTGGCTTTTGGTATTAAGTTAACAATTGTTACAACACTCGTATCTAATATATATTTAGGAATGGGTATATGGACAGTATTTCAAATACTAGCATGGATAGTTATTTGTTTATTAACGCAGGTATTAGTTGATGTATATAAAAAAGTAAATAAAGAACCGCCAATCTTATTATTAGCTGGTTTTGCATTTTTAATGGGCTATGTATTTGGAATTGTTGTTTCATTAGAAAAGTTGGTCATTGGTGGTCCGTCACTATTTATTGTTTATTATTTAGCAGGTTTGTTTTTTGATACATTACACGCTAGTGGAAACTTTGTGTTTTATTTAATATGTGCACCATTATTAGAAAGACTGTTTGTCAAAAATAGACATCATCTCCTTTGATGATGTTTTTTAGGTTTCTAAGAGGCGTGAAATGTAAAAACTATTGTGTTTTTCTAATCATTATGGTATCATAGCAATGCTAATGTATAAAAATATTTATGTAAAGGAGGTATCATCATGATTTTAGATATATTATTAATGGTTATTTCAGTGGCTCTAATAATTGTATGCCTATTGCAGAGTGGTAAATCAGACGGTATTGTTAATGCTTTAACCGGACAAAGCTCAAATCTTTTTGCGAATCAAAAGGAAAGAGGAGCAGATTTGATACTTTCGAGAATTACTATTGGACTTGCTATTGCGTTTTTCGTAGTTGCAATTCTTATTCGTATGGGTTAATAAATAGGGCACATTAGTGTCCTGTTTTTATTTTTATTGGGCAGAATAAAGGTGGTGAGAGATATGAAAGAGAAAATTATAGAATTATTAAAAGATGAAAGTTTTACAAGTAGAAAAATAGAACAACTTGCAGAACATTTTCATAAAACAAAAACAAATGATTATATTGAATTTATTAAGACAATGAATAACCTAGAAGATGAAGGTGTAATTGTAAGAAATAATCATAACGATTATTATCTTCCAGAACAACTGCAATTCTTTACAGGTGTTTTAGAAGTAACAAAAAAAGGTTTTGGTTTTGTAAAGATCGATGAAGAGAGAGAATTTTATATTAATGAAACTAATATGAAAGATGCTTTTGATAAAGATACTGTTTTAATAGATAAAATTGTATCTCATGGTCAACGTGAAGAAGGACGTATTGTTAGAGTTCTTAAACGTGGACAAGTGAGATTCGTTGGTGAGGTCAAAAAAGGAAAAAGAGAATTCTATGTAGAAGCAGATGATAGTAAGTTTAATAAACTTATATTTATCGATCATGCACATATGCATGGAGCAGTTGTAGGACATAAGGTTCTTGTGGAAATTAAATCTTATAAACCACAAATAAAAGGAAGTATATTAAAAGTCATCGGTCATAGAAATGATCCTGGTGTTGATATTTTATCTATTGTCCATGCTCATGATGTTGACATTGAATTTCCTAAAGAAGTATATGATTATATATCAAACATACCTGATAGTGTAGATCCTAATGATATCAACAAGAGAGTGGATTTAAGAAATGAAATGATTGTGACTATAGATGGTGATGATGCAAAGGACTTAGATGATGCGATTTCATTAAAGAAATTAGATAATGGAAACTATGAGTTAGGTGTTCATATTGCTGATGTATCATACTATGTAGAAGAAGGCTCAGTATTAGACAAAGAAGCTATTCAAAGAGGAACATCTATTTATTTAGTGGATAGAGTTATTCCTATGTTACCACATAAGTTATCTAATGGAATATGTTCATTAAATCCCGATGTTGATAGATATACTATTAGTTGTATTATGGAAATTAATGCAAGTGGCGAAGTTGTCAATCATGAAATTATCGAATCAATTATTCATTCCTCTTATCGTATGACATATAATAATGTTAATAAGATATTAGATGGGGATATCAATACTCAAAAACAATATCAAGAGGTCGTTGGTTTATTCTTTTTAATGCAAGAGGTGGCATCTGTATTAGGAAAAGCGAGAGATAAAAGAGGTTCTATTGATTTTGATGTAAATGAAGCAAAGGTTATTGTAGATGATAAAGGAAAACCGATTGATGTCGTTTTAAGAGAAAGAGGAACTTCTGATAAAATCATTGAAGAGTTTATGTTAAGAGCGAATGAAACAATAGCTCAACACTTTAAATGGATGGATTTACCATTTATTTACCGAGTTCATGAACATCCTAAACTAAAGAAGTTACAACAATTTCAATCAATTGTAAAACCATTAGGTTATACAATTAAAGGATCATTAGAAAAAGTCTATCCTAATGAATTAAGTGCGATTGTAGATGCTTCAAAAGGAACTGATGAACATACAATAATCTCTACATTGTTATTAAGATGTATGCAAAAAGCGAGATATGATATTGATTGTTTAGGACATTTTGGTTTAGCTGATGAATATTATACTCATTTCACTTCTCCAATTCGAAGATATCCTGATTTATTAGTACATAGACTAATTAGAAAGTATCTCTTTGAACAAAGATTAGATTTAATTAATCATTATGAAGATACAATCCCTTATTTAGCAGAACAATCATCAACTCGTGAAAGAGAAGCTATTGATATAGAGCGTGAAGTTGATGATATGAAGATGGCTGAATATATGGAAAAACATATTGGTGAGGAATTTGATGGTATTATTAATTCTGTAACACAGTTTGGATTCTTTGTTGAGTTAGAGAATACAATTGATGGATTGGTTCATGTTACTGAACTTACTGATGACTTTTATCATTATGATGAAAAGAATATGATGATGGTAGGAGAAAGAACTGGAAAACAGTTTAGGTTGTCTGATAAAGTTAAAGTTAGAGTTGCTGCTGCAAGCAAAAAAGAAAAGACTATTGATTTCCAATTAGTTGGACAAAAACCAAAGCAACAAAGATTTAAGAAAATTATTAAGTTAGACGACAAAAAAGTAAAGACAAATTACAAGAAAAAGGGTAAAATAAATAAGTCAAAGAAATTTGTGAAGAAGAAATAGAAAGGGGAGATATGCATGAAGATTGTTGCTCAAAACAAGAAAGCTTATCATGATTATTTTATTGAAGATATTTTTGAAGCTGGAATTGAATTAATGGGTACAGAGATTAAGTCTGTTCGTAAGGGTAGCATTAATCTAAAAGATTCTTTTATTCGAATAAGGAATAATGAAGCTTTTATTGAAAACATGCATATCGCTCCTTACGAACAAGGCAATCGTTATAATCATGAACCGCTTCGTACAAGAAGACTTTTACTACACAAGAAGGAAATATTAAAACTTCAAAAAGAAGTAAAAGAAAGTGGATTAACGATTGTACCTACAAAATTATATTTTAAGACTTCAAAACTTAAAGTAGAAATTGCTTTGGCAAAAGGAAAGAAACTCTATGATAAGCGTCAAGATCTAAAAGATAAAGATGCAAAAAGAGATGTTGAAAAAGCATTGAAAAATGCTTACTAATGGGGGCGTCTTGGATTCGACAGGGGTTAGTTTGAATAAGGTGGCAGTCGTGGGCACACGTTACATGTAAAAACAAATATCTGGAAACAGACAACAATTATCTTTCGCTTGCTAGTCGACATTAGACTTTAGCGGATATCGACCAATAGCATGCCTATGGCTATAGGACTCGGTAACATAACTTATAGGTTAAGGATGTATGGCGTCTGGACATATATCACGAAAACTTACAGAATCGCTAAGTGAAAGATTGCTTGTTGATCGTAGCTTAGTTAAAACCATTCAACAAGATAAACTGTAGATGCCTTATATGGGACGATCTTTGGACGCGGGTTCGATTCCCGCCGCCTCCACCATATAAAATGTAGCGAATATGTAAAAGTATTCGTTTTTTTATT
>CAZWXH010000111.1:0-6040 GCA_964637725.1 uncultured Coprobacillus sp. | reverse complement strand
CCCGAGTTGTTTTAAATTCAATTATTCTGTAACCACTAGTTATTTTGGATTACCTATATTATGAACTAGGAAGTATTTTATGATATTTTAGAATTGGTATGACTGTACATAAATAAGTTAAAGAAAATAAGAATCCGGCAATTACATCACTTGTATAATGAACACCTAGATAAATTCTTGTTAATCCAATAAGTAATGGAATACAAATGATCATAATCGATAATGGCTTATACTTATTCCACAGAAAATAGGCTATAAAGCCAAATAAGGCAAGTGAGACCATAGCATGAGCACTAGGAAAGCTATATGTTGTTTCCACAACAAGGTGGGAAACTGATGGTCTTGCTCTAGCAACTATGTTTTTTATAATGTCATTCATAAGCCATACAATTGCTACATTAACACTGATTACCAACCCTTTTTTAAGATGAATTATCATGCATATGATGCAAATTGTTACAACTGATATCCATGATCCAAGGAATGTAATTCCAATAACAAGACTTGTAGTCTTATCATTTATGTAAGTAGATAAGAATTGATAACTGCTCTTATCTACCAAATCAAGCATTCCGATAGAAAACATGATTAAATATCCTATCAACAAAACCCAAGAAACAATCATTGGGCTGTACTTTATTTTATAATTCACGACTCACTCTTACTCCGTTTTCTTTTACAATTTTACCAGGGACTCCTACAACTGTACAATTAGGAGGTACATCTTTTAATACTACTGAAGATGCTCCTACAATACTATTGTCACCGATTGTCACATCACCAATTATTTTCGCTCCAACTGAAATCATAACATTATTTTGTAAAGTTGGATGTCTTTTACACTTATGTTCACCAGTACCAACACCACCTAAAGTGACTCCTTGATATAGTGTACAATCATTACCAATAATTGTTGTTTCGCCAATAACGACTCCCATTCCATGATCTATAAATAGTCGTTTTCCAATAGTCGCTCCTGGATGAATTTCTATTCCTGTAAGAAACCTAGCAATTTGACTAAAGAAACGAGCTAATGTTTTCAAATGTATATTCCATAGAAAATGATTAATACGAAAGAAGAACATAGCATGAAGACCTGGATAGTTCAATATCACACAAAATCGATTTGTGGCAGCAGGATCCATCTCCATAATTCTAGAAATTAAACTTTGTTCCATCGTTCTCACCCCACTTATTTTTTCTATTTAAACATAATTTATAAAATTTAACAATCAAGGTTATAATTTTTATTCTTCAATAACATGGTCTGGTTGCTTTAATTCCCTTTTATAAAATCTAACAAACATGAATGTTGTTATACAAGCAGCTAAGATATCAGAAACTGGTTCCGCAAATAAAACCGAAAATACCATAGGACCATCTTTTACCATTGATGTGATTGGACTTGCAAGTATTGAGGCAAATCCTGTTGATCCTAAAATATATGGAAAAGCATAGACTAATGGAATTAAAAGTATAATTTTTCTAGTTATTGCCATGCATAAAGATACTTTGGCTTGCCCCAGTGCCATGAATGATTGTTGACAAGCTATCTGAGCACCAAAGAAGCTAACTCCTAATACATATATTCTTAATGCCCATGAAGCAAATTCAATAGTTTCTTTATTACTAGAGAATATTGGAACTATCGATTTCGCAAATACCATTAAAATAATTTGTGCAATGATACCAAAACCTACGCATAACTTAAAAACCAATTTAAAAGTCTCTCTTACACGTGTATAGTTTCTAGCCCCATAGTTGTAACTCAATATCGGTTGGGCGCCTTGACAAAGTCCTTGTAAAGGTAAAGTTACAAACTGCCACATACTCACAAGGATAGCCATTGTTGCAACAGCCATTGTTCCACCATATAAAGAGAGTTGGTTATTAAATGATATCTGTAATAAACTTTCTGTCACATTCATTACGAATGGAGATATTCCTAAAGAGACAATCGATAAGGCAATACGCCAATCTATCTTAAAATATTTTTTCCTGATTTTTAAATGACTCTTTTTACCAAATAAGAAAGCCATAACCCATATTGCCGAAACACCTTGCGATATAATGGTTGCCAAAGCGGCACCAGATACTCCCATGTTAAAGCCAAAGATAAAAACTGGATCTAAGACAATATTTAATACTGCCCCAATTACCACTGTAAACATTCCCATCTTAGCATAACCTTGAGTATTAATATATGCGTTCATTCCTAATGTTATTTGAACAAACAATGTTCCAAGCGCATATATACTAGTATATGCAATAGCTGGTGCTAATGACTCTTGATTTGCGCCAAACATAATTAATAAAGGTTCTTTAAAAACCAAGACAACAATTGTTAAAATAATACCTAAAGCAACTAATAAAACAAAACTATTGGTCATAATCTGTTCAGCTTTATCTTTTCTTTGTTCACCTAATCTAATCGCACATAAGGGTGCTCCACCAATTCCTACTAATTGAGTAAATGCAGTAATTAAGGTAATAATAGGAAGCGCAATTGATAGTCCTGCCATCGCTGCAGTTCCCCCTGGCATCTGACCAATATAAATACGATCAACCATATTATATAAAATATTTACAAGCTGGGCGATAATCGAAGGCACTGCTAATGATATTAATAACTTACTTATTTTTTCATGTCCTAATTTTTGATTTGTTTCCATATTTCCCCTACTTTCATTCTTTCATTATACAAAAGAAAACAATTTTTCTAACTTTCTTTCAACAAATGAAAAAGACAAACAATTAATGTTTTGTCTTTTTAAATAACTTAGAATAATCTACTTTATAAACAATGACATACATGATAATTGATAAAACCAAAGCTGCCCCAGCATCTAGAATAGAATGCTGTTTTATAAACATTGTTGATAAAGTTATCATCAATGCTGAAACACTCGCAAATATTTTTATCCATATTTTATCCTTAAAATCAACACATTTAATTAACGCTATTGCACAAGCAATAGAGTTATAAACATGGATACTTGGAAATACATTTTGACTTTTATCAGCCGTATATATAAAATTTACCAAATATTGTGTTAAAGGGCTCCCTGATATAACATCTGGTCGATGATTATAGCTTGTTGGATATATTGTAAAGATAATTAAACAAACTGTCATTCCAATAAAGAGAAAAGCAATACATTGATAAAACTCTTTTCGATGTTTTAAAAACAAATATGCAATAGTTCCTGCCACAAATAAAAACCAATATATATATGGATAAATGAATTCAGCAATAAAAGGCGTTGCTGCATCAATACCAATATAAACATCTTGAAAGGCATTATCTGCTCTTAATTGTAATCCAAAATACCAAGGGACATAAATAATAAAATAAACAAAAACCCATGCATGCTTATATTGAGATAAAAATGATTTCATTAATTAAACCCAAATAACTTTCTTGATAAAGCATAACCTGAAGTTAATATCTTTTTACCAACTTGACTATCCATTTCCATAAACGATCCAAGTAAAGTACGTTTCACCGACTTATATAGATCTGGATTGGTTGTTTTTAGATAATCCCAAAGTTCTTCTTTCTTCTTTTGATTTTCTTTAGTTCCTGATTTCACTAATAAAACAGTAGATACTGTTGTAATCATTGTTAAATATTTAATCATATAATTTCTTAATTTTCGACTCTTTAATTTCATAACATCACAACTATCAATCATTAACTTATTCACTCTTATCTGTTGATCAATACGAGATATCATCACAGTTTCATTAACTGATTGATCATCCCTACCAATAAAATAACGATATAAATCAACATCTAAATAATATAATGTTGTGACATATGGTAAAGGTTGATAAACAAATAAATTATCAACATAGAATGTATGTTTAGGTAATTCAAGATTACAATTTCTTAATAACTGTGTACGATATATAACACTATGCATCAATAAGTTTTGTTGAGGATAGAAATATTTGACATCATACCATCTAAATAATCTATTTTGAGGCAAAGCATTCGTGTATCGGATTACGCTTGACTTGTTTTCACATACTTTTTCATATACATAGTTTGCGATCATCATATCAACAACTTCATCACTTTTATGAAGTTCTTTTAAAGTTTCAATGACTTTGACTAGGGCTGATTGATCAAACCAATCATCACTGTCTAAGACTTTAAAATATAAACCAGTTGCATTCTTTAAACCAGTGTTAACAGCTTGACCATGTCCCCCATTTTCTTGATGAACACATTTAATAGTATCTGGGTATTTTTTAGCGTACTCATCACCAATACGACCAGTATCATCTTTAGAACCATCATTAACAATAATAACTTCTACATCTTCCTTTAATATTAAACATGATTCAATGGCTTTAGCCATGTAATCTTGAGAATTATAACTTGGTATTGCGATAGATAAATATTTCATAATATTCCTCCTATAATTGTTTGACTAAAGCCAGTGCTTCTTCAACAATCCCATCAATATTGTAATACTTATACTGTGCCAATCTTCCTAACATATGAAACTGTGGAAAAGGCTTCATCAATTCAACATAACGTTGATGCATATTTCTATTTTCTTCACTTAGAATCGCATAATAAGGAACTTGTGAATTATCTTTATAAACTTCAGGATATTCCTTCACAATTGTTGTTCCTTGTATGACCTGACCAGTTAAATGCTTAAATTCAGTAATACGTGTATAATCTTCACTCACGGTATAATTAACTACACCATGTCCTTGATAATCTTCTTGATTATAATGTTTAAATTCAAAGCGTAATGAACGATATGGAAGTTGCCCTAATTTATTATTAAAGAACTCATCAATAGCACCTGTAAAGATAATCTTACCATTGAATTCATTTCCTTCAAAATAAACCTTATGATTATCAAAATCAAAAGATAATAACTCCTTAGCATCCTTATTTAAAACTACTTCAATATTTTTATGATCTAACATCTTTTCAAACAAACTTGTATACCCATCTAGTGGCATTCCTTGATATGTATCTTGGAAATAACGATCATCAAAACTAATAAGAATAGGGACACGAGCAGTTACACTTTGATCTACTTCTTCTGGTTTTTGATTCCATTGTTTCATCGTATATTTCAAGAAAATATTTTCATATACATATTGAGCTACTTCTTGAATACCAGCAGATTGATTTTGTTGTAATGTTAAAATTGGGACTCTTGCATTTTCACCATAAGTCTCAATTAATTCTTGTCTTAATTTATTTCCCTTTTCTTCACCAAAAACAATATTCAAAGTATTGAGGTTAAAAGGAATCGGAATGATTTTGCCATAAACATCACCAACTACCTCATGTTGATAATCATACCATTTTGTATATTGAGATAAGTAATCATAAACTTCTTTATTATTTGTATGAAAAATATGGGGACCGTATTGATGAATTAATACGCCATCTTTATCAAACAAATCATAACAGTTTCCACCTATATGATTTCTCTTTTCTATTATTTTAACTTTCTCTCCACGTATTGCTAATTCCCTAGCAACGACACTCCCCGCAAATCCACATCCAATGATTAATGTATCCATAAAATCATCCTTTCTATGCCTCTTATTATACCATATAATAAAAAGGAAAAGTATATACCAAACATATGTATACCTTACTGTTTCCTAGTAATTATACACTATCCTGAATTTCACTGCAATGAAATATAAATAAAAGAGATTCTAAATTTTCTCTAAAGAAAAACTGTATCACGAATTGATACAGTTAACTTTCTCGATTGCTTTCTCTTTAAATTCTTCAAAAGATAAATTTTGTAAAAGAAGCGTTGAAATTCTTTCAAACTGTTCGATTTGAAAAGATGATAACCATGACAAGTCATCATTGCTATATTTTTCCTTAATTAAACGCATAAGCATGGTTCTATAGCCTTGTTCAATTCCTTTTTCCATTCCCTGTTCTATTCCTTGTTCTATTCCTTGCTTTATTGCTTTTTCCTTACTTTGTTCTACTGCTTCTTCTACTGCTTCTTCTAAAGCCTTATCCCAATTAATAGTAAAA
>CAZWXH010000110.1:0-6042 GCA_964637725.1 uncultured Coprobacillus sp. | reverse complement strand
GGTGTTAGAAACAAAGCAGATATGATGGCAGTTATTGAGGCTGGTGCATCACGTATTGGGACATCAGCAGGAGTCCAATTAATGAATAATGAAGAAATTCATAAAGATTATTAATAAAAAGTATTGATTTTATTATAATATCAAGGTATAATAACGCATGTAATTAATGAGTAAAGGGGGGAAATTCCACAATGTCAAAAACTGTAGTCAGAGATAATGAATCTTTAGATGATGCTTTACGTCGTTTTAAGAGACAAGTTTCTAGAACTGGTACCCTTGCTGAAGCTCGTAAAAGAGAATTCTATGTTAAGCCTGGTTTAAAGCGTAAGATGAAATCTGAAGCTGCTAGAAAAAATAAAGGTAAACAAAGATAATCTTTATACATGATATATAATCGAAAAGCTTATGCTTTTCGGTTTTTATTTTGACACTTCTTATTTGATAAGGAGTGTCTCTTTTTTGTTTTGTGCATATGTTATAGGGATAAGTGAATTTATTATTAATTCAAATATGTAAGGATGATTTTATGAAAATGAATGAATTAGATATTGGGCAGTTCGGATATGTTAAATCAATGAGAACTAATGGGAGTATACGTAGACGTTTACAAGATATAGGGTTAATTGAGGGAACAAAAATTCAGTGTGTCCTTAAGAGTCCCGCTCTTGATCCTAATGCTTATTTAATAAGAGGGGCAGTTATTGCATTAAGAAAAGAGGATGTCTTTGATATAGAGATACAAGGAATGGATTCATGTGGATGATAAAACCATAGCATTTGTAGGCAATCCTAATGTTGGAAAAAGTACTTTATTTAATGCTTTAACAGGATTAAATCAACATACTGGAAATTGGCCTGGTAAAACAGTCGAAAGAGCTGAAGGACGTTATGTTTATAAAAAGAAGACATACTGTTTGGTCGATTTACCAGGGACATATTCATTAAAAGCACATTCGCTTGAAGAAGAAGTTGCCCGTGATTTTATTTGTTTTGGTGAGTATGGCTGTATAGTAATTGTGTGTGATGCAACATGCTTAGAAAGAAATCTTAATCTTGTTTATCAAACTTTAGAGATTACGAATGAAGTTATTGTATGTGTGAATTTATTAGATGAAGCAAAAAGAAAAAATATATCTGTTGATATTGAAAAACTATCAAAAATATTGAAAGTTCCTGTTATTGCTACTTCAGCAAATCAAAAAAAAGGGATTGATGTATTACAAGAAACAATTCATGATTTTGATTCAAAAAGCGAAGTGGATAAAATAGATTATCCAATCTCTATAGAATATGCGATAGATAAAGTGTTAGAAGTTATACCAAATACTTTAAAACCAAATCCACGATGGATAGCTTTACGTTTATTAGAAGATGATTGTTTTTTAAAACAATATACATCTCTAGATAATAAAAAACTTATAACAGCCATTCATAATGCAAGAAGATTTATCAACGAAGAATTTCATGACAATATTATTAAATCAATTATTAAAAAAGCCGAAATCACCGCAAATACTGTTGTGAGTCATGAGAGTAGTGAAGTAAGAATACGTGATCGAAAATTAGATCACATATTTACAAGCAAAAGAACAGGAATACCTATTATGATTTTACTTTTATGCTTGATTTTTTGGATGAGTATCTATGGTGCTAATATTCCTTCGCAATATTTAAGTGATTTTTTGTTTTCAATTGAAAATATTCTAGCTGACTTTCTATTGAATATTCATGTTTCATCATGGATAGTTGATATGTTAGTTCATGGTATGTATCGTGTATTGGCATGGGTGGTTTCCGTTATGCTTCCACCAATGGCTATATTCTTTCCATTGTTTACATTGTTAGAAGATTTTGGTTATCTTCCTCGTATTGCATTCAACTTAGATTATTACTTTAAAAAGGCACATACATGTGGAAAACAAGCATTAACAATGTGCATGGGATTTGGGTGTAATGCTGCTGGAGTAACAGGTTGTCGAATTATTGATTCTCCTCGTGAACAAATCATTGCTATGGTAACAAATAGTTTTGTTCCATGTAATGGTAGGTTTCCGACTTTAATTACTCTTATAACTATATTCTTTGTTGGGATAGGAGGAGGTTTTTTCGCCTCGATAACATCGGCGCTTTTACTAACCTGCATAGTTATATTAGGGATAGTCTTAACTTTTGTTTCATCTAAAATTCTATCTAAAACTGTTTTGAAAGGTATACCATCATCATTTACGTTAGAGTTACCATCATATCGAAAACCATTAATCGGAAAAGTGATTGTTCGTTCAATTTTTGATAGAACTTTATTTGTTCTTGCTCGCGCCATGAGTGTGGCAGCTCCGGCTGGATTGTTATTATGGATACTAGCGAATGTCAATATAAATGAGATAAGTTTATTAACACATATTGCTTCATTTTTAAATCCCTTTGGGAAGGCATTAGGGATGGATGGAGTGATTATATTGGCTTTTATTTTAGGATTTCCTGCTAATGAGATAGTTATCCCTATTATTATTATGGCCTATATGTCTCAAGGAACATTGATTGATATAGGAACAATGCAATTATCTCAACTATTAATTTCAAATGGCTGGACATATGTGACAGCACTTTGTACTATTGTTTTTTGTTTACTTCATTGGCCTTGTTCGACAACTCTATTAACAATAAAAAAAGAAACGCAAAGTCTAAAATGGACTCTATTAGCATTTATTCTTCCAACAACATTTGGGATTATCATTTGTTTTCTCATTGCTTCTATTGCTAGAATATTTCAATTTATATAAAGAAAGAACATTATATTGGTGTTCTTTCTTTGCATAAATATCATATATTAACATGAGGTGAGTATATGCTTCTTGTAGAGAAAGATAAAGTCTTTATAAAAGAATATAAAGAATTATTAGTAATGGAACAACATTTTTTTAGAATAATGATGGATGGTTATTGTCTTGATGTGAGGGGAGAAAAACTAGAAATTTATTATTATGATCAAAATGAAATCAGGTTAAATGGTCATGTGAAAGTGATTGAGTATAATGACGATAGGGTATGACTTATATAAGATAGAGAACTCTTATATATATCTTTTTCTTCAATATAGTAAAAAAAAGAAAATTAAAATTTTGCATATGAGAAGTAGAAATGATATGTATGTATTTTATATCCCTACATATCAAAGATATCTATTGAGATCTTTTAAACACCCTCTTCATTATATAAATACAATTGGCTTATTTAAATATATATTATTTTTATCTAGACAATATTTGAATATCTTAGGATTAGCTTGTTTTTTGATTTCGGCAATAGGATGTTCGTACTTTATATTTGATATCGAAATTATTGGAACTCTTCCAAAAGTCAATGAAAGTATGAACAAACAATTAAAAAAAGAAGATATCAAAACTTTTTCTTTATTAAAAAACTATGAGAGTCTTAATCAAGTGCTTTCGCATCTAAAAACAATCTATAAAAATGATGTTGAATATATAAATGTATATCAAATCGGAAGTGTTTTTCATGTTGAATATACCAAAAGAAGACAAGAAGAAGTAAAAAAAGATGACTTTAGAAATATTTATGCTTTATACGATGGTATGATTGCTTATTCTGATATAGATAGTGGTCTTTTAAAAGTGAAGAAAAACGATTATGTCAAAAAAGGAGATTTACTTGTTGAAAATACAATTATTTCAACAAGTGGAGAAACTAAGATAATTCCTGTTAAAGGAAAAATATTTGCTTATACTTTTAGAGAATATTCAGCAAGCATTAATAATATAAAACAAGATCAAGCCGATGCTTTTTATCATCTTTTGTTGATGATTAGGGCGAAACTTCCAACAAATGCACATATCGACAAAGAAAGTGTTTTACAAATGACAAAGACTCGTAGTAAAATAGTACTGAAGATGCAATATACATTAATTGAAGATATTGGAATTAAAGGAGAAACAAATGAAGGAAGTTATTAAATTAGATTCTTATACAATTGATGAAGTTAAACGATTGATTGGAAATCATGAAGATAATATTAAATTAATTGAAAAGGCTTTTGGTATCGATATGATTGTGAGAGGTGATGAAATTGCTTTTAATGATGATATTGATAAGATAAACCAAGTCAAAGAAGTATTAAATGTTTTATTAAATCTTGTTAAACAAGGAAAGACAATTAGTAAACGTGATGTGATGTATACTTTAAAGCTTGCTGAATCAAATAGTCTAGATGTTGTTGAACAACTTTATCAAATTAAGATAGCAAGAACGACTACTGGGAAACTGATTTATCCTAAAACTCTAGGACAAAAAGAATATTATTATGCTTTAAAAAACAATGATGTTGTTTTTGGTATAGGTCCAGCTGGAACTGGTAAAACTTATTTAGCTGTTGTTTTTGCAGTTCAAGCATTAAAGAATAATGAAGTCCAAAGAATTATTTTGACAAGACCAGCAGTTGAGGCTGGTGAAAATCTTGGTTTTTTACCTGGTGATTTAAAAGAAAAGGTTGATCCTTATTTAAGACCTTTATATGACGCATTATACGATATGCTTGGACAAGAACAAACAGAGCGTATGATAGAAAAGGGCGTTATTGAAATTGCTCCCTTAGCGTATATGCGTGGACGTACTTTAGAAGATGCATATGTAATCTTAGATGAAGCACAGAACACTACTGATGCTCAAATGAAGATGTTCTTAACACGTTTGGGCTTTAACTCTAAAATGATTGTCACAGGTGATATAACTCAAATAGACTTACCTAGAGGAGTTATAAGTGGTTTGAAAAGAGCACTCGATATTTTAAAAGGAGTATCTGGGATTAAGTTTGTATTCTTAAGTGCTATTGATGTTGTAAGACATCCTGTCGTTCAACGTATTATTGAAAAATATGAAGATAGTGATGAATTTATAAGAAAAGAAAAAGAAAGTCTTAAATAATAAGATTTTCTTTTATTTTAGATATGCTTTTAATACTTTCAAATGAGCGGTTGATATTGGAAGTTCTTTAATCTGATCGAGCGTATACATATTATTTAATGGTTTATCTATTGTAAAGTGATAAATGTTCATATGCCAAGTTCTATGTGTAAAAACATGTTTCACATTTTTTATATGTCTTTGAATGGCTATGTTAACATGATAGTCTTTTTGAAACTCTTCAATAAAACTATAAGGACTTTCTATATTGTATTGGATAAATCCATAGAGGTTTTCTAGTAATCCAGGTGGATTTTTTATTAATAAAAAGCGATCGTTATATGTGATAATTGCAGTAATATAATTTAATTCTTGATGTTTGATATTTTTAATATTAATAGGCAATATGTTTTGTTGTTGATGTTTATAAGCTAAACAATATTTAGATATAGGACATATCTCACACTTAGGATTGACTGGTCTACATATCGTTGCCCCTAAATCCATTAAGCCTTGATTAAAGGAAGAAGCATCATAATCTTGAATAAGCTCATTAACGATTAAGTTTATCTTTTTTTGTGTTTTCATCAAAGCAATATTGTCCTTTAATAAATAGACTCTTGCTATAATTCTTAAAACATTACCATCAATAGCTGCTACATGTTGATGAAAAGCTATTGAACAAATTGCTCCAGCAGTATAGTGTCCAATTCCTTTTAATGAAATGACTTCATCATAAAGAGTAGGGAACAAACCGTCATATTGCTCCACAATGATTTTAGCAGTTTCATGTAAGTGCTTTGCTCTTCGATAATAACCTAAGCCTTCCCACATTTTATAAACATCTTCTAAAGATGCATTAGCTAATTTTTGAATATTATCAAATGTATTCATAAAACGATTGAAATAAGGAATAACTGCTTCGGTTGTAGTTTGTTGAAGCATGATTTCACTAATCCATATTCTATATGGATCTTCATTTTCTCGCCATGGAAACATTCTATGATTTGTTTTGTACCAATCTATTAATTCTTTTTGCATATAATCACCAATGAAAGTATACAAGATATATATTAAAAAATCAAAGAACTTCTTGTTAAATGTATTTCATATTATTTGATGATT
>CAZWXH010000109.1:0-6076 GCA_964637725.1 uncultured Coprobacillus sp. | reverse complement strand
GAATAGATTTCTATTCCTTTTTTCTTTGTTGTGATATAAATGAAATTGTTTTATAATGTGAAATATGGAGGAATCAATATGAGTAAAAAGAAAATAATCATCATAGCAGTAAGTGTTGTAGTTGTTATTGCTGCATGTATTGGAGGATGTGTTTATTTTGATCATCAAAACAAACAAAAAATCCTTGATTCTATATCATTAGAATTTAATGATCTCAAAGAAATAGAATATGGTAGTGATGTAAAAATAGAGGACTTAGTAAAAAATGTTGAAGGAAAAGTAATCTACCCTAAACTTGATATGAGTAAACTAGGAAAACAAACACTTGTTTTCAAAGTAACAAAGGAAGGACAGGAAAAGACTTTTGATTTAACAATAAATGTTGTTGATAAAACAGCGCCAGTTATAACCCTAACAAAAGAAAAAGAAACATTAAAAGTTCAAGATAAAATAGATATTAAGAGTTATATTAAATCTGTTCAAGATAACTATGATTCTGACTTAGAATATAAAGATATGAAAGATGTTAAAGAAGATGATTCTCAATATTATACATATCAAAGTGATGTTCAAACTGAGAAAGCAGGGACTTACTCAATTAAAGTAATAGCCGTTGATTCAAGTCATAATAAGACTGAAAAAACAATATCAATTGTAGTTGAAGCTAAGGAAGAGGTTGTTAATCCACCAGTATCTAATAGTGGATCACCGACATATTCACCTAATAAAAATAACAAGGTTATTGTAATAAATGCCGGACATCAAGGAAGTGGAAATAGTTCTAAGGAAGCGATTGGACCAGGATATTCAGTTATGAAAGCAAAAGTTTCTTCAGGAGCAACTGGTGTATCTTCTAGAATACCTGAGTCAAAGACAACATTAGCAGTAGCTTTAAAGTTAAGAAGTGAACTTCAAGCGAGAGGTTATACTGTTGTGATGACAAGAACAAGCCAAAATGTGAATATTTCTAATAAAGAAAGAGCAGAGATTGGAAATAACAATAATGCTTCAGCAGTTATCAGTATTCATTGTGATGGAAATAATAATGCAAGTGTAAGAGGAGCTCATACGATTGCGCCTAAAAAAGGAAATAAATATAATCCTGAGATATATAGTGCTTCTTCAAGTTTGGCACAAAAAGTAATCTCTTCTTATTGTAATGAGACAGGAATTGAACCAAGGAAAACAAGTGTTGTTTATCGCGATGATTTAACAGGATTAAATTGGAGCAAAGTCCCAGCAATTTATATAGAAATGGGATTTATTTCTAATGTTACTGAAGATGGATTGTTAAATGATTCATCATTTCAAGATAAATGTGCAAAAGGGATTGCGAATGGATTAGATAATTATTATAGATAAAGTCATCGAAAGATGACTTTATGCTTTAATTGGAAGATTTTGATAGAGTTTGTAAATATTCGGGATAATTGGTAGACAATACATGGAAAATCATCTAAAATGAAAGAGTAATTTTGAGTAAAGGAGAAATGGTATGAGCGGATTTTTTGGAGTAGCATCAAAAAAGGATTGCGTAATGGATTTGTTTTTTGGTGTTGATTATCATTCACATTTAGGAACACGTAGAGGTGGGATGGCAGTATATGATGGAGAAAATGGTTTTCAACGTTCTATTCATAATATTGAAAATTCACCTTTTAGAACAAAGTTTGATAAAGATGTAGAGGAGTTTAGTGGGAATTTAGGAATTGGTTGTATTTCTGATAATGAAGCACAACCATTATTAGTGAATTCACATTTAGGTTCTTTTGCGATTACAACAGTTGGAAGAATTAATAATTTAGAAGAGTTGAAGAATAAGTGCTTTGAAAATGGAAAAACACATTTCTTAGAAATGAGTGGGGGAGTTATTAATCCTACTGAAATGGTAGCTGCTATTATTAATCAAAAAGATTCTATTGTTGAAGGTATAAAATATGTTCAAAAAGTCGTAAAAGGATCAATGAGTTTATTGATTATGACTCATGAAGGTATTTATTGTGCTAGAGATAAGTTTGGGAGAACACCGGTTATTGTTGGGATTAAAGATGGCGCACAATGTGTAACTTTTGAAAGTTCAGCATTTTTAAATCTTGGATATAAACATGAAAAAGATTTAGGTCCTGGTGAAATTGTCTTTATGACACATGATTTCTTAAAGGTAGAAAAAGAAGCATCTAAAGATATGAAAATATGTTCATTCTTATGGGTTTACTATGGGTATCCAACTTCTACATATGAAGGAATCAATGTTGAAATGATGCGTAATCATTGTGGAGAGTTGCTTTCTAAAAGAGATGATGTAAAACCTGATTTTGTTGCAGGAGTTCCTGATTCAGGTATTGCTCATGCAGTTGGGTATTCTAATGTTTCAAGTATTCCGTTTGCTAGACCATTTATTAAATATACACCGACTTGGCCTCGTTCATTTATGCCGTCTAGCCAAGGTCAAAGAAGTTTGATCGCAAAAATGAAATTAATTCCTGTACAAGAATTAATAAAAGATAGAAGTTTGTTATTAATTGATGATTCAATTGTAAGAGGAACACAATTAAAAGAAACAACAGAATTTTTATATGCAAGTGGTGCGAAAGAAGTTCATGTAAGACCAGCTTGTCCACCAATTATATTTGGATGTAAATTCTTGAATTTCTCTCGTTCAAGTTCAGAAATGGATTTAATAACAAGAAGAGTTATTCGAGATTTAGAAGGATCTGATGATTTAACTCACGAGATATTATTAGAATATACTGATCCAGATAGTGATAAGTATAAAGCAATGTCAGAAGAGATTAGAAGAAGACTTAAATTCACTTCATTAAGATATCATCGTTTAGATGATATGATCGAATCTATCGGGGTTGAACCTTGTAAATTATGTACATATTGTTGGAGTGGTAAAGAATAAAACCTCATTGAGGTTTTTTCTATTGTATAAAATGTTGTGCTATGACAATTGTTAATATATTATTGTTAACTTGAGTATAAACACCAATATTTACTTTTTTATAGTTATTGTTTGTCATAACTTTGTAATGAGTAGGACTATTGACTAGTCCATTATGTAATGTTTGACAAATAGATAAAATTTCATCGATACTATATGTTTGTTGATAATCAACTTGTATCTTTGCGAGATTTTCACCATGAAGAACTTTATTAACATCAATGATGTTATAAAGAGTCGTATTCCATCGGCTTTGATTAGGTCGGGTATGTGACCATTTTTGATAAGCTTCTTTTGCTCGTAGAGAAGTGCTTGTTAATAATGGATTATATAAGGATACAGGAGACTGTCTTTGTTGATTGATAAGGGACAATAGCGTGGTTCTTAAAAGGGTTGTTTGTGATGAAGAAAGGTATGTTGATTCACTTATTATAGGTGAATCTTTTTTTATTGTTGGTCCATGACTGCTATTTGTTTTTGAAGTCTTAGATTGCTGAGTCATTTGTGATGAAGTGACTTGCTTTTCTTGTGTGTTATTAGGAGCGGTGTTTCTAGCGATATGCGTAGAAGCGGACTCTATTGGACTAGGTGTTATTTTACTTGGTGGTAGTGGAAGTTTTGTTTTTATTGGTTGAAAAAATGTAAAGCAGAAGATAGTTATAATGCTGATAATGTATTTCATATGTCCTCCTTTTTGTATCTGCATCAATGAACTAAGATTTGATAATTAATTATAACATATTTATTTCATTGCTTAAAGCAATATATAGAATAATCATAAAAACAATTGCTTTCAAAGAGGGTAAGATGTTAGAATATGAAAACGAAGGTGATATAATGGATAAGATAAAAGAAATAGAACAAAGTATAATAAAAAAGTATAGGAAACAGATATGGACTAAATTTGTTAGAGCGGTACAAGAATATGATTTAATTCAACCGGGAGATAAAATAGCGGTATGTATTTCTGGTGGGAAGGATTCTATGTTACTTGCCAAACTTTTACAAGAGATTAAAAGGCATGGTAAATTTGATTTTGATTTAGTATTTATGTCAATGGATCCTGGTTATAATGATAATAATAGAAAAAAGAATCAAGAGAATGCTGATACTTTAGGAATTCCTGTAGAAACTTTTAAATCGGATATATTTGATGTTGTGACTGATATTGAAAAGTCACCATGTTATCTATGCGCACGAATGAGAAGAGGTTTCTTGTATGCGAAGGCTAAGGAATTAGGATGTAATAAAATAGCGTTAGGACATCATAAAGATGATGTTGTTGAAACTATATTGATGGGTATGATGTATGGTTCTCAAATTCAAACAATGATGCCTAAACTTCATAGTACTAATTTTGAAGGAATGGAACTGATTAGACCAATGTATTTAATTGAAGAAAAGGATATTATTCATTGGAGTCAACACAATGGTTTATCATTTATTCAATGTGCTTGTCGTTTTACTGAAGAAATGGAAGAAAAAGGTGAAGTTGCTCATTCTTCAAAAAGAGAAGAAATGAAGAATTTAATTAAGTACTTAGAAACTATGAATCCTAATGTTAAAATGAATGTATTCAGAAGTGTTGAAAATGTAAATCTATCAACAATTATTGCTTATAAAGATGGTGAAGGTGAACATCACTTTTTAGATACATATAATAAAGGAGAACGATAAAATGTTTTCTAGATTTGAATTATTAGTAGGAGAAGAAAGTATTGAGAAACTCAAACATTCATCAGTCATTGTATTTGGTGTTGGTGGCGTTGGGGGATATGTTGTGGAAGCACTGGTGAGAAGTGGTGTGGGACATATAACGATAGTAGATAATGATACAATCTCTTTGACAAACCTTAATAGACAAATTATTGCAACCACAAAAACAATTGGAGAGTTAAAAGTTGATGTTATGAAAGCGAGGATACTATCAATTAATCCTGATTGTATAGTTAAGACTATCCAAGATTTCTATTTACCTGAGAATGCTGATAATATTAATTTAAAACAATATGATTATGTTGTTGACGCTATTGATACAATCACTTCAAAGATAGAATTAGCTGTTCGTTGTGAACAAGATAATATTCCTTTAATGAGTTGTATGGGAACAGGAAACAAACTCAATCCAGCAATGCTAGAAGTGAGTGATATCTATAAGACATCAGTTTGCCCATTAGCGAAAGTCATGCGTAAGGAGTTAAAAGCGAGGCATATTAAGCATCTTAAAGTTATTTTCTCTAAAGAAGAACCAATTAAACCAGCGTTATCAACTGAACAAACAAATAAAAGAGTCGTTCCAGGTAGTAGTGCTTTTGTCCCTTCTAGTGCAGGACTATTAATCGCAAGTGAAGTTGTTAAAGATTTACTGAAAAAGTAAATCTTTTTTTCTCACCAATTAACTATCTCTACATAGAATATATAGAGGTGTGAATAAATGAGAGATGAGCTTCAAAATGATATCTTTACTGAAAAGTTTTTAGCTGAATTATATCGCAGAGCGGCAGCGTTGGCGCCAAATCAAACTGAACGAAATGCAATGTTACAGTTCTCAGCTAACGCAACCCAAAATGCAGAATATTTAAATCACTTTTATCGAGAGGAATTTGGGACAAATTATGATCCAATGATACCTGATGTTAATGTTCAAGGATCGTATCGAGAAGTTCTTAATGAAATTCAAAAACAAGAATTAGAATCTTTTCTAAGAATTAGAAAAACAACATGTTTCCAACAAGATACTGAATTTAAAGATACAATGAGATTTATTGCAGATATTAAGTTAGGACATATCTTGACAGTATTATCAATAGTCGCAAACATGGAATAACGTACTTCGGTACGTTATTTTATATATAAAATAAAAAACTCTCTAGGATTACCTAAAGAGTTTTCATATTTAATTGGTGACCTGTACGGGATTCGAACCCGTGAATGCATGCGTGAAAGGCATGTGAGTTAACCGTTTCTCCAACAGGCCAAAAAAATGGCGCTTGAAGTAGGACTCGAACCTACGACCGATCGGTTAACAGCCGATTGCTCTACCAACTGAGCTATTCAAGCGAATCAATATAAATTTGGAGCGGGTGATGGGAATCGAACCCACGTAGTCAGCTTGGAAGGCTGGAGTTC
>CAZWXH010000108.1:0-6122 GCA_964637725.1 uncultured Coprobacillus sp. | reverse complement strand
TTAACAACAATGATATTTTTATGGTATGGATTTACAGAAAGTTTATGGCATCCAACATGGGTATTCTTTCTGACTATACCTTGTTATTATGCAATAGCACATTATATAGAACATCGAAAAGACTTCTAAAGAAGTTTTTTTATTTTAATTGTTGACATATAATACTATACGGCGTATAGTATTATATGAAAAGAAGGTGATAATGTGATTTTCAATACAGGAGCTGCACTTTTAGATGCAGTTGTACTCTCTGTCGTGTCAAGAGAGAAGGAAGGAACATATGGATATAAGATAACGCAAGATGTTCAAGCCGTTATTAGCGTGAGCGAATCAACGCTATATCCAGTGTTACGAAGATTAATGAAAGATGGTTGTTTAGAAAGTTATGATCAGGAGTTTCAAGGTAGAAACAGAAGGTATTATAAAATAACAAGTTCAGGGATAGTTCAGTTAAATATGTATAAACATGAATGGTTTGAATATAGTTTGAAAATTAATACGTTATTCAATGGGGGAAATAGCAATGGATAGAAAAAAATATATGAAGGAGTTAGAGTATTTGCTTCAAGATATTAGTGAAGAAGATAGAAAAGATGCTTTGTCATTTTATGAAAATTATTTTGATGAAGCAGGAGAAGAAAATGAAAGTCATGTCATTGCTGAATTAGGGGAACCAAGTCGTATAGCAGCAATTATTAAAGATGGTTTAAAAGGATCTTTTGATGAACATATCCATGTAGGTAATTCTGGCTTTTCTGAGGATACTTATCAGCGAAGTTATGAAGTTATTGATGCTAAAGAAAAGATTAAGGATACTAGTAGAAAATCACATTCTAATATTAAAGATAGATGGACTGATTTAGACTCTAGGGATAAAACTTTATTAATTCTTATAGGTCTATTTGCCTTGATTCCTTTATCATTTCCTTTCTTTGGAGTATTTGGGGGATTATTTGGAGTTAGTTTTAGTATTTTTATGATTATTATGTTTTGTGTCTTTGGTTTTTGGATTGTAACATTTTTCCTATATATTGCAGCATTTATTTTGATGATAATAGGAATTGTTAATCTCTTTATAATGCCAGGAGCTGGTCTTATTTATATAGGAGTATCATTCTTATTATCAGCAGTGGGAACTATTTTTTCTAAAATAGCAACATGGTTCTTTAAGGATTTTATTGTTGGAATAATTAATGCGATTAGCGACGGTTTCGCAAAAATGTTTCATAAGGGGGCGAAATCATGAAAACTATATATAAAGTCATCCTTTGTGTTTGTGTTGGGATTTGTTTTATCTTTGCAGGTGTATCAATGGGCGGTTTAAGTCAAATTGAATTTGGTCATATCTTTGAAGGTGGATGGGTATGGAATGCTGAACCAATTCATAATATTCAATATCTTGCAGATCAAAAGACTAAAGAATTAAAAGTGAATATCTTTAATGCAAACATTGAATTTAAAAAAAGTTCTGATGAAATAATAAGAGTAGAAGCTTCTTCAATTTATGAAGGATTCGAAGTGTATCAAAGGGATAATATCTTAGTTATTGATCAAGCTCATCACTTTCAATGGTTCCGTGATTATGAGAGATCACAAATCACAGTTTACTTACCAGATGAATATCTTATAGAAAAGATAAAACTTAGTGTCAATGCAGGAAATGCAAAGATTGAAAATTTAATTGGTAAAGATATAAAGTTAAATGTTGGAGCAGGTAATTTAAGCTTAGATGGTATGGAATGTGAGAATCTAGATATTGATGTGGGAATGGGTAGCGCTAATCTTGATGAAGTTAGATTTGATAAAAACTTAAATGCTTCAGTAGGTATGGGAAACATTGATGTTGAGGTTTTTGGACATCAAAGTGAATATAATTATAAAATGAAAGCAGGTTTAGGCGTTGTTAAAATAGGAGATGAAAAAGTCAATGGTATTGGGAAGGCATCTCATAGTGGCACAACTTCTAAAATGATTGATGCTAAAAGTGGCATGGGTACAGTCAAAGTGAGAATGGAGGATTAATGATGGATAAAAGATTATATAGATCAAGAAGAGATGTTATGATATGTGGAGTCTGTGGAGGCTTGGCAGAATACTTTCAAATTGATCCAACGATAGTGAGATTAGGAGCTGTTGTTTTATGCTTTGGAAGGGGATCAGGATTTCTTGTTTATTTAATTGCGGCAATTATTATTCCTAAAAATCCGTATCAATAAGAAAAGAGATGGAAATTGTTCCATCTCTTTTCTTATGGGATAATAATATTAAGGGCTTTTTCTTTTACGCTGATATCGATTGGGAAGTGTCTTCCTTCTTCGCCATCGATATCATAAATAATGTCTTTATCACATTCAATATATATATGACTTGCTTGAATATAATGAATGAAAGGACTGTTTTCGTGAACATTAAATTTATAATCTTTGAATAATGATATTAAGTCAGTTGGAGAACAATCTTTAATAACTAAAAGATCCATCTGTCCATCTTGTATGCTTGCATGAGGGGTAATATCTTTAAATCCACCAACTTGTGAAGTATTGGTAATCATAAATAATCTAGCATCCTCTTCAAATTCCCCATGCTCGGTTTTTATTTTAAGATGATACTTTGTAGAAAGTTGCGTAGGAAGTTGTCTTATCCCACTAAAATAGTAGGCGAGAGGACCAAATCTCTTCTTATCATCTTTACTCACAATAAAGCTAATATCACTAAACATTCCACCCGCAATAACATTCGCAAAGTAATGATTGTTCGCTTTACCAACATCAACTCTCATTGTTTTCATATTTTTAATCATTTTAATAAATGGTTCTGTTGTACTTGGAAGTTGTAAATGATTCGCAAAATCATTAACAGTTCCCCCAGGTAGTATTGCTAGAGGAATGCTTATATCCTTTTCAACAATACCGTTGATTATTTCATTAACTGTCCCATCACCACCAACACTAACGATAAAATCATAGTCTTGGTTGGAAAGTGTTAAACAATGATGATAAGCATCATCTTTTTTTTCTGTATAAAATACATCAACATGATTGACAATCTTTTTAAGTATCATTGTTCCAATCATTGTATTTAAATTTTTTTGAATTGTTTTTGTGCCTGAAGTCGGATTGATAATAAATAAACACTTCATAAAATCACCACCTTTTTATATTGTATCACAATTTCAAATAAAAAAAATTATTTTCAATAGGTCTTATACAATATATGTCAAAATTTTTAAGACATGATTAAAAAACTATGTGTCATAAAAAGATATCCCTAAAAAGGAATATCTTCATTTACATAAATATTATTCTTGATTAATCTTAAAAGCAGTTCTACGCCTTTTTTCATCATATTAATAGAAACAAACTCATAAGGACCATGACAATTGAAACCACCAGTTCCTATGTTTGGACAAGGTAGCCCCATGTATGATAATCTTGCACCATCAGTACCACCACGAATAGGGACAATAGTTGGCTCTAAACCGATATCATTCATTGCTGTTTCCACTTGTTCAATAATTTGTGGATTATCTTTTATAACATCTTTCATGTTTAAGTATTGTTCGTTAATTTCAACTTGCACAAGTTGATAACCATAACAACTATTTAAATAAGCTTGAACTCTTTTAAAGTCATTGATTTGTTCTTTTAAAGCCGAAAAATCATGATCTCTTACAATATATTCAAGTCTTGTTTTTTCACAAGTTCCCTTCATATGATTTAAATGATGGAATCCATCATAGCCTTCTGTGAATTGAGGCTTTTTATGACTTGGCAACATATTATCAAATTCTATTCCTACACATAAAGAATTGACCATCTTATCTTTAGCAGTGCCAGGATGAATACTTTTTCCTTCAATATCAACAACGATAGAATAGGCATTAAAGTTTTCAAAGTAGATATGATTAATATTACCACCGTCTACAGTATAAGCATATTCAGCATTAAATCGTTCTAAATCAAAATGTTCTGTTCCTCCTCCAACTTCTTCATCAGGAGTGAATGCGATTTGAATATCATTGTGCTTAAATTCAGGATGCTTATAGAGATACTCTGCTAAACTCATAATAATCGCAATTCCTGCTTTATCATCTCCACCTAATAATGTCGTTCCATCAGTTGTAATAATGTCATGACCAACGACATCGTGTAGTTCTGGATATTCTTGAGGATCTAAGACGATATCTAAAGCTTCGTTTAAAGTGATTTTATCACCATCGTATTCTCTGATGATTTGTGGTTTAATGTTTTCTCCACTTGAATCAGGCGAAGTATCCATATGAGCAATAAGCCCAATAACATCACCTTGATGATTATTGTTTGATGGAATAGTTCCATAAACAACTCCAAATTCACTCATATGTATATTTTCAAGTTTTAATATTCTCATTTCTTCTATTAAGAACTCAGCCAATTCTTTTTGACAGTCAGTAGAAGGGTATGTTGTTGAATAATGATCTGATTGGGTATTAATACTTACATATTTTAAAAATCTATTTTCTATTTTCATAATGTACTTCCTTTCTTAATCATTATAGCAATTATTGCATATGACCTCAATATAATTGTATTTAGACTAGCCAAAATGATGTTTAATCTTTATAATGAGGGTGGAGGTTTTTTCAATGAGTAAATATTATGCGGTAAAAAAAGGAAGACAAACAGGAATATTTTTGACTTGGGAAGAATGTGAAATGCAAGTCAAAGGTTTTAAGGGTGCTCTTTATAAATCTTTTAAAACAAAACAAGAAGCAATGGATTATTTAACTGATATTCCTCAAACTATTGATACTAATGGTTTAATTGCTTATGTTGATGGAAGTTACAATATCAAAACAAAAGAATATGGATATGGTTGTGTTATTCTTCAAGGCCAAAGTGTACTTGAACAATTTTATGGTAAAGGCAATGATGAAGAATATGCTGCAATGAGAAATGTTGCTGGTGAAATTATAGGAAGTGAAATGGCTATTCGTTATGCGATTAAAAATGGACATAAGTTAGTTTGTATATACTATGATTATGAAGGTATAGAAAAATGGGCTAATGGTATTTGGAAAGCGAATAAAGCAGGGACAATTGCTTATCAAAGTTTCATCAAAGAAAGTCGTAAAAAGATTCAAATATCATTTGTGAAGGTTTTGGCTCATAGTGGGGATGTCTATAATGAATTGGCAGATACACTGGCTAAAAAATCAGTAGGTATTCTGTGAGCGAGAGAATCACTGTTTTTGATATTGAGGTTTTAAATCAAGATCCTGCAAGTGTTTGTGCTATTGGGATTGTTGAATTACTTGATGGTCAAGAAGTATCATCATATTACTCATTGATTCAACCAAAAAACATGAGCTTTGATAGTTACCGTTATAGAGTTCATAAAATCAAAATAAAAAGTTTACTTAAAGAAAAACCATTTCCTGAAGTATGGAAAGAAATAAAACATTATTTTGAAGATAAAACTGTAATTTCACATGATATTCAAGGTGATATGATGAATCTCAGGCAAGCTCTTAAACAAAATCAAATTCCTTATCCTAAGCTTCGTATGTCTTGTACAAATGTTATTGCTCATCTGATATATCCAGATTTGCCAAAATATAATCTAGCCACAATCTCAAATCTTATTGGTTTTAACTACACAGCTCATCATGCATTAGAAGATGCGCGTGCTTGTGGAAATCTTTTGATGTATATGATAAATCAAAGACATTTTGAAACATTAGATAACTTACATAAATTCTATCGTTTAGATTATGGAGAAATGAAAGAAAACTATTATCGCAATATCATGTCTCCTGATATCGCAATACAATTAACATATTTATCTGATAAAACAGATGCATTCTTGTATCATCAATCAATATGTTTTACTGGAAAATTAAGTATACCTAAGGAAACACTTGAAGAAGAGACAAAAAAAGTAAGTGCAGTCTCTACTCATCAAGTCAGTACCCAAACAAATTATTTAGTTGTTGGAAAAAAGGGATATCATCGTGTAAGGTTTGGTAAAGAAAACAAAAAAGTTCAGAAAGCTTTAAAATTAATGAAGCAAGGGCAAGATTTAAAGATTATTCATGAAAATGAATTTATAAAATTATTAAATGAGAAAAGATCATAAGGGTG
>CAZWXH010000107.1:0-6210 GCA_964637725.1 uncultured Coprobacillus sp. | reverse complement strand
ATTATAAAAAGCCTGTAAAGCATTTTCTCTACAAAAAGGATACTGGGAAGTAATTAAAGACATTAGTAATTCTAATAAGTCATCATCCATATAATCACACAACTTCATTCTTCCAATATTATAAGCAAAACATGCTTGCGTGATTTCATCTTTTGATCTATACGATTTTGATAACTGGCATAATGCTTTGGCATGTTCTTTAACATATTGATTTCTTATGTCTTCATCAAATTCATTGAAAATATTTATAAATACATTGAAGAAATCAATATTTTCCATGTTTTTAAAGAGTTTTTTATTTTGACTTTCTGCTAACTCATCACTTAAAACACTCCTTATCCACAAGGCTCTTTCCTTGTCTTTCTTCTTTCCTTGTTTTATAAGAATTACGTAGATAATATTAAAAACAATAACAGAAACACAAACAAAAATATAGATATAAATAACCTTCTCTATGCCAAGCATCCCTTACACCCCCTTTATTTCTTCCACATATCCTTAACTATATAATATGAATCCTTTAATCTCTCATGAAAAGTCACTTTATCTTTCCAACCTTTTAGCTTTAAAGGTTTCATTTGAATTAATTCAGATGATTTATCACCCAAACCAATAAATAACTCATCTATTTTTTTCTTCTCAACACCATAATGCAAGTAGTAATCATCATGAATATACATATGTGAAGGACTTGAAAAATTTAACATTTGCCATGGTATTTTGAGTTCAACTGTTGATCCATTTATATGAAAATCAGCTAGTGAATTAAAATCTTTACTTGATGGATTAGCATTTCCATGTAATAAAAGACCTGTTTCATATTTTCTAGATTCATCTTCAACTTTACTGTTTTTATCCTTTAACTGTAACATCAATTCTATTTTATCAAACTGATTTGTATGTTTATTTGGAGGATATAAATAAATGTTTTTCCCGATAACTTCATCACTATTCATCACTAATAAGGAATTGTATCTATGATTAACTAAGACTCTGCTGTTCTCTTTTCCATCTATTTCAATCACAAAATCACTATCTCTTTCAAACTTTATATTATTATCTTTCATTGTTTGACTTCCAATAGAGTTTAATGTGTCAATTGGGATATATATCTTTTCATCTTTATATCCATCTATTTTCATATAAATAAACTTTTCATCATATTTCATCGAAATAGAATAATCACCTTGTTTTCCAACCAAATCATCCTTTTTCCACTCATCAGTCTTTCCATCAACATAACAAATACTACGCTTTTCTCCTGGATCAAAACTAAGTAAACCAAAATATTGTTCATTCGTTTGATAATCGCTCCAATTTTTAACATATTCTAAATCTACATAACTTAAAGTGTTCCAGGTTCTTTTAAACCATTCATCATGCCAACTAAATATCAACGAACCAGCACAACCCGCCTTTTTAATATCACGATAACAATCCGCCAATGCTTGACCTTGTTGTTTTTCGCTCATAAAACCTTGATTGCGATGGGTATTCTGATCCTGTTGAGCCATTCCTCTAGAAGAAGGAATTCCAAACTCTGAAATAATGACTGGTATTGTATGATGATCATTAATTTGTTTTAAATAATGGTAATAAGTATTTTTATTCCCATTTTCATCCTTATATTCTTCACTTGCATTGTAATTGAAGTAATCTGGATAATAGGGATAGATATGGTAAGATGCAAAAGTTCCAGAAATAAATTCACCTGTTGTCTTAATATGTTCGACATCTAATTTTGAAAACTTATGCGATGCTCTTATTGTTTCATCACTGTGTTCTAACGGATCAGTTGTCGGCCAATTTGAAAAAGCCACCAATCTTTGCTGTGCATATCTATCAGATTCATAATCAATTATCTTATCCCCAATTTGTGCAATCATTGCTTCAAAAGGTGATGATTTATCAACTGTATACATATATTTACCTTTATAAGAAGTTAAACGATCTTGCATATGATTTGTAAATTCAACCGTTACACTTTCCCATTCAACACCTATAATATATCCCAGAACCCACTTTGATATATCATTCTTATAATTTCCATGACCATACTCTTTATTTGGAAAAATCTTACGATTACCATGAATCACATCAATCATTGTTTGACTATCTTTTATGATAGAGTTCATAAAACCATCATCATAACCATCTCGATGAGAATTAAGAATATAATCATTGAGCCAAACACCATGGATTAAGAATAAAGGATCCTTATTATCTTTATTGTATTCATAAAACGCATCATAAAAAGCGTCACCATTGATAGTATAAATACGAATTGTATTTGCGCCCATTTCTTGAATATATTGAAACCATCTCTTATACGTCTCTTTATTAATAGCGTAATCCGTTGCCGCTTTCCCAGGATACCCAACACCTAAATCAACACCTTTAATTTCAAAGTCTTCAAATCCATTACCTTTATCCAATTGAATAGTTTTACCTTCATTTCTCGTCCATACTTCCACTGGTCCTTGACTAGGAATATATAGACCTAACTCTTGCCCAAAAATATCCCACAAGAAGAACCCAACGATTAATACAAAGCATATTACTATATATTTTTTCATTTTATTCTCCTATCGTCTAAATTGTTTAGTCTTTGATTCATGTGAATATTGTTTTAAATACTCAATATTATTATCTAACCATCTTCCTCTATTCACTATGAATTCTTTAATCTTTAACACCGCTTCCTCATGTGATGTTATATTTCTTTCCTTTGGTAATAACTTTGAAAAATGATTTACCTTTGAATAATCAAAACTAAATCCCCAAACATCAAAATTTCTTTCTATCGCACTTCCTAAATACGTTTCAATATCATCAATATGTTTTAGTAAGTTCTTTTCATTTAAAGCTGTTTTTCTTAACTCTTTATATCTGTATAAAATTTTTTCTACAAACTTCTCATCTTTAAACAACATAGTATACCAAAGTCTCTGTTCAAGCATTGTTTGTTCAATTGGATTAGAACCCTCGACATAATTATCCATACTATTATTAAAATCCCATACTGGTCCTATATTGATTTTCCCTCTTAAATCTTTATATAAATATGTTGAAAATAAAACTGCATCATAGTTTTGAAAAAATTCATTAATAATATAATAATCAACGAAAGAATTCACATCAATATAGTTCTGATATCCGTAATCACCCGTATTATAGTCAAAAGAATACAACGTCTTTTCAAACTGACTAAAATCTTTTTCTATATATTCCTTTTTACTATCAGTTAAATTCTTTGATGTAGGATAATCTATATTAATCCTATAATGGGTTAAATCTTTATCTAACGGTATTCCCAAAGTATATTTTGAAAAGTTATTTATGTTTTTATATTCATTTAAACTTCCTCTATCCATTCTCAATATATAACTTGTGTAATCGTTATCTTTTTCTACTTTAGATATAGGTATTCTTTTCTCTCCTTGACTAATTGGTTCCATCATAAGATATAACCCTTGATACTTTTCATTTAAAAACACTTCACAAAAGCGAACTCTTGGTGCATATCCCATTATTTCACTTGATATATTCATAGCGAGATAATTTCGCATTAATGATTTATCTAAAAAGGGGCCATTTAATACCCAGTCATCATTTTTAGGCATTCCCATGACTTGAACTTTATTTGCTTCGTTTTGATTTACAAACTTTAAATCATATGACTTTTTTTCAAAATAGAAAGATGAATTTCCTCTCACTTTAATCAATGCTTGCGTTTTCACATCAGCCTTATCATCACGTTTATTCATCTTACTTTCTTTATCAATAATCATAACTTCTGCATTAGAGTATTGAGCTGCATTCTTTGTTCCTTCAATTGGAATATTCTTTGTATCTATTTTTACTATTGGTAAATGGGTTTGATATTCATCAGTTTTACTGTTTTCTTCTTTTTTAGAATTAAGATGTTGAAATTCACTTTTATGTGTTTGATCGATTTTACTATATGTTGCAAAAATAGCAGTAATCAATAGACATACTGCTACAGCTATATAAATCAACTTATATTTCATATTACAATAGATCATCCGTTTGAGAAACAATATTGGCAATGAGAACTCCTTCAACCTTATACAAATCATCTGTAATAGTTAGTCCTTCTTTTTCTTTTGCTTCTAATTGACGGGTACTTAATTCATAAATCATTTCAAAGCTATCTGGTGTAGTATTTAACACTTTTAACTTTGATTTTCCATCAAACACACGATATATATATCCTTGAACATCTCCTTGAATATCTCTTTTCCCTTTTATAATAATAAGCTTTCTACCATCATTTCTAATTCTTCCTAGAATTAACAAAACAACAAAAAGAGCAACACTACAAATTGCAGCTACCAAGTAATCTTGGCTCCCACAGCATATTCCCATGACAATAGCCCAAAAAATATAAACTGTATCTCTTGAATCTTTAATTGCTGTTCTAAAACGAACAATTGATAATGCTCCGACCATCCCTAAAGATAATGCTAGGTTATTTCCTATTACAGTCATAACTGAAGCTGTTAAAATGGTTAACATAACTAAAGACACATTAAACTTTCGACTATATATTGTCCCCGCATGTGTACTCCAATATGAAAAGAAAATAATTAATCCTATAATAATTGAAAACCCAATATTTAAAACAATACTTTCCATAGATAGATTCCCTTGATCTAACAAATACAAATATTTTTCCATATATACTCTCCCCTATAATATAATATTTTGTCTACTTAAATAATATTTACTTACTGATAACAACGAAGGATTTTCCAAACGAATTAAATCTTTAATATAACTCATTAAAAAGTTATCAAACTTCACTTCTAATACCACCGCTGATTGTTCAAAATAATCATCTAGGACTAAATTTGAATCAAATATATCAAACGAACTACTTGTTGATCTTATCTTAGAATCAAAAGTAATTCGAGCAGAATTACAATCTAATACATATGCATATCTATCATATTCAACAATGACTTTTGGTGAATACATCTCTTCATTTAAGACAACATAGCACTCCTTTGCAAATTCCTCTTCATAGTTTAATAATACTGAATAATTACCCTTACACAGTTCTTTTGCATCATGTCTTGTTACTTTTAAGGAACGTTTTCTTTGATAGATTCCATGCTTTTGTTTCATTTCTAAATATGCATATTGATTATCTGGATGATAAATTCTTAATCTCATCTTCTTTCTAATCTCTATTCCATCTGCCTTATTATAGAAATCACTATCGAATAAGGTATCAAAATATAAGGTTCTTACTACATAACCGTTCTCACTGTTATTGGTATCTTCTTTCAAAGAAAGAGATAAGACTGATTTAAGTCTCATATATTGATCTACAGTGCACATATATTTCTGTTCCTGTCGTAGAATTTCTCTCATATAACAATTCCTCTCTTTAGATGCTTGTCCGTGCAAGTATTTCATATTATAACGGTATTTACGGTCTTTTTCAATCTTTAATTTTATAAAAATAGTTGCTTAAGGAATAATCGCCACATTTATATCATTTTCTTTTTTTATTGACAAAGCTAAAGAAAAGTATATAATATTTCCAACATGTGTCTTGACACATGTATACTTATTATTCTAAGGGGGATGTATTTATGAATACACATAACAAAATTTATACTATGACTTTATCAGCTATTTTAATAGCAATCGGAACCGTAATTCCTTTATTTATGCCAAAGGTAATTGTCGGACCTATGTCCTTTACATTAGCTTCTCATGTTGCGATTATGATAGCTATATTCATATCACCACAGGTTGCTTTAGCAGTATCAATTGGTACAACACTTGGATTTCTAATTGCTGGTTTTCCATTTATTGTTGTCCTTCGTGCTTTAACTCATGTTATTTGGGCATTTGTTGGCGCTATGTACGCTAAAAAACAACCTGAGACCTTTGCATCACCAATGAAAACACTTGGTTTCAATGGTTCACTTGCACTTATTCATGCCATTGCTGAAATGATTATTGTTATTCCATTCTACTTTGGTACAATTATGGATACACAAGCTTTTGTATATATGGTCTTTGGATTAGTTGGGGTAGGAACTTTTGTACATAGTTCAGTAGACTTTGCGATTTCTTTAGTTGTATGGAAAGTCTTAGCTAAAAATAAAAGTATTGCTAATGTTTCAAATGTTAAAAACTTATATTTATTAAAAAACAAAGAAGAACTAGTTG
>CAZWXH010000106.1:0-6214 GCA_964637725.1 uncultured Coprobacillus sp. | reverse complement strand
TAATTGGATATGGGAATGCATAGGTATTTCAATCGCTTCGATTTCACTTACAAAATATCCTTTTTTTTCTATTGAATAAATATAACCCTCTATAAGTAATTGAGCATAAGCATTTTCTATAGTTATTAAACTGACTTGAAGATGCTTTGCGAATACTCTTTTAGAAGGAAGTTTTTCATGAGCATCAAGCTTTTTATGAATGATATCTTCTTTAAGACATTGATAAAGATATTCATACATAGGTATTGTTTGATTAGTAGGAAAATGATAAGTTAACATAAGATCACCTCATTTATAGTATAACATAATCTGGACATATAAAAAAAGATAAAACTGGCTATTATAATATGTTCAACATAGTCGTATACTAGTCAATATAAAGGGGGAAATATTTATGAACAATAAATCAATGAAAATTGCAGTGATTGGTCTAATGGCAGCACTATGTTATGTTGCATTTACATTTTTACAAATTAAAATACCAACTCCGGCAGGTTTTACATCTTTTCATCTAGGCAATACATTCTGTGTTTTAGCAGCATTATTATTAGGTGGCGTACCGGGTGGAGTCGCTGGAGCGATTGGAATGGGAATTGGGGATATTCTTGATCCGACTTATGTAACAGTAGCACCAAAGACAATTATCTTAAAGCTATGTATTGGGATTATTACAGGACTAGTTGCACATAAAGTTTTTCATATTCAAAAAAGAGAAGGGAAAGACTTATACAAAGCTGTTATCATTTCAACAATTGCAGGTATGTTATTTAATGTTGTTGGAGAACCAATCTTAGGATACTTCTATACAACAATTGTACTTGGAGCACCAGATAAAGCAGCGAAAGCATTAGCCTCATGGAATGCAATCACAACGAGCATAAATGCAATATTAGCAGTGGTTATATCATCAAGCTTGTACATTGCGATTGTACCAAGATTAAAAAAGAATGGAATTTTAAAACAGTTAGCACCAAAGGAATAGAAATCTATTCCTTTTTGTTTTATAATGAAAAAAAGAGAATGAAGAGTTTGAAAATATATTCTGGTTAAAAGTTATCAAATAAACAGTCTATATATATTATGTTGTAGAATAGGAAGACTGGGGGTATTTATTAATGAAAATATTAAAGCTTAGAGAAAATAAAGATATGGCATACAAAGCAGCAGAGTGGTTTCATAATAAATGGGATATTTCACTTAATGCATATATTGAAAGTATTCATGAATGTCTTAAAGGCGATAAATCAATTCCCCAATGGTATATTGTTATTGAGGATAATAGAATAATTGGAGGGATTGGCGTTATAGATAATGATTTTCATAATCGTAAAGATTTATCACCAAATGTTTGTGCGTTGTATGTTGAAGAGGAGTATCGTTGTCAAGGAATTGCAGGGCAGCTTTTAGATTATGTATATCAAGATATGAAATCTTTTAAAATCGATGTTCTCTATCTTATCAGTAATCACATTTTATTTTATGAGCGTTATGGATATAAATTTCATTGTATGGTTCAAGAAGTAGGGAGTTCTCACCTGACAAGAATGTATGTTTATAAATAAGGGAGTATTATTTAAAAAATAGTTTATAATAAGTATGAGGTATAAAATATGAATACAAAGATATATGAGTTTGATGCAGTTATAAAAAAGGTAGAAGGAATAGATGGTGCATATATAGACTTTCCTTATGATGTTAAAGAAGAGTTTAACAAAGGAAGAGTGAAAGTCACTGCAACATTTGATAGTGTTGAATATCTTGGAAGTCTTGTAAGAATGAAAACCCCAAATCATATCATTGGAATTAGAAAAGATATAAGAGCAATTATCAAAAAACAACCAGGTGACATGATTCATGTCATCATTAAAGAAAGAGAATAATCTTTTCAAGTATTGAAAGATTCTTCTCTTTTTGTATATTTTCATATATACTTAGAAAAGCGAGGTGGAAATATGAATAAAAAAATTGTTTTTTTGGATGTTGATGGAACATTAACTACGCCAACGGGAGAAATAAGTGATAGAGTCAAAAGTGCTATTCAACAAGCCAGAGAGAATGGTCACTATGTCTATATATGTACAGGAAGAAATAAATCAGGAATTGCTTCATTAATGGATACAAAATTTGATGGTATTATTTGTAGTGCTGGGGGTTATATAGAAATAGATGGAGAGTTCTTCTATGAATCTTTTTTAGACGAAGAGGAAGTTTTACAAGCTAGAGAAATATTTACAAGAAATAATGTTATGTATAACTTAGAAGCAACTCATTTAACTTTTTCTGATGAAAAGATGACAGAAATGTTTTCAAGAGGAGCTTTGAATAAAGAACATACTAACTCTGAATTAAATCGTCTTATTCAAGAACAAAAGGATCGTTTTAATATCCATGGATTAGAGGAATATGATGAAAAGCCTGTTCCTATTCATAAGATTTGTTTTATCGCATTAAACGAGGAAAGTTTGAAAGAACCAAGATTACTATTATCTGATAAATATAATTTTATTATTCATGATATGTTTTCTATTGATTCAGTTAATGGTGAAATTATTATTAAAGATACAAATAAGGGAACTGCAGTTAAACAGGTTGTCGAAGCATTGAACTTATCAATGGAAGATACAATATGTTTTGGTGATAGTATGAATGATTTTGAAATGATTCAAGTTTGTCACCATAGTGTGGTTATGGGAAATGGATCAGATGAACTTAAAAAACATGCAACGACTATATGTGAAAGTGTTGAAGACGATGGAATTTACCATGAACTTAAAAGACTAAATCTTATTTAAAAAGACAAACTGTTAATTCAGTTTGTCTTTATATATTTCAAAAGAACTTGCAATTAATAAATAGAGGAATCCAGTTTGAACAAAGAAGATTGTATAATCCAACATTCCATGAACGAGAACCATGATTGTAAAGGCAACCATTAAAGCAACTAAAGTTTTATCAATTTTAATTTTCCATAAGTGATAAAGTCTTTTTATATTATCAAAAACATAAGGAACAATTGTGAGTAGACCAATGATTCCAAAAGATAAAACAGGATCTATTAAAACATTATGTGCATGTTGAGTGGGATGACCATTATAAAGTTTATAAACATGCATATAAGTCATTGGTCCTTCACCAAATAAAGGATGAGTTGTTATATTTTGAATAGCAACTGTCCATATATTAGTACGGACTAAGAAGTATCTTAAAATACTATCAACACGAGGAAACTTACTTGGGTTTAAAAGGAAAAATACACATACCATTAAAAAACAAATAAAGAGAAAAGCACATAACTTATAACGTTTATCTAAAATAAGCATCACAAGGATACCAGCGCCTAAAGCAGGTATTGCTGTTCTACATCCACTTAATATAAGAATAGCAATATTTAATACAATCACAAAAGAATAAAACATAAGTTTTTTGATATCTATTTTCAAACTTTTTAGTTTAAGAATTTTATAGAAAGTAATACAAATAAAGAATTCAATCATCATAGCATAGTAATTTGCATTAAAAAACATTGCACTAATACGATACTTTGGTTTATTAAAAATTTTAATCACAAAATCCATATCTAATGATCTTAATATAAATAAGTATTGAATCATCGCCACAACAGCAGCCAAAATACTTAAAACAATAATACAACTAGTCATATATTCAAAGAGATCACTTGTAATATATTGTCTATAAAATAACACAAATCCCATGATGATAAGAATACCAACACTAATAAGTGCTCCTAAGTAATTTTGATAAAAGAGTGAAACAATAAAAGATAGTCCTGTAAATAATAATATGTAACGACTCTTGGGTGTTGCTTGAAAAGCTTTTTTTATTTCCCCTTTTTTAATTAGATAAAGAGTAATTCCGACAATGACAATAGCGCATATATAAAATGGTAAAAACATTGATAATACAGCAGATAGAATACATAACTCTTGCGTATTAAAACGTGTCTTTAATGTTTGTAGATAAGACAAAATGAGCACCTCCCTAAATGCACTCTTATTTTACAACATTTCACAAATTATGTATACTATAAAAAGAAAGATGTTTTTAAAGGTGAACCTATGGCACAATACTTATATATTTATAATTACCCTCCTCATGAAAAAGCGTTATGTGAAATGGAGTTTAGACAGATTTTTCATGAAGATATGAAGGGTTTATATTATTTTACAGATAAAGACTTTGATTATAAAAGAAGTGTTTTTATAAAAGGAAGATTAGATATATTAGAACAATCTATTTCTATTGATAATATTGTTTTAAAGATTAAAGAAAAAAAGATGTGTTATTATGATTTTAAAGTTATTTATATTAAAAATGAAATGACACATGTTGATTATCAAGAGTCTTTACAATGGTGTAGAGATATTGCTGATCCAATAGATGGAAGTGTCGATATGCAAGATCCAAAGATTATTTTTGCGATCACAAAGATAGATGATATATTCTATTTTGGGATTTATCATAATGAAGCATCATGGAACTTACAATATGAAAAACCCCATTCTTATTCTCATTCTTTAAATATTAGAGATGCAAGAACTATCGTTAATATTGCGATTGGTGAAGATTTAAATTTAAAAGTTATTGATCCTTGTTGTGGAGTTGGAACAGTTGTCCTAGAAGCTTTGAGTATGGGGATTGATATTGAAGGTTATGATATTAATCGTTATGTAGCTTATCAAGCAAGGTTGAATCTTGAACATTTTGGATATGATTCACACCTTATTCAAAGATCAGATATAAAAGATTTAAAGAAGACTTACGATGTGACGATTATGGATATCCCTTATGGAGTATACAGTCCTTTTTCATATGAACAACAATTAGACTTATTAAAAAGCGCTTCACTATTGTCACCAAGGTTCGTGTTAATTTCTCATATAGATATGAATAGAGAATTAGAAGATTTATCTTATAAAATACTCGATCAGTGTATAATTAAGAAAGGAAACTTTAAAAGATATATCACACTTTGTTTTCAAAAGTCGTGATTTTAGTTATAATGGAGTAGGGTGAGAGAAATGAAACATATATTTTTATTACACGATACAAAGAAGCATCATGACTTTGAAAAAATCATTCAAAAGGTTATGAATGATTTAGACTATGAAGTTATTTATTCAGCTTCAATACATAATACGATTCGCTATATTCAAAAGACTTCAGAAAAGTCAAGATTTTATGCTGTGGGTGGGGACGGAACATTAAGTGGTGTTATTCAACCTTTAGTTCATAGCGAACATGAGTTAGTTGTCTTACCTCTAGGAACAGGGAATGACTTTTGTCGTACTCTCACAAAAGAAAAAGATTGTCAAAAGATATTAGTGAAATCTCTTAATCAACCAACACAAAAAATTGATGTTATTCAGTTGAATGATATGTATTATATTAATTCTGCATGTTTTGGAGTAGATAGTGTAATTGCTAATCATGTACATGATACGCCTAATATTCCTCTTGTTCCATCTTCAAAGAGTTATATCATATCTATTTTACAGCATGTTTTTAAATATAAATTTGATGAAGTAAAGGTACTTTCAAAAGGTGAAATAATATTTCAAGGTCAAGTTACACTTTGTACCATCAATAATGGTCAATATTATGGTGGTGGATTTCAGATTATTCCACATGCCTCTATTCAAGATGGTTATATGGATATATGTGTTGTTGAAAAAATACCAAAGGCAAAGATTCCCTATATGTTATCATTGTTACTAAGACATCAATTAGATGATCGCAAAGAGGTCCATTATTTTAAAGTTCAAGATGCATCAGTTATTTGTGAAAATGATGCTAACATTGATGGTGAAGAATATAAAAACAGTCACTATGATTTTCAAATCATACCACAATCATTAAATATAGTTATTGAGGGTATTTAAAAGAAACCTATCTAGGTTTCTTTTATTCTTCTTCTAAATCAACATACAATTCTACGTAACCACAACTTTTACAAATAGCACCTTTTAATGAATAAGTCTTTTTCTTGAAATCATCATCTTTTTCAATGATTTGAAAATCACTGATCTGTTTGGCATTATCTTTTAAGTAACAATCTTCTTTCATTTCTTTATGACATCTAGGACATTTTCTCATTGTGTTCACCTCTTAAATCTATTATACAAAATTCTGAGATAAAAACAAACTACAAAAAACCGATATTTACCATTTTTTTAGACAAATTTTGTGTTATAAT
>CAZWXH010000105.1:0-6239 GCA_964637725.1 uncultured Coprobacillus sp. | reverse complement strand
TAAAAGAGCTGAGGATTCATAAATTCGGTCAATCAAAGACGTTATTTCTTCTACATTAATCTGTGTAAAATCAATTAGTTTAAATTGATTATCAACTATCTGAGACCCACTACCACATATTGCGTAATCAAAACCGAAAGATTGATTCACCATTTCTTTTTGAAAATACTGGTACGATCTTCCAGTGTTAATAACAAATATATTCCCAAGTTCTCTAAATCTTTTTATTGCTTTTAGGTTATTATCAGAGATTTTTCCATCTATTTTTAATGTACGATCATAATCACTTACGATTATCATAAACAAAATCACCCTCTACCATAGTAGCTACTATATTTAGTTCATGTGTAACAATAGTTAAGTCGGCATCCTTACCTGATTCAATACTACCTTTTCGATCGAAGATATGAATATATTTAGCTGAGTTTGTTGAAGTGATTTTAGCTAAGTCTATTAATTCCATCTTCGTAGTTTCTCTCATTTTTTTTATTGAATCAATAAACGATAATTCAATCTTTCTGACTTCTTCATATTTAGTTAAGTCATATTTTATTTCTTTTCCATTACCATGTTTTTCTATCAAATACCCTTCTTCAGGAATAAACCAAACATCTCTTCTAGCGTGATAATATGGTTCCTTCTGCATCGCATGTCCTAGACAATCAGTCGTCATAATAATTCTATCTGAGCCTTTAAGACGATAAGTAATATCGAAGACTTCATGTCTTACTGTAATACCTGTTTGTTTAGCAAATTCACACATTAAGTCATTATCATAAAGAGCTCCACCAGCAACTCCGGGTTTTCTGTGGTGTAGACCAGTCATAGCTGAGAACATATGAGTAACACCACCTACACCCCATTTTTTTGATTCTAATAGTTCTTCAAAAGTTGCTCCAGTATGTCCAGCAGAAACCTGAATATTGTTATCTCGGCAAAACTCAATTAATGATTTGGCATTATTCAGTTCTGGAGCTATAGTAACTAGTTTAATCAAATTTGGATTATCACATTGTTCTACTAATTCTTTCATCACATCGACACTTGGTTCTAAACAATATTCTCTCAATTGTGCACCATTATATTCAGGATTTATAAACGGTCCTTCAATGTGCATTCCTAATAGTTTAGAACCTTTATTCTGATTAGAATAAACTTCATTAGCGGCATCAATTGATTGTTTAATATTTTTCAATGAGTCTGTAAATGTTGTTACTAAGAAACCAGTAACTCCTTCTTTTGCTTGATCTTCAATCATTTTGCGAATTGCATTAGCATCATTTTCATAAAGAAGCGACCCTCTACCCCATCCATGAACATGCTGATCAATAAATCCAGGTAGAATAATACAATCTGAAAAATCTTCAAATTCACCATCATATTCCTGTTTAATCTCTTTAATGACATTTTTCTCTACAATAAGATATCCTTTTATAACTTCATCTTTTAAGACTATATTATTACTGTATAAAACTTTCATATTACCTCCAATTTAAGAAAAGGGTAGAGACCTACCCTTTATAGTTGTGATTGCAATTGCTTCAGTTCTTTTCCTTTTTCAGAAGCTTTACTTGCCTGTTCTAATGCAATTTCTGAACTCAACCCAATATAGTTTTCAGGTTTAATCAATGATTCTAAATAATCATTATCAACTTCGCTTAAAAGCGGCTCATTGTGTAATCTTTCCAGAAGATTTGCGTTGTCTAGCTTAACTGCCATCGCCGTATCATACATTAATGAATGTGCTTTATCTTTTCCAATTCTTGGTGCAAGTTCCATCATAATATGTTCAATATTATCAAGACCTTTATTTAGATTCGCATTTTTATACAAATTTTCAACATTAACATGAAGTCCCTTAGTTAAAGGTACACTTCGTATTAACACTTCATTCATAAGCTCGATTGTTTCATCTAGTAGAACATCGAACATCATGTATTGGGAAGAATCACCCTCATATAATCTAACATTTGAATAAAGCCCAGGTTGCAATAATGAATACATTTTTGAAGCATTTGCAATAATCCCCTTTGCTAGTTTAGGATTAATCTTATGTGGCATTGTACTAGAACCTACAGTTCCTCTTTTAAATTCTTCCTGTATTTCATTAAACTCTTCTATACCACCATAATAAACTTCTTCAGCAATTTTATGTAAAACATTTGCTATTTGTATTAGGCAGGACATATATTCAATTTTATGTGAGTGATTGTTACGAGATGGAACTTCCATTTCATTCATATCTAATGCCTCAGCAACTAGTTTTTGTACTTGTCGTCCTTTTTCTGGCATGCTATTAAATGCTCCAACTGCACCACCCATCATAACCGTATATATTCTCTTCTCAGCATCTTCAAAGCGCTCAATAGCTTGTGATAATTCAAAGATCCATGAAGAAACTTTATATCCGAAGGTAATAGGTATTGCATGACGACCATGGGTACGACCAGCCATTACACTGTTTGCATGGTTAATAGCTAGTGAGGAGAGATTCTCTAGTATATTACCAAGCATTTTCTTAAAGTGAATTGATATATTTTTTAAAATTAATAGTTGGCCAGTTTGTTGAATATTTTGAGTTGTCACTCCATAATGGACATATTTTCCAGCTTCTTCACTACATGCTTCAACCAGCACTTTGACAAATGGAACAAACCCATGACCTATCTCACTTTTTATTTCTTCCATCCTTACTAAATCTAGGTTCTCAATTTTGGCATTAAGTTTAATATTATCTGCCGCTTCCTGAGGTATAATGTCTAGTTTAGCTTGTGCTTGAGCTAGTTCACTCTCAACAATTAACCAAGCCTTTACTTTAATATCATCTCGAAAATAGCGGCTTACTTCATCGTTTTCATATTTTTTTGAACTTGAATCATATAATGCTCTCATGACAAACTCCTTTAACTTGCTAGTAAATCGTCAACTTCATTCTTTACAAACTCAACATGAGGCCCAAAGACAACATGTATATGTTTTTCAGACGGGAAGAATATACCAGAACATCCAGCTTCTCTTATCTTTTCTTGATTTACAAGACCCGGATCTTCTAAGTCTACTCTTAATCTCGAAATACAGTTTTCAATATGTTTAATATTAGCACGGCCACCTAAACCTTCGACAGTAATTCGTGCCATTTCTGGATAATTTCTGCTCTTTAATAGTTCACTAGAAGATTCAACTAAATCAAAGCTTTCTCGACCTGGTGTTTCTAAATTCCATCTCTTAATGAAATATTTAAACGCAAAGTAGAATACTACGAAGTTAATGATACCGAGTATTACTAATTGAATCCAATTAGTATTTTCATACATTAATCCAAAAATACCGAAGTCGAATATTGTTCCTCGAATATAGCCTATGGAAATATTCAAGAATGAAATTGGTATTGTAAATAGGAATGAAAGTACTAAATAAACAGCAAATAATTGTGGTGCAATGAACAAGAATGAGAACTCTAGTGGTTCTGTAATATTTCCTAAGAAAGCGGTCATAACACATGTAAGAATTACTGCAGAAGCAATCTTTTTATTCTTAGGAAATGAAGTGTGATACATTGCTAAACCAATAGCAGGGAATCTAAATAATGTGGTAACCATTTGCGGAACAGCTAAATATCCTGTTAATTTAGGCATTAGTTCGCTCCAATATGGACTACTTGGTCCTAAGTTAAATAAAACTTCATTTAAAGCATTAAGAATACCAACATATTCAGTTCCATTAATCAGATATGTTCCACCTACTTCTGTAAATCGAACAGTAGATGACAATACGTGGTGTAAACCAAATGGAATTAATGCTCTATTCAAAGCATAATATGCCCCGGTTCCGAAAGTATCATTCATGAAAATCCAAGACATACTCATTAATACTGAGTTAAACGCATCCCAGAAAATCGGAATTAATAAACCAATTGGTACTGTAAGTAAAACAGAAATAATTGGTACAGATTTTTTACCACCAAAGAATGCGAAAGCAAGTGGGAACTCAACTCTATAGAATCTATCACAAACTTTTGCTGCTAATAGACCAGATATAATCCCTCCTAGAGATTCAATCCGTAAAGTTTGTATACCCAAAACAGACCCTTGTCCTACTTGAGAAGCAACTGCAGGATCAGCTAATGTTCCAGTTACATTTAAGTAAACATTCATTGTTGCATTCAATACAAGATATGATGCAACTGCAGCGAATACTGCCAATCCTTTTTCCTTTTTAGCAACACCATTAGCGACCCCCATCGCAAATAACAATGGAATGTTATTAAAAAGAATTTGTGTAATACCCTTGAGAGAATTCAAAATAACTTGAAGCGTTTCATTACCTAAGAAAGGTAAACGTTCAATCATGTACGCTTGGGTTAATGCATTAGCAATCCCCATAATCATACCAATCGGTGCTAATAATGCGATTGGTAGTAACAATGATCGTCCAAACGTTTGAATTCCATCTTTCCATGTTTGTGGAAATTTAAATTTCATAAGATTCTCCTTTCATCTTATTGTTGTTAGTTTTAGTTTATGAGAATTGTTAGGTCTAAACAAGGGACACTTGTGTTATACTTTTGGTAAATAAATGACCCCAAGGAGAATGTATGTTAACACGCAATCATATTGATTTATATAAATACATAATGAATAATCCAACTCAGGAATTAAAGAACTTATCGAATCAATTCAACAAAACGCAACACATGTTAAGAAAGGATATTAGCACCCTAAATTCTTACTTACCGAACCATTTAAAAATCTCGATTTCTTTATCTAACATCACAACTTTAACTACTTACACATACTTTACCGATTTTGTAAGTTCACTCTCATTTAAAGAATATCAACCTTCAATCTCCGAGAGGCTTTCAGTTATAATTGTATATTGTTATTTTGAGAAAATTTTCAATTTGACACAATTATATAACTATTGGGGAATATCATTAAACACTAAAAAAAGGGATGTTAAATCACTTGAACAATATTTAGAGAAATATAAACTTTCAATCAAACGTTATCCAGGTCAAGGAATCAGTATAGAAGGAAATAATCTAAGACATAGAATTCTCGTTGTACAAATCTTAAATTCATGTACCGATGTTTATGATTTCAATCTTAAATCCAGAAGTGCAAATACACCTATAGAAAATCAGATTTATCAGACAATGATTGAATATGTGGGTAACTATAAAAATGATTCTGAAAAGAAGGTTAAACAATTCTTATTCGATTACCAGTTACAGATAAATTATTATTCAAAGAAATTTTTTATTCTGTATATATTATTATCAAACTCCAAAACAGGAAAAACACTCTTTATTGAAAGCTTAGTATTAGAACCCTTAAACCTATACTTATTTGAAAATAATAGGCTTGAAAATAGAGCATTTAATCAGGTGGCATCAATGCTTGATTTTTATCCAGTTATTCCTATACCATTCAACATGGAATTAGATAATAAAATAAAAGAATTATTTGTAAAAGTGACTAATGCATTAAAAGTTAAAATCATTACCAAAGAAGATGTTCTAGACGAATTATATGCTTTTATCTATCGTAACTATTTTTACAATTATTTTAACTATATTTATGACGATCGCTTAGTAAAAACAACTAAAGATGAATTTAAAGAAACATATCAAGTTGTTAGCAATTCATTAAACAATCTTGAAGATTATTTATTAATGAAATTTAACGATGAACAAAAATCTTCCTTGACTTTGATTTTTACTAAATGGATTACAAAAAATCAGATATTTACAACTAATAAAAAGAAAATTGTTGTTGTCTCTAATGTTAGTTTTGAACGAATTAGATTTTTTATAGAACAGTTAAGTAATGTCGTAGATTTTGAATTTGTAAGAACTGTCGATATCAACGAAATTGAATTACTAAACTCTATAGAGCATGATATTTTGATAACATTTTCAAATAGAATCAGCACTGTTTTGGAGAAAAATGGTTTTAAACCAATAAAACTTAATTTTTTTATAAGCAACGATGATATTCTCTCACTTTTAGATTTAGGATTAACAACAGCAAGCAGAAGATTAATAGCAAGTGATATAGCAAGTGAATTAGAACAATTATCAAAAGAAGAGATAACTAATAACCTAAAAAGACTGTATCCAGAGATTTTTATTTAATTAATAAGTTTATTACCAATTCAAAAAATCACCTCTCACGACATTATGGGAGGTGATTCTCTATTAGGAGACTACGTTATATTCTCTTAAGGATACTATGACC
>CAZWXH010000104.1:0-6259 GCA_964637725.1 uncultured Coprobacillus sp. | reverse complement strand
TCAACATTAAAAAGTTAGATGAAGCGAAACCTGTGAAGATGGCAGACACAATGATTAGCCATCTAGAAACGGCAATGAAAAGTAATGGCTATCCCGTCCACACACTTCCAAGTGGTGCTGGTCATGATGCGATGCATCTGGCAGAAATCACGCAAGCTGGTATGCTTTTTCTAAGGACACCGAACGGTGTCAGTCACCGTCCGGATGAAGCAGTGATGCCAGAAGATGTGTTAGTCGCTGCGGATGTTTTATTAGATACAATCTTGGTGTTAAGAAACAAATATGAATAATTCAGGCACAAGAAAAAGAACAACACCACAAGAAAAAATTAATAAATATAAACAATGATCAAATGACAACTTAAAACCGAAGAGGTGACAATATGCAGATTAGTGTAATCAGTGTAGGGAAGTTAAAAGAAAAGTATTTAAAGCAAGGGATCGATGAATATAAAAAACGGTTAGGAGCTTATTGTACGCTGAACTTAATTGAAGTACCGGATGAAAAAGCACCAGAAAAGTTAAGTGATGCAGAAATGGAAGAGATCAAGAATAAAGAAGGCGAACGGATCTTACAGAAGATTAATCAAGATACGTACGTGATAACCTTAGAAATCAAAGGCAAACAATTAACGTCAGAACAGCTCGCCAAAGAGATTGATCAGTTAGCCATCCACGGTAAAAGTAAAGTCGCGTTTGTGATTGGTGGATCACTTGGACTTAGCCAAGATGTGGTGAAGCGCAGTAACTTCGCCTTGTCGTTCTCAAAGATGACGTTACCACATCAGTTGATGCGACTAGTGTTGCTTGAGCAGATATACCGAGCCTTCCGTATCAACAGAAATGAACCGTATCATAAGTAAATTTATAAGCAAATCATTAAAGTAAGCGTTCAATTGATAGATAACCAAATATTAATAGAATGTTAAATTGAGGATGTGCTATATATGAGAAAAACACATAAAGAATTAATGTTATACATTAATGATAATGTTCGCTTTGGAAGTACTATAAATCAAAAGTATGTGGATAATTGGTTTAAAGAATATAAAATTAATTATGAACAAAAGTTATCAATTTATGATGAACTTGATGAACTTCAAATAAAATTTATTGATCATCCTAAATCTCCATTAAAAATAATACTATTCAAGTTATATAAGTCTATAAGTAAAAATGATGAAGTAGAGAGGGATGTTGTTGTCGAGTGGCTTAGTCATCAACATCTAGATGTTGATACACAAAGTAAAATTATAAGTGATTTAAAAGATAATGGCTATTTGATTGTAGACGAAAATGAGAATGTTATAGATGATAAAGTGTTTGAAGACTTGTTCAATGATTTAGATGCGCAATTAAGTAATGATGAGTTTTTTAATAGTATTAATTTGTTAGAAGATGTCATTGACAAATCTAAAAATCAAGAATATATAAAGCAATTCAATTCCAACGATAACATTTTAAAAGAACAGGCATTAAACAATCTTGTTCAAGCAAATAAGCGATTGGTATGGAAAGTCGTTAAAAAGTATGAAAAGTATTCAACTGTAGGGTTTGATTTAAATGATATGTATCAAATCGGAATGATAGGCTTGATCAAGGCGGCGGATAAGTTTGACAGCAGTTTAGATAATCAATTCTCTACATATGCTGTATGGTGGATTAGACAAGCAATTACGAGAGGGATATCAGACTATTCTTCTTTAATTCGTATACCTGTATACTATCGAGAAAAAATGTATAAATTTATTAAAGTAGAAAATCAGTTACTTAATGAACTGTCTAGGCGCCCAACTCATCTAGAGATTGCAGAAGTAATGGAAGAAAGTCTGGAAGGAATTGAAGAATTAAGCCTTCATATAGCACAAATAAAGCTAGATAGTCTAGATCGATTAGTTGGTGAAGAAGATAAGACATCACTGGGAGAACTAGCTTTAGACTCAAGTTTTAATACGCCGGATCAAGAGTATTTAAAGTTAGAACTGAAAAAGACGATCTTTAAAGTTATTCAAGAAAATTTAAAAGAAAGAGAAAGCGAAGTATTGATTTCTCGCTTTGGTTTAGTTGGGGGACAACCAAAAACATTAGAGGAAATAGGTCAGAAGTTTAATGTGACAAGAGAGAGAATTCGCCAAATAGAAACAAGAGCGTTACTAAAACTTAAAAATAGAAAATGTAACGAAATATTAAAGGAGTATTTATATGAAAATTGAAAATAAGATAAAAGAGATTACTAATAAAATAGGACCGTGTATAGTTGTTTTAAGAGGTTTTGATACCACTTATTTAAATGATGACAATAAATATTTTTCTTTTAATGTGGATTATTATGATACTGTGGATATGTCAATACTTCTAGAACAAGCAATTGAGAATATTTTCAAGAAACGAAACTTTGAAAACGCTTATTTATGGATGACTATAGAAGAGTTTCAGTTATTTAAAGAGCACGAGTTACTAAACAAGATGCCTATTATAGTATTGGAAAATAATTTGTTTTATAAACAGTATCCATACAGAGGAACTCTAACTAATATTGACAGTATATACCATGATTTGTATTATAATGAAGACACTGAGCTCGAGAGAGATCAATCTAAAATTCTTTCTAATGTTTCAAAATTTTATGGTCAAATAGATTATTCAAAAATAAGTGGCAATTATTATGTGACATATCCAGAAGTTAATAAAGGTATTCCAGTATATCAATATTATGAAGAAGAAGAATTTGAAATAACATATAACGAAGAATATTCAAATGAAAAGGTTAAGCAAATAGAATTATCTGATGATGAAACAATGTTTTTAGATTTAACTATGAGTGTTTTAAATGAGAGTAATAGTTATAGTATACTTTTTGTTCTGTCAGGTTCTAAAGAATTACTTCCAAATAATTATTTGACGCGTATTAATACGCTAAAAATCAATTATAATTTAAATGTGTATTTTACAACTTTATCAATTAAACGAAAAGTCATTGAAAATGAAAAATTCTATCTTGAAATATTAAACAACGTATATTCTTATAAAACATTTAAGGAAATTGAGTTTTATATGGATATCGAGACGCAAGAAAAACAAACAATTAATATCTCACAAGCACAAATTATTGATGATATTGTTATTCAAGCAGAAAAAGCATTACACGATGAAGATTTTAGAGATGTATATATCACTGCAGCAACTGGAGCTGGGAAATCGATGATGTTTCAAATACCTGCACTTTACCTTGCAAAAAAATATTCGCATGATAAACCTTTAACCTTGGTCATATCTCCATTAATCGGTTTAATGAATGATCAGGTAGGAAGTATGAAAAGAAAAGGTATAAATAACTCTGCTACTATAAATGGTAATACACCACCATATGAAAAGGAGCGTATACTAGAAGATATCCAAAATCAGAAAGTAGATGTTTTATATTTATCGCCAGAAACATTGCAGGCACGCTCGGATATTAAAATGCTTATTAGTGATCGGAATATTGGTGTGGTAATAATTGATGAAGCGCATATAGTAACAACTTGGGGTAAATCATTTCGTTCAGATTATTGGTATCTAGGAATATATCTGGCTAAGCTAAGAAAGAAATACAAGTTCCCGATAGTTACTTTTACAGCTACAGCTATTTATGGTGGGAGAGAAGACATGTATATTGATACTAGAAATAGTCTTAATATGATTAGCCCGATTTCATACTTTGGAAAAGTAAGACGCGAGGATATATATATGATCGTTCAGAGTAGCGAGAAGGATTTAGACAGTGAAGGAAGAGATTATCGAAAAACAAAACACGCACTAGCTTTAAATCACGTAAGAAATGCATACAATAAAAAACAAAAATCACTTATCTACTTCCCAACTGTAAAATTATTGAATGAATTTTATGGTTTTTTATCTAAAAATGACCCTGATATTGCTGAAGTTACTGGCAGGTACTATGGATCATTATCTAAAGAGGAGAAAGATGAGGTGTTAAAACAATATTTAACTGGCGATATACAATTTGTTCTAGCAACGAAAGCTTTTGGTATGGGAATTGACATTCCTGATATAACAAGTGTTTATCATTATGCACCTACGGGAAATGTCGTTGATTATATTCAAGAAATAGGTAGAGCCGCTAGAGATAATTCTAAAGTCCCTAAGGGATTTGGAGTGATAGATTTCCTAAATCGTGACATGGCTGAGGTAAAGCAACTTTATGGTATGTCGGCAATTAGAAAAAATCAAATAATAGAAGTTATGAAAAAGGTCTTATCAGTATATAAAGAAAACAATAATAATCGTAACATTATTATAAGTCCTGAAGATTTCAAGTACATCTTTGTACAAAATAAAAAGGATGAAGATTCCCTTGATAATAAAGTGAAAACAGTGTTATTAATGATAGAGAAAGATTTTGCATCTACCAATAAAATTGGTTTTTCACCTTTTGTAGCAAGACCACGAACCTTGTTTGGAAATGACTTAGTTTTTGTTGATTCTAAGCTAGAACGTACATTCATTACATCAAATTTAGGGCGATTTTTCACAAAAATAACGGATATAACAAGTAAAACGTATTCAAGTGTATATAGAATTAACTTAAGTGGTATATGGGAGAAATATTATAAAAAAATGTCATTCCCAAGCTTTAAGTTTGCTATCCATTCAGCAGATGAAGTTGAAAAATTGCAACATAAAACCATATTTAAAAAGTTAAAGTATGTCTCTGGAGTAGAAGTAGGATTAAATGATGGACAATCTCCTGAGTCTATCATTTCAGAATATAATTTAATACTAAGAGCATTTGAAGTATTCGTGAATAGTTACCGTATTTCTGGTAAGTATTTTACTATTTCAGATCTGGGTAATCATTTTAGAAAAGAATTAAAAATCTCTGATAAGTTTGAATCAAGAGCTTTCGCTCAAACAGTTATTAATACGGCATTTGAGTATTCAAAAATTAAAGATATAAAATTCATTTCTGAGCGAATAGCAATCAAAGAATCTTCCTCTAAATATATTATTCACAATGATGGTGACTTATTCACAACATTTGTAAAAAGAGCTCTTAATGGTTCATTAAAACCCGTTGAAAATTACACTCAAGAAGATAGTAAAATGTTATCATTTTATTTAAGGTCAAATGGGCCTTCTTTAGATGAAAAAATAGCAGCTTTAGGTATTGGAGAAAGTAGAAACTTATTAAACTACCAAGTGATTGGAGGTAGCAATCCTCAAATATACTTAAGAATGAACTCTATCTATCCATTAGAGAAAGCAATTAAACAAGGTGAATATTATAGTAATGAAATTCTAAAAGATGTTCAAGCAAAACATTATACAAGTGTAGAAATGCTAAAGTATCTCTTTACACATAAACGAGAAGGTAATTCACCAAAAGAAAAGATTGTAAGTTATACTGATTGGTTTTGGGATAATATAGAGAATTATTTCATGGGTATTCTTCCTAATGAAGTGAAAGCCAATATCAATAATTTATATAAGTGAATCAATTTCATAATTGCTCTTTTTAAAAAAAATTTTTATTCATACGAAAATCATAAAGTCTGGTATAAAGCAATAGATGATTTTTGGGGACTTAGTCAATCCCAATCATGTCAATTCATAAAAGCAAAGATCTTGAACTTGAATCTGTGGTTTTATTGGGACTAGAAGATGGAGCCTTTTGGGACTTTGAGTAATCCCCAGAGGATGAAACATTCACATTTTTTGTTGCAATGTCTAGAGCAAAAGCAAGAATGATTTTTTACCTTTTGTAAAAACCGCTTCAATGGACAAGGAAGATCTAAGATAAATGATATTTATCAGACTTTGACTATTGCAAATGATATTTACCAGGGGCGGAGGTATGAGAAACATATCTACAGGAAGTGATAATAAACTATTGTCTACCCGGTATAGAAAATATGCTGATTAATCAAAGATGTACCCTAAAACCCATAATATATTAAATAGAATTGCTGATGAGTTTTATCGTGAAAACGAATATGAAAAAGAAAGCGTTAAGTATGAGACTTGAATATAATTATGGAACAAAATACTATCAGTAAATTACTGAATGAGCAAATGATTTTATAGATGAAGGGTATTTGTTTTATTGATTATCTCTCTTTAGCGTTTTAAAAGAAATATAAAAATTGGAGTGAATCTTATGGTAAATAGCACGGATATTTTAATTTATCAAACAGAAGATGGGCACACCAAAATCGATGTAAGGTTAGAAAATGAAACAGTTTGGATGAGTCAAAAAG